>DATFDV010000035.1:0-11411 GCA_035251855.1 Burkholderiales bacterium | reverse complement strand
TCGGTGGGCTTCACCACCATGCGGTTGTTGGTGGCGACGGCGGGCGCGACCTTGTGGATCACCTGGTTGAGCGGATGGTTGAACGGCGTGATGGCCGAGATCGCGCCCAGCAGCGGCTCGCGCAGCGTGTACACCTTGCGGCTCTTGCCGTGGTGCGTGAGGTCGCAGGAGAACACCTGCCCGTCGTCCACCAGCGCCTGGTTGGCGGCGAACAGCAGCACGTCGCTCGCGCGCCCGACTTCGTAAGTCGAGTCCTTCAGGCAGATGCCGGCTTCCAGCGTGATGACGCGCGCGATTTCATCGCGCCGCCCGGCGATGAGTTCGCCGGCGCGCATCAGGATGCGGTAGCGCTCGTAGCGCGTCAGCTTCGGCTTGTATTCGCGCGCAGTGCGGAAAGCGCGCCTCACGTCCTCGACCGTCGCCTTGGGAACGGTGGCGATGACCTCGCCGGTGTAAGGGAAGCGAACTTCCAGCACGCGGTCGCCGTACACCTTCTCGCCGGCGATGCGCATCGCCTCGCGGCGCGGGGCTTCTACGGTCTTGGTCTTTGCATGCATGGTCAGGGGACTATAGCAGCGCGCAGCACACGGCGGTCGGCGGCGTCGCGCATCGCCTTGCCGACTTCGTCGAGCCGGTACTTGGCGTCGACCAGCTCGTGGAACGGGAAGCGCTCGCGGTTGGCGACCACGAAGTCGAGCGCCTCGGGCAGGTTTCTCGGGTGATAGTTGTGCACCCCGCGCAGCGTGACGAGCTTGCGCAGGATCTGGTTCGCGTCGAGGCGCACGAAGGATTCGGGGTTCACCACGCCGCCGAGCACGTAGCGGCCGCCGGTGCGCAGGCAATCGATGCCTTCCGGTATCACCGACGGGTCGCCGCAGACCTCGATCACGACATCGGCGGTCTCGGTGTTCTTCGATACCGCATGGTCCACGCCGAAGCGCCCGGCGAGATCGCGCCGGGACTCCACGCCGTCGACCCCGATCACGCGCCGGGCGCCGCGCGCCTTGCAAACCGCGGCGGCATAGAGGCCGAGCAGGCCGAGACCCTGGATGACCACGGTGTCGCCGGGCTTCACCTCGGCCTTCTCGACGATGCACACGACGGTGGCGACGCCACAGTTGATCGGCGTCGCCTCCTCGTCGGTGAGCTCGGGCGGCAGCTTGAGGATCCACGAGTACGGAAGGATGTAGCAGTACTCGCCGAAGCCGCCGTGGTGGTGCGGCTCGGTGGTGACCGCCATGTGGCCGTACTTGTCCACGCCCGGCGCCTTTTGCGGCAGCTCGACGCCCTCGCTGCCCGGCGGGACGAAATACTCGCTCCAGGTGACGCGGTCGCCGGCGGCCAGGGGCTGTCCGCGCATGTCGTGGGTTATTTCTTTTCCAAGAGAAACCAGGTTGCCGATGATCTCGTGTCCGAGCACGCCGGGGCACGGGTTCGGGCGATGGCCGAGGTACGAATGGATGTCGGAGCGGCAGATGGTCGACATGCGCACCTTGACCAGCGCCTCGCCGGCGCGCGGTGCCCGGACGGGAAACGACCTCAGCTCGAAAGGCCTTCCCGGCGCCTCGTAGACCGCCAGCTTGCCGCTTTTCACCATCCGTTCAGCGCGTAGTCGAAAACCTGGTAGCTCTTCAGCGTACTGACCCCGGCCCTGAGCTTGTACTCGTCGTTGAGCGGCACGCTCAGGATGATCGGCACTTTCGCCTCCGATACGCCGCCGTGGGTGCGCAGGCGGTGTCCCTCCAGGCCGGAGAGGTCGTGCGCCGCCGCGGAGGCGCCGATGCACGTGTTGGCGGTCGAGATCACGACCACGTCCGCCTCGCGGTCGGCGGGCAGCTCGAACACCCGGCAGGCGGTCTCCTTGTCCATCACCGACTCGATGCCGGGGATGCCGTGGATCGCGTCCATCACCTGCCGGGGCGTCGCCCGGCCGGTGCACCATACGCGCACGAAGCCGCCGAGCGCACCATGGTGGGCGACGAAGGCGTCGGTGATCGGGCAGATGACCCGCGTGTCGCCCTTGCCGAACTTCGCGTCCAGAGCGTCCTGCAGCCAGATCACGTTCGGCTTGCCGGCGGCGTCGGACTTGTCGTTCATGCCGTGGTCCGCGGTCAGGGCAACCACCGCGCCGAGCTGCTCCAGCCGGCCGAAGCAGCGGTCGAGCGCCTGGTAGAAGCGCTTGGCTTCGGCTTCCTCCGGCGCGTACTTGTGCTGCACATAGTCGGTGAGCGAGAGGTACAGCAGGTCCGGCCGGTCGCGCTCGAGCAGCTTGATCCCGGCCTCCAGCACGAACAGCGAAAGCTCCATCGAATACATGTCGGGCTGCGCCATCCCCACCAGTTCGAGCACGTTCTCGATCCCGTTCTCCTTCAAGCTCGCCTGGGAAGCAAATTCCGAGGAAAAGCTGATGTTGCCCTTGGAAACGTCGAGGTTCTTGCCGAGCTGCTTTCGCAGCTTGTCCTTGGCCGTGATGGAAACGACCTTCGCCCCGGCCTTGGCGAACTGCGAGAGGATGGTGTCGCCGCGCAGGAGCTCCGGGCCGGTCATCACCACCGCCTGCCCGGTCTTCACGTCGAGATAGAAGTTGCCGGAAATGCCGTGCCGGGAGGCCGGCGTCCCGGTGATGATCGACATGTTGTTCGGGCAGGTGAAGCTCGGCACCGTGCCATCGGCCACCGTGCTGAAACCCTGCTTGATGAAGCGCGCGATGTTGGGGATCGCGCCCTCCGCCAGGAAGCGCTGCAGATAGGCCGGGTCGCCGCCGTCGATGCAGACGACGGCGACCGGCTGCTTCGGCCAGCGGTACTGCGTGCCATTCACATTGACGACTCTCATTGACCTTCCGCGGCCCCGGCGATGAGCTGGGTCAGCTTGTTGGTCTCCTTGGTGTAGGGCACGACCACCGCGGCGAACTTGCGCTGCGACTCGAGCACCCGCTTGAAGAACGGGTCCTGCGCCTCGAACTTCGCCAGCACCTTCTTCGCCGACTTGATGAACGCCGGGGCATAGTCGGGCGGCGCGTCGTACATCGTGACGCCCTTCTTCTTGATCTCCTGCAGCGCCTTCGCGTTCTCGTCGACGAAGTACAGCATCGCCTCGAAGATCGAGGTGGTCATCGCCGTCTGCACGATCGCCTGCAGGTCGGGCGGCAGGCTGCGCCACTTCTCGCCGTTGATGATCACGTCGGCGATGTCGATGGCCTGGTGCAGGCCCTGCAGGGAGTAGAACTTGAACACGTCGTGCAGGCCGACCTTGAGGTCGTTGGCCGGGTTGATCCATTCCACGCCATCGATCAGGCCGCGCTCGGCCGCCGGGATCAGCTCGGCACCCGCGAGGTTCATCGGCACGCCGCCCATGTCCTTGAGGACATCGGACGGAAGGCCGGAGGACATGCGGAAGCGCAGCTTGGTGTACTCGGCGACGCTCTTCGGCGGCTTCTTCACCCAGCCGAAGGCCTCGGGGCCGTCGGGCGCGTAGAGGAACGCCATGACGTCGCGCTTGAGGATCTTCTGGTAGTACTCGAGATACAGCTCGCGGCCGCCGCCCCGCATGTACCACGACAGGTGGTTCATCTGGTCAAGGCCGCTGCCGGCGCCGCCGATCGGCGCGCTGAACAGGCCGCCGGCCGGATGCTTGCCGGTGGCGTAGTGCGTCCACCACTGCCCCATCTCGACGATGCCCTTGTTCACGCCGTCGAGAATCTCGAAGGGCGCGATGATCGCGCCGCTCGGCAGGATCTCGATCTTCAGCCGCCCCCCGGACATGCGGTCGATGTTGCCGGCGAGTTTGGTCAGCAGCTCCATGTGCGGGGTGCCGGCCGGGTTCGCGCTCTGCAGCTTCCAGCGGAACTGCTGCTGCGCGGCCACCTCCGCCGAGAATGACGCGGCCAGCAGCAGCGCCGCCCCGATTGATGCAATGCTCTTCCTCATGACCTTCCTCCTCTGATGACTAATTGAACAACCGGTTCGGCAGCCACAGCGTGATTTGCGGAAACGCATAAAGCAGCGCCACGGCCACCGCCTGCAAGCCCATGAAGGGCAGCATGCCCTTGTAGATCTCCCAAAGCTGCCACTCCGGCATGATTCCCTTCAGGTAGTACGCGGAGAGCGCCACCGGCGGCGACAGCCAGCAGCTCTGCAGCGTGACCGCGATCAGGATCGAGAACCAGATCATGTCGACCTTCAGCTCGGTGAGGATCGGCAGGAAGATCGGCACGATCACCACCACGATCGGCACCCATTCCAGCGGCCAGCCGAGAATGAAGCACACGATCAGCAGTCCCCCGAGCAGCGCCCAGACCGGCAGGCCCCACGACAACAGGCTGTCGGCGATGAACTTCGGCGTGCCGAGCGCGGAGAACACCACGCCCATGAACGTAGAGGCGGCGAGCAGCACCATCACCATGCTGGTGGTCTCGGCGGTGCGGTACGCCGATTCCCTGACGATCCTGAAGCTCAGGCGGCCATGCGCCACCGTCACGCCCAGCGCGCCCACGCAGCCGAGCGCCGCGCCCTCGGTCGGCGTGGCAAAGCCGGTGATGATCGAGCCCAGCGTGACCAGGATCAGCGTGACCGGCGGCAGCAGCCCGACGAAAAATTCCTTCACCAGGTAGCTTTTCGGGACGTTCAGCTCCTCGTCGGAGAGCGGCGGTCCGAGCCTGGGATTGAGCTGCACCCGGATCATGGTGTAGGCGATGTAGATGAAGGCGAGCAGCAGCCCCGGGACCAGCGCGGCGGCGTACAGGCGCACCACCGAGACCGAGAATACCGGCCCCATCACCACCAGCATCACGCTCGGCGGGATCAGGATGCCGAGCGTGCCGCCGGCGCAGATGGTGCCCGCCGAGAGCCCGGTGTCGTAGCCCGCGCGCTTCATCACCGGCGCGGCCATCAGGCCGATGATCGTCACCGCCGCGCCGACGATGCCGGTCGCCGCTGCGAAAAGCGTGGCGGTAAAGATCGTTCCGACATAGAGCGAGCCTTTCATGCGGCCCGAGATGAGCTGCACCGCGCGGAACAGGCGCTCCATCAGGCCGGCGCTCTCGAGCAGGTAGCCCATGAACGTGAACAGCGCCACCGCCGCAAGCACCGTGTCCATCATGGTGCCGAAGAACGACAGCGTCATCAGGTAGAACACGCGGTCGCTCATTGCCACGTAGCCAAACGCCATGCCCAGCGTGATCAGGGTGAAGGAGATCGGGAAGCCCACGCAGATGGCGCCGAACAGCAGCACCAGCAGGACCAGGCCGTAGATTTCCAGTCCCATTCACGTGACCTCGCTCGCCGCCGAGTGGTGGCGGCGGTCGATCCCGGTGAGCAGCAGGTTCATCGACTTCAGCATCTCGGCGACGCCCTGCACCAGCAGCAGCGCCCCGCTCAGCGGGATCGCCGACTTGTACCAGTACGCGGCCGGCCGCCAGGTGGTCATCAGCGACTCGCGCAGCTCCCAGGACTCGGCGGCGAACTCCCAGCTCAGCACCACGAACATCACCATGCCGGGCAGGAACAGGAACAGGTAGCAGAACACGTCCACCCACGCCTGCGTGCGCGGCGACCACCTGGAGTAAAAGAAGTCGGTGCGGATGTGCTTGCCGAGGTAGAGCGTCATCGCCCCGGCGACGAAGAAATGCACGCCGTAGAGCATGGTGGCGAGGTCGAGGGTCCAGACCGTCGGCGCCCAGAACTTGCGCGCGATCACTTCGCCCGCCAGCAACAGGATCATCGGCACGATCAGCCAGGCGACCGCCCTGCCCGACCAGAGGCTCACCCGGTCGATGACGCTGGTGACCCGCTCGATGCGGTTCATGCGCTAGGCCGCGGCGCGCGGCTGGTCGTGCAGGCGCGCGCGGCTGTTGATCACGTGCTCGTAGAGCAGGCGCTCGGCAAGCTGCGCGTCGCCCTTCGCCACCGCGTCGATGATCGCCTGGTGATCCTTGGTGGAGGCCGGGATGATGTCGACGTTGCGCAGGATCGCCTGCCGGCGATAGAGGTTGAGCTCGTTGACCACGCGCCGGTAGTTCGTGGCGAGCGCGCGGTTACCGCAGGCCTCGGCGAGCGTCTCGTGAAACTCCAGGTTGAGCGGGAAATAGGCCTCGCCGTCGCGGCTGCGGCCAGCGGCGTGCATGCGCTTGACGATGCCCCGCAGGCGCTCGACCTGCTCGGCGCTGATGCGCTGCGCGGCCAGGCGGCCGATCTGCGCCTCGAGGGCAGCGCGCACCTCGTAGATCTCGTTCGCCTCCTCGAGCGAGACCTGGCGCACGAATACGCCGCGGTTCTTCTCGGTGTGCACCAGCCCGGCCTGCTCGAGGGCGCGGAAGGCCTCGCGCACCGGCCCCCGCGAGATGCCCATTGCCGCCGCGAGGTCCGCCTCGTTCAGCTTGGCGCCGGGCAGCAGCTCGCCGCCGAGGATGCGGCGCTCGATCTCGCGCTGCACCAGCGAAGTCAACGACTGCTGCCGCACCAGGGCAATCGCGGCGCCCGATTCGCTCGCTGGCCCCGCCTGACGTTTCTTGGCCATGCCGCCGGAGTCTCGTGTCTCGATTGCAGATTGTCAACAATTTACGATTGACCCGGCGCGCGGCACTACGGCACTATGTGGCCGAGTCCAACAGGGAGGGGAATCATGAACATCATTCGTTGCGCGGCAGCCGCCGCGTTGCTCGTCGTCTGGGCCGGGGCGTGGGCGCAAAAGACACAGCTGCTGGTCTACACCGCGCTCGAGACCGACCAGCTCAAAGCCTATGAGCAGGGCCTGTACCGCGAGGTGCCGGATCTCGAGGTGCGCTGGGTGCGCGACTCGACCGGCGTGATCACCGCCAAGCTGCTGGCCGAGAAGGCCAATCCGCAGGCCGACGTGATCTGGGGCGTGGCCGCTTCGAGCCTCGCGCTCTTCGACGCCGAGGGCATGCTGACGCCCTACGCGCCGCTCAACCTCGACGCCATCATGGCGAAATACCGCGACAAGAAGAACCCGCCGGCGTGGTGGGGCATGGACGTCTACGGCGCGACCGTGTGCTTCAACACCGTAGAAGCCAAGAAGCGCAACCTGCCCAAGCCCGAAAGCTGGAAGGACCTCACCAAGCCGATCTACAAGGGCCAGGTGGTGATGCCCAACCCGGCGTCCTCGGGCACCGGCTACTTCGACGTCACGGCGTGGCTCACGATGTGGGGCGAGAAAGGCGGCTGGGACTACATGGACAAGCTGCACGAGAACATCGCCATGTACACCCACTCCGGCTCCAAGCCGTGCAACCAAGCGGCCACCGGCGAGTTCGTGATGGGCATCTCGTTCGAGTACCGGGGGCACAGCAACAAGGCGAAGGGCGCGCCGATCGACCTGGTGTTCCCGAAGGAAGGCCTGGGCTGGGACCTCGAGGCGTTCGCGATCCACAAGGGCACCAAGAAGCTCGAGGCGGCGAAGAAGCTCGCCGACTGGGCCTCGAGCAAGAACGCGATGAAGCTGTATGGCAAGAACTTCGCGATCACCGCGCAGCCCGGCGTGGCCGAGCCGCTGGCCAACATTCCCAAGGACTACGAGAACCGCCTGATCAACCTGGATTTCAGCTGGTCGGCGAAGAACCGCGAGCGCATCCTCGCCGAGTGGAACAAGCGCTACAACGCCAAGTCCGAAAAAAGGTGAGACAGAGAGACCTCGTCTCATACCTTCGGCTCGACGGGGTTTCCAAGGAGTTCGGTGCGTTCAGCGCCCTGCGTGACATCCGCCTGGATGTGACGCAGGGCGAGTTCGTCTGCTTCCTCGGGCCCTCGGGCTGCGGCAAGACCACCCTCCTTCGCATCATCGCCGGGCTCGAAGTGCAGAGCGCCGGAACGGTACGCCAGGGCACGCGCGACATCTCGCGCCTGCCGCCGGCGCAGCGCGACTACGGCATCGTGTTCCAGTCCTACGCGCTGTTTCCGAACCTCAGCGTGTTCGACAACGTCGCTTATGGGCTGGTCAACAAAGGGCATGCAAGACAAACCATCAGGGCCAGGGTGGCCGAGCTGCTCAAGCTGGTCGGCCTGGCCGAGGCGGGCGCGAAGTACCCCAGCCAGCTCTCCGGCGGCCAGCAGCAGCGCATCGCCCTTGCGCGGGCGCTCGCCACCTCGCCGGGGCTATTGCTGCTGGATGAACCGCTGTCCGCGCTGGATGCCCTGGAGCGCGTGCGGCTGCGGCAGGAAATCCGCTCGCTGCAGCAGCGCCTCGGGGTCACCACCATCATGGTGACGCACGACCAGGAGGAAGCGCTGTCGATGGCCGACCGCATCGTGGTGATGAACCACGGCGTGATCGAGCAGGTGGGCAGCGCGCTCGAAATCTACCGCGAGCCGGCATCGCCGTTCGTCGCGGATTTCGTCGGCAAGGTGAACGTGCTCGCCGGCACGGCTGAGGAAGGCGGCCTGCGCGTCGGCTCGCTGCTGCTGCAATCTTCGGAAAAGCCCGCCCCGGGCAATGTGCGCGCCTACCTGCGCCCGGAGGACATCGTCGCGCAGCCGATCGCGCCGGGGGATTCCAACGTGCTCGACTCGCGCATCGAGAAGGTCGAGTTCCTCGGCTCGTACTGCCTGGTGCGCGTCGCCGCCGACGGGCTCGGCCAGCCGCTCACGGTCTACCTGTCGCTCAATTTCCTTTCCGAGCAGGCGCTCGAGCCGGGCAAGGCGCTGCGCCTGCGCATCCTGCCCGAGCGGCTGCGCCTGTTCCGGGCCTGAATGGTCGCCCTCGCGATCCGCCAGCGCGCCGACCCGCGCGACCGGGCCGGCCATGCGGCGCTGCTGGTCATCCTGCTCGGGCTGCTTTGGTTCCTGGCGGCGCCGCTCGCCGCGCTGCTGGTTCAGAGCCTCGAGGACCGCAGCGGCGCCTTCGTCGGCCTGCATAACTTCGTCGCTTACATGCAGACCCCGGCGCTCGCCCAGTCGCTCTGGAACAGCGTTTGGGTCGCCGCGGTGGTGACGCTCGCCACGGTGCCCGCCGCGTTCGTCTTCGCCTACGCGCTCACCCGCAGCTGCATGCCGCTCAAGGGCATGTTCCGCACCGTCGCGCTCACGCCGCTCCTCGCGCCCTCGCTGCTCGCGGCGATCTCGTTCATCTACTGGTTCGGCAACCAGGGGGTATTGAAGGGCGTGCTGCAGGCGCTCGGCATCTCCGCCATCTACGGCGCGCCCGGGATCATCATCTCCGAAATGTTCGCGGTATTTCCGCACACGCTCATGATCCTGATCACGGCGCTGGCGCTCGCCGACGCGCGGCTCTACGAGGCCGCCGACGCGCTCGGCACGAGCCAAGCGCGCAAGTTCTTCACTATCACCCTGCCCGGGGCGAAGTACGGCCTGATCAGCGCGGCGCTGGTCACGTTCACGCTGGTGATCACCGACTTCGGCATCCCGAAGGTGATCGGCGGCGACTTCAACGTGCTCGCCACCGACATCTTCAAGCTGGTGATCGGCCAGCAGGACTTCCAGCGGGGGGCGGTGGTGGCGGTGTTCCTCCTGGCGCCCGCATTGGTGACTTTTGCGGTGAACCGCTTCGTGCAGCGCAAGCAGACCTCGATGCTGACCGCGCGCGCCGTGCCCTACTCGCCGCGGCCGTCGCGCGGCTTCGACCTGGCGATGACGCTCTATTGCCTGGCGGTGGCGTTGCTCATGCTCGCGGTGTTCGGCATGGCGGTCTATGCCTCGCTGGTCAAGTTCTGGCCTTATGACCTCTCGTTCAGCCTGAAGAGCTACGCCTACGGCCTGGTCGACGCGGAAGTCGATTCGGCATTCTTCAACAGCCTGCGGCTCGCGTTCGGCACCGCGATCGGCGGTACTGCCGTGGTGTTCGTCGGCGCGTACTTGTTGGAAAAAACCCGGGGCCTGGACTGGCTGCGGCCGGCGGTGCACCTGCTCGCCCTCCTGCCGATGGCGGTGCCGGGGCTGGTCCTCGGCCTTGCCTACATCTTCTTTTTCAACGCCCTGAACAATCCGCTGAACGGCCTGTACCACACCATGACGCTGCTCGTGCTGTGCACCGTGGTGCACTTCTACACCACCGGGCACCTCACCGCGCTCACCGCCCTGAAGGCGCTCGACGCGGAGTTCGAGGCCGTCTCGGCGTCGCTCAAGGTGCCCTTCTACCGCACCTTCTGGCGCGTCACGCTGCCGATCTGCACCCCGGCGCTCCTCGACATCAGCCGCTACTTCTTCATCAACGCCATGACCACCATCTCGGCGGTGGTGTTCCTGTACTCGCCCGACACCAAGGTCGCCTCGATTGCCGTCCTCAACCTCGACGAGGCCGGCGAGGCCGGCCCGGCCGCCGCCATGGCGGTGCTGATCGCCGCCACCTCGCTCGTCGCCTGTATCTTGTATCTGGGCGTGGGCTGGCTGGTGGAACGCAAGACGCAGAAATGGAGACACCTGAAATGAAAGAGCCAATCCTCCTCACCCCCGGCCCGCTCACCACCTCGACCGCGACCAAGCTCGCCATGGTGCGCGACTGGGGCTCGCGCGACAGCGGCTTCATCGAGATCAATCGCCGGGTGCGCGAAATGCTTTTGGATATTGCTGCCGTAAAGCAAACCCATGTGTCCGTCCCGCTGCAGGGCAGCGGCACCTTCGTGGTGGAGGCGATGCTCGGCACCATGGTGCCGAAGGACGGGCATGTGCTGGTGCCGCAGAACGGCGCGTACTGCAAGCGCATCGCGAAGATCTGCTCGATCCTCGGTCGCCGGGTCACCACCGTGGATTTCGAAGAAAAGGAAATCGTAAAAGCCGCCAGCATCGACTCGGCGCTTGCACGCGACCCTTCCATTACCCACGTCGCGCTGGTGCACTGCGAGACCAGCACCGGCGTGCTCAACCCGTTGGCCGAAGTCGCGGCCGTCGTGGCGAAGCACCGGCGCGGCCTGCTGGTCGACGCGATGAGCTCATTCGCCGCAATCCCGGTCGACGGTGCGTTCGACGCGCTGGTGGCCGCTTCCGGCAAATGCCTCGAAGGGCCGCCGGGAATGGGTTTTGCCCTTTTAAGAAAATCCAGTCTTGAACGATGCGCGGGCAATTCCCCGTCCCTCGTCCTCGATCTGTACGACCAATGGGTGAACATGGAGAAGACGGCGCAGTGGCGCTTCACCCCGCCCACCGTGGTGGTCGCCGCGCTGCACGCGGCGCTGGAGCAGTTCGTCGCCGAGGGCGGCCAGCCCGCGCGCGGCGCCCGCTACCGCCGCAACTGCGACGTGCTGATCGACGGCATGACGCGCCTGGGCTTCAAGCTGTTCCTCGAGCCGCGCCACCAGGCGCCGATCATCGTCACCTTCCACGCGCCGGCGGATCCGCACTATGATTTCCAGAAGTTCTACGACCGCGTGCGCGAGAAGGGCTTCGTGCTCTACCCGGGCAAGCTCACCCAGGTCGACACCCTGCGCGTCGGCTGCATCGGCG
>DATFDV010000034.1:0-7287 GCA_035251855.1 Burkholderiales bacterium | reverse complement strand
GTCCTCGATGTCCGGGTGGTCGCAGCGCAGCACGCCCATCTGCGCGCCGCGGCGCGAGCCGGCCGATTCCACCGTCTCGCACGAGCGGTCGAAGACGCGCATGTAGGAAAGCGGGCCGCTCGCGCGCGAGCGCGTGCCCTTGACCTCGGCGCCCTTCGGGCGGATGGCGGAGAAGTCGTAGCCGACGCCGCCGCCGCGCCGCATGGTTTCGGCGGCTTCCTGGAGCGCGGTGTAGATACCCGGGCGGCCCTCGACCACCTCGCTGATGGAATCGCCCACCGGCTGCACGAAGCAGTTGATCAGGGTCGCCTGCAGGTTCACGCCGGCGGCGGAGTTGATGCGGCCGGCGGGAATGAAGCCTTCTTCCTGCGCCTGCAGGAAGCGGCGTTCCCAGTTGGCGCGGTCGGCCTCGCGCTCGACCTGGGCGAGGGCGCGCGCTACGCGGCGGCGGACCTGGGCGACGCTCTGCTCGCCGTCCTTGGCGTACTTCTCGAGCAGCGTGTCCCGGCTGATGTCCTGCTCTGAAACGGGCGACGGAAGCTGGATTTCCATGGTACTGAACGATTATACAGTAGGGGGTAAGCCTGCAAGAGGCCCAGCGAAACTGCGCGACGGGCCGCGAAAAACTAGCCGCTGATGGTGGCCGGGGCCGCGGCTTCGCTGTCGGGCAGGCCGGCGGCGGCGGCGCGCCGCGCCACCTTCAGCCCGTCGGCGACCTCGGCGTGGCCGAAGCGCAGCGCGAGCTCGACCGGGGTATCGCCTTCGCGGGTCGTCATCTGCGGATCGGCGCCATTGCGCAGCAGCAGCTCGATCATCGGCAGGCTGCCGCGCATGGCGGCGTAGGCGAGCGGGGTGTAGCCGTTGTCGTGGTGCATGTTCGGGTCAAAGTTCATGCCCAGGACCTTCTGCGCGTACACCAGGTTGTTCTTCTCGATGGCGTAGAAGAGGGCGCGCACGCCCTCGGCGCTCTTCTCCTTGGGCCGCGGCTCGAGGCCGGTGGGCACCAGCCTCACCACATAGTTGATCAGCCCGACGCCGACCAGCGCCACCAGCGCGAGCACGATCGGGATCTTGGAGATGTTGAGGCCTTCGGCGATCTGGTCGGGCATGTTGGCGCCGGCGATCAGCAGCACCACCGCGATGAACAGGCCGGTCTTCAGGTAGAGGAACAGGCCGATGATGACCGCGATGCCGAGCACCGCGACGAGGCCGGCGGGGCTGACGCCGAGCGTGTCGGCGACGTATTCTTCCGGCAGGTTGGCGAGCACCGCGGTGACCGTGATCAATCCCATCAGGATCAGCTCACGGATGCGCAGCTTCGACAGGAAATCGAGCTCTTCCTTCTTCTCCGCCATCTCCCCTTCTCCCTTGCCTGCTCTTGCTCTTCCCCGGCCGCAATTCTGAAAGGTCGGCGCTGCGCTGGCAAGGGATAAAATGCTTTTGTGTCCAAAGCCTTTATGAAGGAAGACGCGGCGGAAGACGCTGCGGACGATGAAGTCGAGCCTGAAGCGCCGGCGCTGCCGCCTTCTGGAAAAAATTACATTACGCCGGCCGGGTACGCCCGGCTCGAAGCCGAGCTGCGCCGCCTGGTCGAGATCGAGCGGCCCGAAGTGGTGAAGACCGTGGCCTGGGCGGCCTCGCTCGGCGATCGCTCCGAGAACGCCGACTACCTCTACGGGAAGAAGCGATTGCGCGAGATCGACCGGCGCGTGCGCTTCCTCATCAAGCGGCTCGAAGGCGCCCAGATCGTGCAATCCGCCGGGCGCGACACCGATCAGGTATTTTTTGGCGCGACGGTGAGGGTCAAAGGCGCCTCGGGAGAGAAAACCGTCACCATCGTCGGCGTCGACGAGGTCGACCCGGCGCACGGCCGCGTCTCGTGGGTGTCGCCGATCGCCAAGGCGCTGATCAAGGCGCGCGAGGGCGACCGCGTGACGCTGCGCACGCCGGCGGGTGAAGAACAACTCGAAATCGTGGAGGTAACCTACCAATGAGCATCATCAAGGAATTTCGCGAGTTCGCGATCAAGGGCAACGTCATCGACCTCGCGGTGGCGGTGGTGATCGGCGGCGCCTTCGGCAAGATCGTCTCCTCGCTGGTGGAGGACATCGTGATGCCGCTGGTGGGCGCCATCGGCCGCGTCGACTTCAAGAGCCTGGCCTGGCAGGTGGGCGACGCCCGCATCCTGTACGGCAAGTTCATCCAGACCGCCGTCGACTTCATGATCATCGCCCTGGCGATCTTCGTGATGGTGAAGATCATCAACGAGCTGCGCCGCCGCTACGAGGACCAGCCGCCCGCCGCCACGCCGCCGCGGCAGGAGATGCTGCTGGAGGAGATCCGGGACCTGCTGAAGAGGCGCTGATGAAATCGGGGTCAGAGCCCGAATTCCGCACTACGTGCGAAACGAATTCGGGCTCTGACCCCGATTTCACTTCTTCAGGTCGCCCGCCACCACCACCGAAAGCCGCGCCGGGTCGATGTGCTTGCGAAGCGCGGCATTGACCTGCGCCGGGGTGAGCGCGGCGATTTTCTTCTCGAAGTCGATGTCCCAGGCGAAGCTGCGCTTCACGAACAGGTAGTTGCTCAGGCGGCTCGCCAGCGCGCGGTCCTGCGAGCGCGCGAGGCGCCGGGCCTCGAGGACCGAGACCTTCCCCTCCCCGACTTCGTCGGCGCCGAAGCCTTCGCGCACCGCGCGCGCCAGCTCCTCGCGGATCGCCTTCTCCACCCGCTCGCGGTTCTGCGGCGCGAAGATCGAGGCGACGCGGAAGGCGGCCGCCTCGTCGAGCGAGCTCGCGGAGAAGCTGGTGTAGGTGCTGTAGGACAGGCCTTCCTTCTCGCGCACGCGCAGCGGCACGCGGCCGGTGGAGGAGCCGCCGAGCAGGTGGTTGGCGACGATGAGCGCGGGAAAGTCGGGATGGTCGTCGCGCATGCGCACGTTGAGCCCGGCGCGCAGCGCGGCGTTGGCCTTGTCGGGCGTCACCAGCTCGTTTTCGAGCGCCGGCTTGTCGAAGTAGCGCACCGGCACGCGCTGGAACGGCCGCGGCGTCACCCAGCTGCCGAAGAGCTCATCGACCGCGCGCGCCAGCGCTTCGGCATCGAAGTCGCCGACCGCGACGAAATCCGCGCCGGTGGCGCCGAACAGCTCGCGGTAGCAGGCCTGCGCGTCCTCGAGCGTCACCTTGCGCATCCAGTCCAGGCGCTCGTCCAGCGTCGGCGTGTAGTGCGGATGGCCGGGCGCGTATTCCTGCAGGTGGCGCGCGAGGCGCACGCCGGCGAGCGAGGCCGGCTCGTTGCGCTGCGCTTCGACGCCGTTGAGCGCCGCGCGCTTGAGCTCCTCGAACTCGCTGCGCGGGAACGCCGGCTCGCGCAGCACTTCGGCCACCAGGCGCAGCGCCGGGATCAGGTTCTCGCCGCGCACTTCGATGCTCGCGCCTTCGCCGCCGAGGGCCACCGAGGCGTTGAGCTTCTCGAAGGCGGCCTTCAGCTCGGCGCGGCTGTGCTTGCGCGTGCCGCGCATCAGCATCGAGCCGGCGAAGCTGCACGCCGTCTCGCGGTTGTGCAGGCTCTTCTCGTCGCCCCAGTGCAGCGTGAGCGACGCCACCACCCGGCCGCCGCGGGTCTGCTTGGGTAGCAAGGCCGTTTTTATTCCGTTGGAAAGATTTCCACGGATCACCCGCGATTGAATGTTCTGCGGCGAGGGATCGAACGCTTCGCCCAGGCGCACGCTGTCGCCGCCCTTGTAGTCCTTCAGCGCCGCCTGCAGGTCGGGGGTCGGCGGAATCTCCGCGCGGTCGGGCCGCTCGACCGGCACGAACTCGCCCAGCACGCGGTTCGCCGGCTTGAGGTAGTGCTCGGCCATGCGCTGCACGTCCTCGAGCTTCACCTGGCGCAGGCGGTCGCGGTAGAGGAAGAACAGGCGCCAGTCGCCGATGGCGATGAATTCCGACAGCGAGCGCACCAGGCTCGAAGCTTCGAGCTGCACCTTCTCGAAATCGTTGAGCAGCGCGGTGCGCGCGCGCTCGAGCTCGGCGGCCTGCACCGGCTCCTGCTTCAGCCCCTCCACCACCTCGATCAGCCGGTCGCGCGCGTCGCTCAGCTTGCCGTCGCGCCCGAGGTAGGCGCCGAAGTAGACGTAGCCCGGATCGTGCAGGCCGCGCTCGGCGCCCCACACCTGGGAGGCCAGCCCTTTCTGCACGATGGCGCGGTGCAGGCGCCCGGCCGGCACGTCGCCGAGGATGTTCGCCAGCACATCGATCGCCGGGTAGTCAGGATGGCTGCCGGCCGCGACGCGGTACAGCGTCGAGACGATCTGGTTGTCGCCGACGCGCGCGAGCCGCACGCGGCGCTCGCCGTCCTGGGTCGGCTCCTCGGTATAGTAGGTGGGCAGCACGCGCGCCGGCTTGCGCAGCGGCCCGAAATGCTTGCCGGTGAGCGCCACCGCGCGCGCCTCGTCGAAGCGCCCGGCGATGATCAGCACCGCATTGTCGGGCTGGTACCAGGTGCGGTAGAAGGCCTGCAGCTTGTCGATCGGCACCTTCTCGATGTCGGCGCGCTGGCCGATGATCGGGTTGCCGTAGTTGTGCCACGGGTAGGCGAGCTGCTGCATGCGCTGGAACAGCACGCCGCCGGGATTGTTCTCGCCCATCTCGAACTCGTTGCGGACCACCGTCATCTCGCTGTCGAGGTCTTCCTTGCGGACGAAGGAGTTGACCATCCGGTCGGCTTCCATGCCGAGCGCCCAGTCGAGATTGGATTCGGTGGCGGCGAAGGTCTCGAAGTAGTTGGTGCGGTCGTTGGAGGTCGTGCCGTTCCAGCGGGCGCCGCGCCGCGTGAACTCCTCCTTCAGGTTGGGGTGGCGCTTCGAGCCCTTGAACAGCAGGTGCTCGAGCAAGTGGGCCATGCCTTTTTCGCCGTAGCCTTCGTGGCGCGAGCCCACCAGATAGACGATGTGCACGGTGATGGTGTCGGCGCCCGGGTCCGGAATCGTCAGCAGCTTCAGGCCGTTCGGCAGGCGCCACTCGGTGACGCCTTCGATCGAAACGGCTTTCTGTGGGGCCTGCGCCGCCGCGCTGAGCGCCGTAAACCCCAGGACGAGAAGAAAGAATCGGATCAAATGACGGAATCGGATTAAATAACCCACGCGAAGAAATGGAGAGCCAGCAGTCCCGCGACTATCGTAGCGAAGGTCATGCGCCACCGCCACGCCACCGCTACTGCGACAACACCCGCGAGCAATTGTTCATTCCCGACCAGCACCTCGGGCGCCCAGATCGCGGTCAGCACCGCCGGCGGCACGTAGCGCAGGGCGCGGCGCAGCAGCGCCGGCGTCTCGATTCCCGGCGGCAGCACCAGAAACGAGACGCGCAGCGCGAAGGTGACCGCCGCCATGCCGAGCAGCACCGGCCAGAGGCTCATCTTGAGCGTTTCTCGAACAGCAACCCCGCCGTGATGCCGACCGCCGCCGCGGCGACGATGTTCAGGCGCAGCGGCAGGCCCTGCGCCGCGATCACGCTGATGCCGGCGGCGAGGGCGGCGACGATCATCGCGCGCTCGCGCAGGAACGGGATGGTGAGGGCGATGAAAGCGAGCGGCGCGGCGAATTCCAGGCGCCACGACGCCGGCACGCCGGCGCCGATCACCACGCCGCCGAGCACCGCCAGCTGCCACACCACCCAGACCACTACGCCGGCGCCGAGGAAATACTCGAGCTTGTGCTCGGCATGCTGGTCGAAGTGCCCCAGCGCCAGGCCGTAGACGTTGTCGGCGGTGAGGTAGCCGATCGCCAGCCGCCAGCGCAGCGGCGCAGCGGCGAAATGCTGGCGCAGCGAGGCGCTATACATCATGAAGCGCAGGTTGATGATCAGCGTGGTAAGGATGATCACCGCCGCCGGCGCGGACGAGGCCAGCAGTTGCGCCGAGGCCACCATCGAGGCGCCGGCAAACACCAGCAGCGACATCAGCATGGCGGCGAGCGGCGGGATGCCGCTCGCCACCATCGCCACGCCGGTGATCACGCCGAAAGGAATGATGCCGAGCAGGATCGGCAGCATGCCGCGCGCGCCCGCGGCGAAGGCCGGATGACGAACGAGGCTAGAGATCGCCGCGGGTCAGCTTGGCGTTGCGGATCACGTGCGTCGGCACGCGCACCTGCTCGGCGTCCTGCCCGCCGAGCGGCATCTGGATCGACTTGATGTTGACCACCGGGAACATGGTGAGCGCGCCGTCGGCAATCACCATCAGGTAGGGGCTTTTCATGAACTCCTCGAGCTTGAGCTGCTTGGCGGCGGCGTTGGCTCCCTGCTGCGGGAAGCCGAACGACAGCTTCGAGCCGTCCATGAAAGTGATGGTCAGTCCGCGATCTTCTTCCGACATCGGCCCTCCTTTTGCAAGCTTACTTCTTGCGCTGGCCGCCCATCTGCTCGCGCATGCAGGCGCGCTGCTCGTCGCCGGTCTTGCCCTTGCACGCCTCGTGCGCCTGGTCGCGCTTGGCCATCCATTCCTTAACCTGCGCCTCGCACTTCGCCGGGTCCTTGCTCTGCGCGCACAGCTCCGTGCGCATGCACTCGCGGCGCGCCTCGCCTTCCTTGCCTTCGCAGGCCTTGCGCGCCTTGCCGTGCGCCTGGCGGCCCTTGGCGAAGCGCTGCTCGCAGGCTTTCGGGTCCTTGCTCTGGGCGCAGACCTCGCGCTGCATGCAGCTGCGCCGCTCGGCGCCCTCCTTGCCTTCGCAGGCTTTTCGCACCTGCTCGCGCAATTGCTGGCGTTGCGACTTGCTTTCGTCTTGGGGAGCCTGCGCGTGCAGGCCGAAGCTGGCGGCCAGCAGCGTGGCGCCGATGATTGCCGAAACTCTCATGAGACGTTTCTCCTTTGGGGAAATCCCCTCCCAGAAACGCTCGAGCGCGCGCGCCGCCGACACAGCTTTGTAACCGTTTATTTCAGCCCAGCTGCTTCAGCATGGTGCCGGCATCGGAAACCTCGAACTTGCCCGGGCCTTCGACGTTGAGCTGCTTCACCACGCCGTCGTCGACCAGCATCGAGAAGCGCCCCATGCGCGTGCCCATGCCGCGCGCATTGAGATCGAGCTCGAGGCCCAGCGCCTTGGCCCACTGCGCGCTGCCGTCGGCGAGGAAGCGGATCTTGCCGAGGGCCTTCTGCTCCTTGCCCCAGTGCGCCATCACGAAGGCGTCGTTGGTGGCCACGCACCAGATTTCGTTCACGCCTTTGCTCTTCAGCTGCTGGTTGTTCTGCAGGTAGCCCGGCACGTGCTTCGCCGAGCAGGTCGGGGTG
>DATFDV010000033.1:0-2957 GCA_035251855.1 Burkholderiales bacterium | reverse complement strand
TACATGCTTAGCCTGGTTCTTTAGTGCCTTCGCCTTGCGCCCGCCAACCGGCAGGCTGACGCTTGGCTAGCCGCTTCGACGGATCCGCCGGGCGAAGCGACCACACCCGGAAGAGAGGCTGATGTGAATGACGCTGCACCGATTGATACGGGTTGCCCCGTACTACTCGGCCTAGCCCATCAGCAAGCTAGTGCAGCGTCCAGCCGGTGTTAGGCGGCTAGAGCGAAACGCTCGTCGTTGGCGTTTGTAGTGTTTCCAGAATGGATTTACGAGGTGATCTGGTCCTCGGCATGCCCTGCGCTGCTTCAATGCCTACGTCGAAACCAGGTCGCCCCCGGATTCGGTAGAACGTCATTGTCTCACATGGGGGCAGGGCGCCGGAAGTCAAGGCCGCGTGCCGAGCGGCTCCATGCCGCCGCGGCGGATGGTCTGGGCAGCGGATTCCGAAGTAAGGAACGCGATCAGTCGTTTCCCTGCCTCGGCCTGCTTCGACGAAACGACAATCGCCGCCGCGAAGATCTGGTTGAGCTGGATCTCGTCGGCGATCACGCCCGCCAGCTCGACGCCGGGCGCATGCATGATCTCGCTGACCGGCAGGAGTCCGATGTCGGCTTCCCCTGCGGCGACCATCGCGGCGGCGCCGCTGCCGCGCGGCGTGGCCTTGACGTTGACCCGGCCTGCGATGCCGAGCCGCGGAAAAATTTCCTCGATGAGGAAAATGCCGCTGGTGCTGCTCGGGACGGCGACGGTTCTCGTTTTCAATACGACCTGCTTGAAGTCTTCCACGCTGCGCACGTCGGGCTTCGGCGTTCCCGCACGCACCGCCACACCGATCGGCGTGCGCGCGAGGTCCACGTCGGTTCCGGCCGCGATCCGTCGCGCGGCGATGAGCTCGGTGAGGCCCTCCCTGGAGAGGATGACCACGTCCGCGGGCACGCCTCTGGCGAGCTGCGCGGCGATGGTCTGCGGCCCCTTGCCCTGCGACGAGCCCGATCCGGTCGCGACCTTGATGCCGGTGGTGCGCTCGAACTGCGGCACCAGTTGCTCGTAAGGGCCGGAGAATCCGCCGGAGATGATCACGTTCAGCTCAGTCATGATTTTCACGCAGCTTCACCAGTGCGAGGAGCACCCGGTTGACCGGCGTGCGCACGCCGTGCGCTTCGCCCTTGTGCACCACGAAGCCGTTGAGGTGATCGATCTCGGTTTTCTTCTGCCGCGCGAGGTCCTGCGCGGTGGAGGAATACTGTCCCGGCATGGTGTGCGCAAGCTTTCGCACGGTTTCGTGCATATCGCCGGGGATCTGGACGCCGGAGGCGCGCGCGACCGCCAGGCATTCGTCGACCACGTCGTCCATGATCGCCGGCACACCGGCGCCCTGCACCAGCTGGCCGTAGGGGAGCTGGGTGATCGCCGAGAGCGCGTTGTAGGCGCAGTTCACGATGAGCTTGGCCCATAGGGCGCCGGCGACGTTGTCCGAGATCTCGACCTTGACGCCGGCGCCCGCGAAGGCCGCAGCAATTGCCTCGCTGCCCTTGCCGCGTCCGATCAACAGCTCGCCGCGCCCGTGGTGACGCACATGGCCCGCGCCAGCCATCTCGACGGCGACATAGACCACCGCGGGAATCACCTCGCGTCCGAGCGTCGCCGCCAGCCGCTCTGCGTTATCCACGCCGTTCTGCAGCGTGAGGATGGCCGCGTCGCGCTCCAGATGCGGCGCCAGCGCCTTGCCGGCGGTTTCGGTGTCGGTGGATTTCACCGAGAACAGGACGATCGCGGCGCCGCGGATGGCATTCGGCTCCTTGCTCGACTCGAGCTTGATGAATTCGTCGAACTGATTCGTTTGTAACCGCAGGCCGGCACGGCGCACTGCTTCCACGTGCTGCGGCCGGCCGATGAGCGTGACTTGGTGCCCGCCGCGGGCGAGCATGGCGCCGTAGTAGCAGCCGACCGCGCCGGCCCCCATCACGGCAATACGGGTCAGGCCCAGCCTTTCAGGACCAGCTTGCCGATCATGGTCCCGGACTCGAGCCGCTCGTGCGCTTTTTTCAGATTGGCACCGCTGATGGGTGAGAGCGTCTCCTTCAAGGTGCATTTCAGCTTGCCCGCATCGAGGCGCTCGGCGACCTGGTTGAGCAGGCGGTGCTGCTCGATCATGTCGGGCGTCTGGAAGCGCGGGCGCGTGAACATCAGCTCCCAGCACAGGGTCACGCTTTTGGAGCGCACCACGTCCATCGGCAACGGCTTCTGGTTGCCGACGATCGCCACCATGGCGCCTTGCGGGGCGATCAGCTCCGCCATCGCCGGCCAGTAGGCATCGAGCTCGCCGCTGAAGTTCGCGATGTAGTCGACGGGTTTCTTGATTTGCGAAACCAGGTTCTCGCGGTGGTTGACGACCTGGTCGGCGCCGAGCTCCTTTACCCACGCGACGGTTTCGGGACGCGAAGCGGTGGCGATCACCTTGAGGTTGGAGGCCTTGGCGAGCTGAATGCCGATCGAGCCCACGCCGCCGGCGCCGCCGATGATCAGCATCGACTTGCCCTGCACGACGTGCATCCGGTCGTAGAACGCCTCCCAGGCGGTGATCGAAGTGAGCGGCATCGCCGCGGCCTGCGCGAAATCGAGCTTCTTCGGCTTGCGCCCGACGATGCGCTCGTCGACCAGGTGGAATTCGCTGTCGCAGCCCGGCCGGGTAACGTCGCCGGCGTAGTAGACCGCGTCTCCCGGCTTGAAAAGGGAAACATCCCTGCCGACGGATTCCACCGTGCCGGCGGCGTCCCAGCCCAGCACGTGCGAGCCCGAGGTCCTGGTCTTGCGCTGCTTGGTGTCCACCGGATTCACCGAGATGGCCTCCACCTTCACCAGCAGGTCGCGTCCGGCGGGCGTGGGCTTGGGCAGCTCGATCTCGGCGAAGGTGTGGTCGATGGCTTTCATAGGCGGCTCAGCAGGTCGAGGGGATG
>DATFDV010000032.1:0-3357 GCA_035251855.1 Burkholderiales bacterium | reverse complement strand
ACCGCGTCGGGCTTGGTCACCTTGCGGCTCCTCTCGATCAGCTCGTCGGTGGCCGCCCGGAGCTTTTTGACCCACTCATCGGGTATTACCTTTTCCAAAAGAAGATAACCCTCGGCGAAATAATGCTCGCGCTGCTTTTGCGTAAGGACGCGCGGTTTGTGGGAAAGGACCTGTTCCGGTGTCATATCTCGACTCCTAGTTGAATCCCAGCAGCTTGCTCGGCAGCCAGAGCACCGTCTGCGGGAACGCCATGACGATGGCGAGCGTGACGACCTGCAGCAGGATGAACGGGATCACGCCCTTGTACATGTCGAGCAGCGTGATCGAGGGCGGCGAGATGCCGCGCAGGTAAAAGATCGCCGGCGCCATCGGCGGCGTGAGGTAGCTGGTCTGGATGATGATCAGGAACAGGATGCAGAACCAGACCGGGTTGAAGCCCGCGGCCTTCACCAGCGGCATGAAGATCGGGATGAAGATGAGCAGGATCGAGATCCAGTCGAGCACGAAGCCGGCGAGGAACACCATCCCCAGCAGCAGCGCCAGCAGCGCCCAGGCGTGCAGGTCGAAGTAGCTCACCGCCTGGTTGGTGAGGTCGATGCCGCCGGCGGCGAAGAACACCCCGGTGAAGATGGTGCCGCCGAGCAGGATCGCCATGATCATCGAGGTGATGCGCAGCGTCTTCAGCACCGACTCCCTGAGCATCGCGAAGCTGAACTTGCGGTAGAAGATCGTCAGCAGGAACGAACCGGCCGCGCCGAGCGCCGCCGCCTCGGTGGGCGCCGCCCACCCCAGCATGATCGAGCCCAGCACCGCGAAGATCATCAGGAACGGCGGCACCAGGGCGTGCGCCGTGATGGCGAGCTTGCGCACGAGCGGCGGGTCGTCCGGCCCCGGCGGCACGCGCGGCCCATACTCGGGCTTGAGCGCGCACAGCACGAAGATGTACAAGAGATAAAAGCCGGCCATGATGAAGCCGGGGAAGATCATCCCGACCAGCAGGTCGCCCACCGAAACGTCGGCCACCGGCCCGAGCACCACCACCACCACCGAGGGCGGGATGATGGTGCCGAGCGAGCCGCCGGCGCAGATGGTGCCGCAGATGAGCGGCTTGTGGTACGAGTACTTGAGCATCGCCGGGATGGCGAGCAGGCCGACCACCGTCTCGGTGGCGCCGATCACCCCGGTCGAGGCGGCGAAGATCACGCACATTCCCACCGTGCCGAGCGCGAGGCCGCCCGGCAGCCGCCGCGTCCACAGGTGCACCGCCTCGAACAGCTCCTCGGCGATGCCGGAGCGCTCGAGCATGGTGCCCATGAACACGAACAGCGGCACTGCGGCGAGCACGAAATTGGAGGCGATGTCCTCCACCTTGTCCATGAACTGGAAGATCACCGCGCCCTTGAACACCAGCCAGCCGAAGATGAGCGCGGTGCCCGAAAGCGCGAAGGCGACGTGTACGCCCAGGAACACGAGCACGAACATCGCCAGCAGCATGAACAGCGGCAGGTAGGCGCTCACCGGGTGTTTTCACGATCGGAAAAAACCCGGATGGCCTTGAGGAGCTCAGAAACTGCCTGCAAAAACAGCAGCGCGAAAGCCGTGCACATGATGAGGCGAAACGGCCAGATCACCGGGTTGAACGCCGAGATCCCCGAGCGCTCGTGGCTTTCATAGGCGCTCTGCACCTTGCCCCATAGCCCGGCCGAGAGCCAGCCGGCGACCGGCAGCACCAGCGCCACGTAGGTGAAGGCGTCGATGAACGCGCGCTTGCGCGGCGAGACATGCGCGTAGAAGAAGTCGACCCGCACGTGCTCGCGCTCGCGCAAGGTGTAGGCGAGCCCGATCAGGAAGTGCGTTCCCATCACCATGGTGCCGACTTCGTACGCCCAGAAGGTGGGCGCCCCCAGCACGTAGCGCGAAAACACCTCGTAGCAGCCCGCCGCGATCAGCGGAATCACCAGCCAGGCGGCGATCGCCCCGCTGGTGCCGCTGATGCGGTCGAGGAAGCGGATCAGCCCTTTCAGGCCTGCTTCACCTTCACGTTGCGATAGCGCGGCGCTTCGGCCCACAGCTTCTCGAAGTCGCGCTGGCTCTGCAGCGTCTTGCCGAACCAGGCGTTGCCGGCCTTGGTCTTGTCGGCCCAGGCCGCGCCGCGCTCGCGCGCCGCGTACTGCACATCGGGGTCGAGCTCGACGATCTCGTTGCCGTTCTTGCGGAAGAAGTCGAGCGCCTTGGCATCCTCCTGGCCAATGCGGGTGAAGGTCTCGAAGGTCACCAGCTTCGCGGTGAGCTCGATCAGCTTCTTGTCGTCGGCCGAGAGCTTGTCCCACACCCCCTTGTTGATGCAAAGCTCGAACGGCGCGGTCGGCTGGTGCACCCCGGGGATGATCAGGTACTTGGCGACCTTGTAGAAGCCCGGCGAGATGTTCTCCCACAGCGTGCCCCACTCCACCGCGTCGATCACGCCGCGCTCGAGCGCGGGGTAGATCTCGCCGCCGGCGGTGGTGACCGGCGCGGCGCCGAGCTCCTTCGACATCTCCAGCCAGGCGCCGGCGGTGCGCAGCTTCAGGCCCTTGAGGTCCTCCATGGTCTTCACCCGTTTCCTCGAATGCAGGAACACCTCCGCGGTGCGGATGAACAGCGGAATCGAGACGATGCCCGCCTTTTCCTCCCGGTACTGGCGCTGAAGCTCAGCGCCGCCGGCTTCGTAGAGCCAGTGCAGCATGTACTCGGAGTTGAAGCTTCCGGCGTAGCCGCCGAACAGCACCGTAGTCGGATCGGCGCCCCAGTCGTAGCCCATCCAGGTGTGGCCCATCTCGGCGACGCCGTTCTTCACCGTCTCGGAGACCTTGAGCGCGTTGCCGAGCGCGCCGCCCGGGAACACCTGGACCTTCATGCGCCCGCCGGAGAAGAATGCCAGCCGCTCGGCGAACGCCTTGGCGCCGATGTCCATCAGCGGGCCACCGGGCCAGGCGGTGGTCATCTTCCAGCTGTACGACGCTCCCTTGGTCTGCGCTACGGCAGGAAGTGCGGCCAGCACGCCAGCAGCGCCGGCACCGGCTTTCAGGAACTCACGCTTCTTCATGGTTCTCCTCCTCAGGAGCTTTGAGAAATAATAGGTCCGTCAATGGTGACCGGGGCGTCGGGACGACGAAACTTCTCGATCATCGGCTTCAGCTCCGGCTTCACGTGGTCCTCGTTGTAGCCGTTGAAGATGGTGCCCACCAGCCCGCGCTCCAGGTCGCTGGTGCCCATGAACCAGTCGGCGATCGGGAAGGTAAGGTTCATGTTCCGCGCCATCATGATCCCGTAGTTGTGGTGCGCGGTGTGGTGGCGGCGGATGGTGTTGACGAACGG
>DATFDV010000031.1:0-3028 GCA_035251855.1 Burkholderiales bacterium | reverse complement strand
TACGGGGATTAGAATCTCCGCGGGATGACGAAGCTCAAGACGTTCGAGCTGCTCGAGCGCCTGCCGGTGCCGATGTTCGTCAAGGCGCGCGACGGCCGCTACCTCGGCGTGAACAAGGCGTGGGAGGAGCTGTTCGGCATGTCGCGCGAGAGCTTCGTCGGCAAGCAGGTCGGCGACCTTTACCCGCAGCACCCGGAGATCGCCGAGCTGCACGCGACGCGCGACCGCGAGCTGTGGGCGCGGCCGGGCGCGCAAAGCTACCCGACGCAGATCGTCACGCCGGATGGCCGCCGTCGCGAGACGATCTATTACAAGGCCACCTATCCTTCTGCTGGCGAAGCCGAGGGACTGGTCGGCGCCATCTTCGACGTCACCGCGCGCGCGCGCGCCGAGAGCGCGCTGCGCGAGAGCGAGGAGCGCTTCCGCGCGGTGGTCGACTCGGCGAACGAGGGCATGCTGATCTACGACCGCTCGCTCAACATCATCGCCGGCAACCGCGCCGCCGAGCGCATCGTCGGCCTGCCGCTCGCCGAGCTGATCGGCAAGCCGGGGTTCACCTCGCTGCTCAGCTGCATCCGCGCCGACGGCACGCCGCTTGCGGAGGCCGAGCGGCCGACGCGCGTCACGGTGCGCAGCGGCAAGCCGCAGACCGACCTGCGCATCGGCATCAAGCGCGCCGCCGGCGCGGTGACCTGGCTGTCGGTGAACACCGCTTTCCTGCGCCGCGTCGACGACACCGACTACTACGGCCTGGTCTCCACCGTCACCGACGTCACCGAGCAGACGCTCGCCGGGGCGCGGCTGAAGGAGAGCGAGGCGCGTTTTCGCCGCACCTTCGAGCTGGCGGGCTCGGGCATGGCGCACATCGGCATGGACCGGCGCTTCATCCGCGTCAACCGGCGGCTGTGCGGCATCCTCGGCTACAGCGAGGCGGAGATGCTCAACCTCACCGGCCGCCAGATCTCGCATCCGGACGACCTCGACATCATCAACGAGCAGCGCCCGGCGCTGCACTCGGGCGAGATCGACGCGGTGCGCCTGGAGAAGCGCTACCTGCGCAAGGACGGCGCGGTGGTGTGGGTCAAGTTCAGCATGACGCTCGAGCGCGACGCCGAGGGCAGGCCGCTCTACGAGATCGCGGTCTACGACGACATCACCGCGCAGCGCGACACCGAGGCGCGGCTGAAGGAAAGCGAGGCGCGCTTTCGCCAGACCTTCGAGCTCGCCGCCTCGGGCATCTGCCACGTGGTCGACGGCCGCTTCGTGCGCGTCAACAAGAGCCTGTGCGAGATTCTTGGTTACTCTGAAAAGGAATTGCTGGGGAAAAGCGTCAAGGAGGTTTCGCACCCCGAGGACCGCGACGTCACCGACGCCGGGCGCGCGCGCATCCGTGCCGGCGAGATCGACCAGGCGCGCTTCGAGAAGCGCTACCTGCGCAAAGACGGCAGCGTGGTGTGGTGCGACCTCGCCATCGCCCTGGTGCGCGACGTGTTCGGCATGCCGCTGTACGAGATCGCGGTATTCGACGACATCACCGAGCGCAAGAAGTCCGAAGCCGCGCTGCACGCCGCGCACGAGGAACTGAAAAGAAGCAACGCGGAGCTGGAGCAGTTCGCCTATGTAGCCTCGCACGACCTGCAGGAGCCGCTGCGCATGGTGGCGAGCTACACCCAGCTGCTCGGCCGCCGCTACGAGGGCAAGCTCGACAAGGACGCGCACGAGTTCATGTCCTACATCGTCGACGGCGCGACGCGCATGAAGCAGCTGATCGAGGATCTGCTCGCCTACTCGCGCGTCGGCACCAAGGGCGCCGAGTTCAAGCCGGTGGCGCTCGAGGCGCCGCTGCGCCGGGCGCTGTTCAACCTGCGCGCCGGCATCGAGGAAGCGGGCGCCGCGGTGACCTACGATCCGCTGCCGACCGTGCAGGGCGACGAGGTGCAGCTCGGCCAGCTGATGCAGAACCTGGTCGGTAACTCGCTCAAGTTCCGCTCGAACAGCGTGCCTCGGATTCACGTAGGCGTATCAGAGTCCCCAGGTGAATTTCAGATCGAAGTGCGAGACAACGGCATCGGCATCGAGCCGCAGTACTACGAGCGCATCTTCATGGTGTTCCAGCGGCTGTTCAACAAGGGCGAGTACCCGGGGACCGGCATCGGCCTCGCCATCTGCAAGAAGGTGGTCGAGCGCCACGGCGGGCGCATCTGGGTGGAGTCGCGCCCCGGCGATGGCTCGAGCTTCCATTTCACGCTGCCCAAACGAGGGGAGTTCTGATGGTCGAGAGAAACGGGCCGATCGAGATCCTGCTGGTCGAGGACAACCCCGGCGACGTGCGCCTCACCAAGGAGGCGCTGAAGGAAGGCAAGGTCTACAGCAACCTGCACACCTGCAAGGACGGGGTCGAGGCGATGGAGTTCCTGCGCCGCCAGGGCAGGTTCAAGGACGCGCCGCGGCCCGACATCATCCTGCTCGACCTGAACCTGCCGCGCAAGGACGGCCGCGAGGTGCTGGAGGAGATCAAGTCCGACGAGATCCTCAAGCGCATCCCGGTGGTGGTGCTCACCACCTCGAAGGCCGAGGAGGACGTCCTGCGCACCTACAACCTGCACGCCAACTGCTACGTCACCAAGCCGGTCGACCTGGAGAAGTTCATGGTGGTGGTGAAATCCATCGACGTCTTTTGGCTCACCGTCGTGACTCTGCCGCCGAACGGCCATTGAATAAAGTCCTCCTGATCGAGGACAACCCCGGGGACGCCCGCCTCATCCAGGAGATGATCCGCGAGGACCCGGCGGCGCCGTTCACGCTGCAGCACGCCGACCGGCTGTCGAACGGCCTGGAGCAGCTGTCGGGCGGCGAGACCGCTCTGGTGTTGCTGGACCTGTCCTTGCCCGATTCCATGGGCCTGGAGACGTTCTCGCGCGTCTACGCGCACTCGCCCACCGTGCCGATCATCGTGCTCACCGGCACCGACGACCAGAACGTGGCCCTCTCGGCGGTGAAGGGCGGCGCGCAGGACTACCTGGTCAAG
>DATFDV010000030.1:0-16509 GCA_035251855.1 Burkholderiales bacterium | reverse complement strand
GGCTGCGCGGGCTGAGGCGTAGGCTGTGGCTGCGGCGCGGGCTGCTGCGATTGCGGCGGCGGCAGCGGGGCGGCGGGCGTGAAGGTGCCGGCGCCGCCGGAAGCCTCGGTGCCGGCCGCGAACTCCACCGCGCGCACCTCGGGCCGCGCCAGCGTGCGCACCAGGCGCGGGGTGATCAGCAGCACGATCTCGGTCTTCACGCTGTTCTCGCGCGTCTGCGAGAACAGGCGCCCGATCACCGGCAGGTCGCCCAGGCCCGGCACGCGGCTCGCGCTGCGGCGGTCCTCGTCGCTGATCAGGCCGGCGAGGATCTGCGTCTCGCCGTCGCGCAGGCGCAGGGTGGTGGCGGCGTTGCGGGTGCCGATCTGGTAGGTGAGGGTGTTGCTGTTGGCGCTTCGCACCTCGCGCGCGATGTTGCTCACCTCGAGGCCGACCTTGATGCCGACCTCGTCCTCGAGGTGGATCACCGGCTCGACCTCGAGCTTCAGGCCCACGTCGAGGTAGTTCACCGATTCGGAGACGAAGCCGCCGGTGGCGGCGGCGGTGGTGGTGATCACCGGCACGCGGTCGCCGATGTGGATGCGCGCCTTCTCCTTGTTCTTCACGCGGATGCGCGGGTTGGCGAGCACCTTGGTGGAGCCGTCCTGCTGGCGCAGGAGCAGCAGGAACAGCGGGTCGGTGAAGGTGAAGCGCACCAGATCCGAGCCGCCGGTGCGCCATTCCTGCAGCGTGAGGGTGCCGGGGCCGCCGGCGCCGGCGACGCCGACCGCGAACGACTCGGGGAAGCGCAGGCCGAGCTCGACCAGGCGGTTGGTGCCGATCTCGAGCACCTCGACCTCGAGCATCACCTCGGGCTCGGCCAGGTCCTGCGCCGCGATCAGCCGCTCGGCGAGGCGCACCATGCTCGGCGTGTCCTTGATCACCACCATCCCGAGCTTCTCGTCGACGAACACGTCGCGCATCTTGAGCAGCAGCCGCAGCATGTTGGCGGTCTGCTTGGCATCGGCATTGCCGATGTAAAACACCTTCACCACCAGCTCCTGGTACTCGCGCTGCTTGGCCGGCGTATTGGGGTAGACCAGCGCGGTGGTCTCGTTGATCACGCGCTGCTCGAGCTGGTTGGTGGTGAGCACCAGGCGGATCAGGTCCTCCACCGGCAGGTCGCGCACCGTGACGCTGGTGCGCAGGTCCGGGCGCACGTCGCGGTCGAAGACGAAGTTGATGTTGGCGGTGCGGCCGATGACGTCGAACACCGAGCGCACCGGCACGTCGCGCAGGTCGAGCGACATCGGCTTGGCGGCGCGCAGGCGCGGCAGCGCGGCCTTGATGGTGCGCTCCTCGATCAGCCGCTGGATGCGCCGCGCCTCGGCGTGGCGCGGGTTCTCGGCCAGCACCGGGCGCAGCGCTTCCTGCGCGTCGGCGAAGCGCTCGGCCTTCACGTGCGCTTCGGCTTGCGCCATCAGCGCGTCGTGGCGCCGGGCGCTCTCCACTTCGGCCAGGCCCGCCGCGGCGCGCTGGTTGCCCGGATCGTGCCGGTCCACGCGCCGGTAGAGCTCCGCGGCGTGCTCGTACTGGCGCGCGCCGCGCAGCCCGTCGGCCTGGGCCAGCCATTGCGCGAGGGCGAGCTCGCGGGCGCGGAAGTACTCGTTGCGCGCCGCCGCGTCGGTCGGCTTCTCGGCCGCGGTTTTGGCGAGCGCTTCGAGCGTGCTCTCGGGCACCGGGTGCGGCGGGCGTTCCGGCTCGGTGGCGCAGCCCGCGATCAACAGGCCAACGATCAGTGCGGGGAGCCTCATGACTTCTCCGGTCTGAAATACAGCGTGAGCTGGATGTGCGCCTCGAGCTGGGCGTCGCCAGGCTTCCTGCGCTCGAAGCGCACGCGGTCGACGGCCGCGACCGGCATTTCCTTCAGCACCAGGCCCATGAACTGGCGCAGTGCGCGGTATTCGCCGCGCGCCGGCAGCGACACGCGGTAGGCGATGAGCCCGGCGGGGGGCACTTCCAGGCGGTAGTCGGCCTGCTGCAGTTGCAGTCCGGCGGCGCGGCCGAGCCGGTGCAGGCGCTCGACCTGCGAGGTCAGGGTCTCCATCCGCGGAAAGCGGGAATACAGCTCGGCGAGGGGATCGATGGAATGGGCGACGGGTTGTACGACGAAGTTGCCGCCGGCCGCCGCGCTCTGGCGCGCGGCGAGCTCGCGCTCCGCCGGCAAGAGCGTCGAGGCGTAGAAGCTGGCGCAGAAAAGCAGCACGCCGATGCCGAGCACCCCGGCGAGGCCCAGGCTGGCGGCGAGCCGTCTCATGGCATGGCCCGGAATGATGCCTGTGCCCCGAAGCGCACCGGATGCTGGGGGTCGTCCTGCGCCACCTCGTGGCTGACGAGGTGCACCTCCGAGAGCCCCCTGGCCTGGGTGAGGCCGCGTACATAACGGAACATCGCCGCGGTATTGCGTGCTTGCGCGCTGATCCGCAGCACCTGCTGCTGCGCTTCGGGCTGCACCTGCAGCAGCGCGACGTCCGGCACCGCCGCGTCTTCGAGCGCGCGCACCAGCCCGGCCCAGGGCAGGGCAAGCTGGCGCAGCGCCGCGCGCGCGATGCGCTCCTCGGCGTCGTTGATTCTCGAGGGTGCGGCCCGTGGCGGCGGTGTCGAGACCGTCTTCAGCGGAACCTGGGCCAGCCGCTCGGCCGTGTCCTGGTAACGCATCGCAAGCCCGGCCGCCACCGCGAGCGACAGGCCCAGAAGCGCCAGGCCGGGCCAGCGCGTGCGCCGGCGCGGCGCGACGTGGTCGAGCTCCAGGCGCGGCGGCTTCATTGCGCCAACGCTGCCATCGCGTAACCGTCAATTGCGGGCGGCGTCAGCACCGTGCGCGGCGCCCGGGCGCTGCCCATGCGCATGCGCTCGCGCTCGAGGGACTCCTCGCTGCCCGCTCGATTGACGGCGACGCCGGCCCAGCCCCCATTGGCATAAAGCGCCACGCAGGTCGCCTCGGCTTCCGGCAGCACGATCCAGGCGCCTTCCTTCGGCACCCGCGCGCGCAGCCGGTTGAAAGCGGCCATCAGATAGGGTTGAAGGGAGACGAGCTTGTGCTTTCCGCGGGAAAGCTGGACCTTCAGTTGCTCGATCAAACCTGCGTCCACCGCGCTGGCGAGTCCGTTCTCGCGCGAGTAGCGCACGTCCCAGTCGCGCGAGCGCTCGCCGTGCACGCGGATGAAATGGTGGCGCGCGAGCGCCAGCTCCTCGGCGTCGCCGCTCACGCCGGCGGTGCGCGGCACCACGACGTAGCGCACCAGGCGGTTGGACGCCACCACGCTGACCTCGGCGCTCGGCCAGCCGGCGAGCACCTCCGCCAGGCCCGCCGGCCAGGCGCCGCTGCGCTTCTCGCCGGTCTTGAGGCGCACCGCGTGCACTGCCTGCGGCTCGAGCGCGATCGCGATCCGCTCACGCCACGAAAGTGACACGGTTGATCTCCTCTAGCGTGGTTTCGCCGGCCTTTACCGCGTCGAGCGCCGCGTTGCGCAGGAAGCGCGTGCCGTTGCGCTTCGCCATCTCCTTGATCGCGCGCGCCGGCGCGCGCGCCGCGATCAGCTCGCGCAGCTCGTCGTTGAGCACCAGCAGCTCGGCGATCGCCTTGCGCCCGCGGTAGCCCAGGCCGCGGCACTCGCGGCAGCCTTTGCCGGCGCGGAATTTCCAGGACGAGACGTCGGTGGCGGCCAGGCCGGATTCGACCAGAATCTCCTGGGAAGGTGAGCTTTGCTCGGCACAATGAGAGCAAACGAGGCGTACCAGGCGCTGCGCGACGATGGCATTCAGCGCCGAGACGAAGCTGTGCAGGTCGACGTTCATGTGCATGAAGCGGCCGATGACGTCGAACACGTTGTTGGCGTGCACCGTAGTGAACACCAGGTGGCCGGTGAGCGCCGACTGCACCGCGATGTTGGCGGTCTCCGGGTCGCGGATCTCGCCGACCATGATCTTGTCCGGGTCGTGGCGCAGGATCGAGCGCAGGCCCTTGGCGAAGGTGAGGCCTTTCTTCTCGTTCACCGGGATCTGCAGCACGCCGGGCAGCTGATACTCGACCGGGTCCTCGATGGTGACGATCTTGTCCTGGCCGTTGTTGATCTCGCTGATCGCGGCATACAGCGTGGTGGTCTTGCCGCTGCCGGTGGGCCCGGTGACCAGCAGCATGCCGTAGGGCTCGTGCGAGAGGCGGCGCAGGCGGCGCACCTCCGCCGCCTCGAAGCCGAGCGAGGCGAGCGAGAGCTGCTGCTGGGTTTCGTACAGGGCGCGCTTGTCGAGGATCCGCAGCACCGCGTCCTCGCCGTGGATGCTGGGCATGATCGAAACGCGGAAGTCGATCGGCTGGTCGCGGTGCAGCGCCTTGAAGCGCCCGTCCTGCGGGACGCGCCGCTCGGTGATGTCGAGCTCGGCCAGCACCTTGATGCGCGCAATGGCCTGGTCGGCCTGCGCCGGGTCCTGGATGGTCTTTGCCTGCGTGAGGATGCCATCGACGCGGAACTTGATCACCAAGCCGGGCGGGCTGATCTCCATGTGCACGTCGCTCGCCCCCATCAGCAGGGCATCGCGCAGCGTCGAGCGCACCAGGCGCACCACCTCGCTCTTCTCCTCCGAGATGCTTTTCAGCGACAGGTCCTCGATCGAGCCGTCGGCCTCGCCGGCGATGCCGGCTTCGGCGCGCACCGCGTCGAGCGCGCGCAGGGTTTCCTCGTGGCTGGACAGGTACGCCGCCAGGTCGCGGCGGTGGGCGAGGCGCCATTGGAACGGCGCGCCGATGCGCTCCTCGGCCCAGGCCTGGTTGTCGAGCGAGAACGGATCGTCGGCGACGAGCAGCAGCGCTTCGCCGGCGCCGCGCACCAGCACGCAGGCGCGCTCGGCGGCTTCCGAGAACGGCAGCAGGTCGAACGCCGGCTGGGTTTCGCGCAGCTCGGCCATCGTGATCACCGCAATGGCATGCGCCTTTCCGAGATGCTGGACGAACGCATCGGGGTCGAGCGCGAGGCGCTCCTCGAGCACGTCCACCAGGCGCCGGCGCGCCTGCGTGGCTTCTGTGCGCGCCGCATCGACGATGCCGATGTCGATCATGTGACGGCGCCGGCGAGCTCGAAGATCGGCATGTACATCAGGATCACGATGGCGCCGATCACCAGGCCGATCGCCGCCATCAGCAGCGGCTCCACCAGGCGCGTGAGCCAGTCGACCCAGCGCGCCATCTCGTCGTCGTGGAAGGCGGCGATGCGCTCCATCATTGCCCCCATGTCGCCGCCGTGCTCGCCCACCGCCAGCAGGCGCAGCGCCACCGGCGTGGTGAGGCCGTTGGCCTCCATCGATTCCGACACCGGCCGCCCTTCGCGGATGGCGCGCGTCGCGGTCTGCAGGCGGCCGCGCAGAGCCGGATGCAGCAGCTCGGCGCCAAGCTGCAGCGCGGCGACCACCGGCATGCCGCCGCGCAGCAGCATGCCGATCGTGCGGTAGAAGCGCGCGAGCTGGTAGAGCTTCATGCGCTCGCCCGCGCCGGGCAGGCGCCAGAGGGCATTCTGCAGGTGGGCCTGGGTGGCGGGCCGGCTCAACAGGTAGGCACAGAGGAGAATTACTAAAAAAAGCCCGATAACCACGAACAGGCCGTGGTGCTCGACGAACTGGCCCCATGACAGCAGCAGGCGCGAAAGCAGCGGCAGGTCGACCGCGCGCTCTTCGTAGATCAGGCTGAAGCGCGGCACCACGTACAGCAGCAGGAACAGGCCCACCAGCGCGCCCACGCCGATCAGCAGCGCGGGATAGATGGAAGCGTGGATCACGCGGCGCTTGAGCGCGTCGACCTGCGCCTGGTAGCTGACATAGCGGGTCAGCGCCGGCTGCAGGTCGCTGGTTCGCTCGGCGGCGCGCACCGTGGCGATGTAGAGCGGGGGGAACAGCTCGCCCAGCTTCTCGAGCGCGCTCGAGAACGGCCGGCCTTCGCGCAGCGTGGCGGCGACGTGATCCAGTGCATTCTTGAGCGCCGGGGTGCGCTCTTTTTCGCCGAGCGTCTCGATCGCCTCGAGCAGCGGCAGCCCGGCGTCGAGCAGCGCGACCAGCTCCTGGCTGAACAGCACCACCGGGAAGCGCTCGCGCCCGAGCGCGAAGCCCTGCCAGCCGCGCACCTGCAGCACGGTATAGCCGCGGCCTTCGGCCTGCCGGCGCGCGCCGGCCTCGTCGGCCGCCTGCAGGGCGAGCGACTCGACGCGGCCATCCGGAGAGATCGCCTTTAGCTGGAACCGCATCTCGCGCGGCTGCTCTTTCTACTGGTTGGTGATGTCGGCGTTCTCGCCGCTACCGCCGGGTTGGCCGTCCTTGCCATAGGAAATGATGGCGACGCTGCCGGTGTCGGTCGGGCGGTAGAGGTAGGGGCGGCCCCAAGGGTCGGGCGGCAGCGCCTTCTTGAGGTAAGGGCCGGCCCACTTCGGCTCGTTGTTCGGCCGCGCCAGCAGCGCGCCCAGGCCGAGCTCGGCGTTGGGATAGCCGCCGGTGTCGAGCCGGTACTGGTCGAGCGCTTTTTCCAGCGCGTCGATCTGCGCGCGCGCCGCGTTCACTTCCGACTTGCCGATCTGCGAGAAGTAGCGGGGACCCACGTAGCCCGCGAGCACGCCGATGATCGCGACGACCACCAGCAACTCGAGCAGCGTGAAGCCGAACGTTCTTCCCCTCATGGCGCGACACGATACTTAGGCAACCCGGATCGCCGCCGGGTGCGCGCGTTAGTCCGTTCGGACCGTTCGCTGTCGACGCGCCCGACGAGGGGCCGCGCTACCTTCCTTCCCGATGAAAGCGCAGCTGGTGCTCGAGGACGGAACCGCCATCGCCGGACAGCTGCACGGCGCCCCCGTGTCGGTGGCCGGGGAGGTGGTGTTCAACACCGGGATGGTGGGCTACACCGAGTCGCTGACCGACCCGTCGTACCGCGGCCAGATCCTGGTGCTGACCTATCCACTGGTCGGGAATTACGGCGTGCCGCGGGCCTTCGAGTCGCCGCGCATCCAGGCCTCGGCGCTGGTGGTGTCCGAGCTGGCGCTCGAATACAGCCATGCCAGCGCCGAGAAGAGCCTGCCGCAGTGGCTGGCCGAGGAGGGCATCCCGTGCCTGTCGGGCGTCGACACGCGCGCCCTGACCAAGCGACTGCGCTCGCGCGGCTCCATGCTGGGCAAGGTGGTGGCCGGCAATGCCGACATCGCTTTCCTCGACCCGAATCAGTTCAATCTCGTGCAGCAGGTGAGCAGCGGCGGCCGCGAGGTCTATCCCGGCACCGGCAGCACGGTGGTGGTGGTCGACTGCGGCGCCAAGGGCAGCATCATCGACGAGCTGCGCGCGCGCGACCTCACCGTGATCCGCGTGCCCTGGGACTACGACTTCCTCGCCGAGGAGTTCGACGCGGTGATGGTGACCAACGGCCCCGGCGATCCGACGGCGTGCGGCGCCACGATCTCGAATCTCAGGAAGGCCCTCCAGCTGGAAAAACCGGTGATGGGAATCTGCCTGGGCCACCAGCTGCTCGCGCTGGCGGCGGGCGCGAGCACCTACAAGCTCAAGTTCGGCCACCGCGGCCACAACCAGCCGTGCATCGAAAAAGACAGCGGGCGCTGCTTCATCACTTCGCAGAACCACGGCTACGCGGTCGACGAGCGCACGCTGCCCGCCGGCTGGGAAGCCTGGTTCACCAACGCCAACGACGGCTCGAACGAAGGCCTGCGCCACCGCTCGGGCCGGTTCCTGAGCGTGCAGTTCCATCCCGAGGCTGCGCCCGGCCCGCTGGACTGCGGCTACCTCTTCGACCGGTTCGCGGACATGATTCCATGAAGGTCCTGATCCTCGGCAGCGGCGCGCTCAAGATCGGCGAGGCCGGCGAGTTCGACTACTCCGGCAGCCAGGCGATCAAGGCCTTCAAGGAAGAGGGCGTGACCACGGTGCTGGTCAACCCGAACATCGCCACCATCCAGACCTCGGAGGCGCTCGCCGACCAGATCTATTTCCTGCCGGTGACGCCCGAGTTCGTGGCCAAGGTCATCGAGCGCGAGCGGCCCGACGCCATCGCGCTCGGCTTCGGCGGGCAGACGGCGTTGAATTGCGGCTTGCAGCTGGACCGGGACGGGACGCTGGCGAAATACAACGTCAAGGTCCTGGGCACCCCGATCGCGACCATCGAGGCGACCGAAGACCGCAAGATCTTCTGCGACAAGCTGGCCGAGATCGGTGTGGATTTTCCACGCAGCGGGGCCGCGCACACGCTCGATGAGGCTATAGAGCTGGGGCGGAAAATTGGCTACCCGGTCATGGCGCGCGTCGCCTATGCGCTCGGCGGCCTCGGCTCCGGCCTGTGCGCCGACGAGGCGCAGCTTCGCCAGCGCGTCGTCAAGGGGCTCGCCCACAGCCCGCAGGTGCTGATCGAGGAATACCTCGTCGGCTGGAAGGAGCTCGAGTACGAGGTGGTGCGCGACCGCTTCGACAACTGCATCGTGGTCTGCAACATGGAGAACCTCGACCCGATGGGCATCCATACGGGCGAGAGCATCGTGGTGGCGCCGAGCCAGACGCTCACCAACCGCGAATACCACCTGCTGCGCGAGATCGCGATCCGCACCGTGCGCCACCTCGGCGTGGTCGGCGAGTGCAACATCCAGTACGCGCTCGACCCCAAGTCGGGCGCCTACCGCGTGATCGAGGTCAACGCGCGCCTCTCGCGCAGCTCGGCGCTGGCCTCGAAGGCCACCGGCTATCCGCTCGCCTTCGTCGCCGCCAAGCTGGGCCTCGGCCACGCGCTCACCGAGCTGCCGAACGCCATTACCGGCGCCACCAAGGCCTGCTTCGAGCCGGCCCTCGATTACGTGGTGGTCAAGGCGCCGCGCTGGGACCTGCAGAAATTCCGCGGCGCGCTGCCCGGCATCGGCTCGTCGATGAAGTCGGTGGGCGAGGTGATGGCGATCGGCCGCAGCTTCGAGGAGGCGCTGCAGAAGGCGCTGCGCATGCTCGGCACCACCGCGCCGGCCTTCGGCGACATCGAGAGCGCGCTGCGCGAGCCCACCCCCGAGCGTATCCACGGCGTGCTCGAAGCGCTGCGCCGCGGCTTGAGCGTGGACCAGATCCATGCGCTTTCGCACATCGACCGCTGGTTTCTGCAGAGACTGGCGCGCATCGTTTCGATTGAAAGAACGCTCGACCTCGGAGAAGCAAAAAGGGCCGGGTTCTCGGACGCGCAGATCGCCAAGCTGCGGGGCACCACCCCGGAGCAGGTGCGTGCCGAGCGCGAAGCCGCCGGCATCGTGCCGTGCGTGAAGCAGATCGACACGCTCGCCGGCGAATATCCGGCGCAGACCAACTACCTCTACCTCACCTACAACGGCACCGAGGACGACGTCGAGGCCGGCAGCCTCGAGAACGCCGTGCTGGTGCTGGGCTCGGGCGCCTACCGCATCGGCAGCTCGGTCGAGTTCGACTGGTGCGCGGTGAATACGGTGCAGTCGCTGCGCCGCATGGGCTACCGCACCATCATGCTCAATCACAACCCGGAGACGGTGAGCACCGACTACAACGAGTGCGACCGGCTGTACTTCGACGAGATCAGCCTCGAGACGGTGCTCGACCTGTGCCGGCGCGAGCGCCCGCTGGGCGTGGTGGTCTCGGTCGGCGGCCAGCTGCCGAACAACCTCGCGCTCGAGCTCGCCGCGGCCGGCGTCACGCTGCTCGGCACGCCGGCGGCGAGTATCGACGCGGCCGAGGACCGGCACAAGTTCTCGCAGCTCCTGGACCGCCTGGGCATCGCTCAGCCGGCGTGGAAGGAATTGCGTTCCACTGAAGACAGTCTCTCTTTTGCAAAATCCGTGGGCTATCCAGTCCTCGTGCGCCCCTCCTACGTCCTCTCGGGCGCGGCGATGGGCGTGGCCTCCAACGACGCCGAGCTGGTGCGCTTCCTGAACAAGGCCACCATCCTCTCGCCGCGCCACCCGGTGGTGATCAGCAAGTTCCTCGAGAACGCCCGCGAGCTGGAGATGGACGCGGTGGCGCGCGACGGGGTACTGGTGGCGAGCGCGGTGTCCGAGCACGTCGAGAACGCCGGCGTGCATTCGGGCGACGCCACCCTGGTGCTGCCGCCGCAGCGCACCTACCTGGAGACCGTGCGCCGCATCCGCCGCATCTCGGCGCGCATCGCCGCGGCGCTGAGGATCAACGGCCCGTTCAACATCCAGTTCCTGGCGAAGAACAACGAAGTCTCGGTGATCGAGTGCAACCTGCGCGCCTCGCGCAGCTTCCCGTTCGTCTCCAAGGTGCTGCGCACCAACTTCATCGACATCGCCGCCGGCGTGATGATGGGAAGGCCGGTGCCGGTGCAGAATGGTTCTGCCACCGACCTCGATTACGTCGGGGTGAAGGCGCCCCAATTCTCGTTCACCCGCCTGGAGGGCGCCGACCCGGTGCTCGGCGTGGAGATGGCCTCCACCGGCGAGGTCGGCTGCCTGGGCGACGACTTCGAGGAGGCGTTCCTCAAGGCGCTGTTGTCGGTCGGTTTCCGGCTGCCGGTGCGCAACGTGCTCCTGTCCACCGGGCCGATCGAGGGCAAGGCGGCGTTCCTGGAGAGCGCGCGCGCGCTGCGCGAGATGGGGGTGGGCCTGTACGCCACCCACGGCACCGCCGCCTTCCTGAAGGCCAACGGCATCGAGTCGCAGGAGCTGTACTGGCCGAACGAGCCGCAGGCGCCGAACACGCTCGAAATCCTCGGCAGCCGCGGCGTCGACCTGGTGATCAACATCCCCAAGAGCAGCGGCGAGGAGGAGCTGGAGAACGACTACCGCATCCGCCGCAAGGCCGCCGACCTCGGTATCCCGCTGATTACCAACATCCAGCTCGCCCAGCGGCTGGTCGAGGCGCTGTCGAAGAAGGGCCTGGCCGAGCTGCAGATCAAGAGCTGGCACGAGTACGCCGCCAGCCCCGGCATAGTCCCTTCGGACCCCCGGCTTTCGACGGCGCCGCGCACGACGCGCGCTAAGGTGGCCTGACCCATGAAACCCCAAATGCCTTCGGACCGGTCGTTCGGCTGGACCTTCACCGGCGTGTTCGCGCTGGTCTCCTTCTTCCAGCCCTGGCTGCTCATGCTCGCCGGGATTACCGCGCTGGTGACGCTGGTGCGCTCGCAGTGGCTGGCGCCCCTCAAGCACGCCTGGATGAAGTTCGGCGAGCTCATGCACCACGTGGTGAGCCCGGTGATCATGGGCGTGATCTTCTTCGGCGTATTTACCCCCGTCGGCGTGGTGATGCGCGCGTTCGGCCGCGACGCCATGAAGCGGCGCTTCGAGCCCAAGGCGCCGAGCTACTGGGAGCGCCGCGACCCGCCCGGGCCGGCCGACGAGAGCTTCAGAGACATGTTCTAGGAGTCAAGACCATGGAATTCGTAGTCCACATGTGGCGCTTCCTCGGCGCCCGCCGCAAATTCTGGCTGCTGCCGATCATCGTGGTCACCGTGCTGCTCGGCGGGCTGCTGGTGCTCGCGCAGGGCTCGGTCGTCGCCCCGTTCATCTACACCCTGTTCTAGATGAGAATCCTCGGCATTTCGGCCTATTACCACGACAGCGCGGCGGCGCTGCTGCGCGACGGGCAGGTGGTCGCCGCGGCGCAGGAAGAGCGCTTCACGCGCAAGAAGCACGACGCCGGCTTCCCGCACGAGGCGATCCGCTCGTGCCTGGAGAGCACCGGCACGCGCGCCGCCGAGATCGACCTGGTGGCGTTCTACGACAAGCCGTTCCTCAAGTTCGAGCGGCTGCTCGAGACCTACCTCGCCTTCGCGCCGCGCGGCTTCGCCTCGTTTCGCCAGGCGCTGCCGGTGTGGGTGAAGGACAAGCTGTTCCAGCGCCGCAACATCCTGAAGGAGCTCGAGCTGGTCGACGGCGCGCAGGACTGGGAGAAGAAGCTGCTGTTCTCCGAGCACCACCTGAGCCACGCGGCGAGCGCGTTCTACCCCTCGCCGTTCGAGCGCGCGGCGGTGCTGACGCTGGACGGGGTGGGCGAGTGGACCACCAGCTCGCTCGCGCTGGGCAACGGCCGCGAGCTGAACGTGATGCGCGAGATCCAGTTCCCGCACTCGCTCGGCCTGCTGTATTCGGCCTTCACCTACTACACCGGGTTCAAGGTGAACTCGGGCGAATACAAGGTGATGGGGCTCGCGCCTTATGGCGAGCCCAAGTACGTGAAGCAGATCAAGGATCACCTGATCGACATCAAGGAAGACGGCAGCTTCCGCCTGAACCTCGAGTACTTCGAGTACTGCACCGGCCTCACCATGACCAACGGCAGGTTCGCCGACCTCTTCGGCGGGCCGGCGCGCACGCCCGAGCAGCGCCTGACGCAGCGCGAGATGGACCTGGCGGCCTCGGTGCAGGCGATCACCGAGGAGGTGATGCTCAAGCTCGCGCACGGCGTGGCGAAGGAGACCGGCGAGAAGAACCTGTGCCTGGCCGGCGGCGTGGCGCTCAACTGCGTGGCCAACGGCAAGCTGCTGCGCAAGAAATACTTCGACCGGCTGTGGATGCAGCCGGCGGCGGGCGACGCGGGCGGGGCGCTGGGCGCCGCCTATGTCGCATTCCACAAGTTCCAGAAACAGGAAAGAACCCTCGCGCCCGGCATGGACGCGATGCGCGGCGGCTACCTGGGACCGCAGTTCACCCAGTCCGACATCGAGCAGCGCCTGCGCAAGGCCGGCGCCGTTTTCGAAGTCTTGCAGGACACCAACCTCATCGAGGAATGCGCGAAATCGCTCGCCGACGGCAAGGCGCTGGGCTGGTTCCAGGGCCGCATGGAGTTCGGCCCGCGCGCGCTCGGCGCGCGCTCGATCCTGGGCGACGCGCGCTCGCCGGCGATGCAGAAGACGCTCAACCTCAAGGTCAAGTACCGCGAGTCGTTCCGCCCGTTCGCGCCGTCGGTGCTGGCCGAGGACGCTGCCAGGTACTTCCAGATCGACGCCGAGAGCCCGTACATGCTGCTGGTCGCCGACGTGGCCGAGCAGCACCGCATCGCCATGACCGAGGAGGAGAAGAAGCTCTTCGGCATCGACAAGCTCAACGTGCCGCGCTCCTCGATCCCGGCGGTGACGCACGTCGACTACTCGGCGCGCATCCAGACGGTGCACAGGGAAACCAACCCGCGCTACCACGACCTGATTTCCTGCTTCAAGGAAAAGACCAGCTGCCCGGTGATCGTGAACACCAGCTTCAACGTGCGCGGCGAGCCGATCGTCGGCTCCCCCGAGGACGCGTTCCGCTGCTTCATGGGCACCGAGATCGAGAGCCTGGCGATCGGCAACTGCTTCCTGCGCAAGGAGAAGCAGGACCCCTCGCTCAAGCAAAACTACGAGCACAAGTTCGAGCTCGACTGAGGGAGCACGCATGAAGCGATGGCTGGCCAATCTCGTCGTGATGGTGGTGGCCGCGGCGGTGCCGTGCCTGCTTGCCGAAGCGGGCCTGCGCCTGATGGCGCCGCCCGCCGATAGCGCAGGCCTGTGGCGCAAGCTGCCGACCCCGGTGGAATGGTCGGGGCAGCCCAACGGCCGCGGCATGCACGCCGGCGTGCCGGTGGCGTTCAACGATTTCGGCTACCGCGACGTGCGCCGCGCGGCAGTGCCGGCGCCGGGCACGGTGCGCGTGCTGGCGCTCGGCGACTCGGTGACCTACGGCATGGGCGTGGCGCAGGAGCACACCTTCCCGCGGCAGACCGAAGGGCTGCTGAGCGCGGCGCGTGGCGCGCCGGTGGAAGTGCTCAACCTCGGCATGCCCGGCTACAACACCCTGCACCAGCTCGCGCTGCTGCGCGAGATGGGGCTCGCGCTGCAGCCCAAGATCGTGGTGGTGGGCTTCCTCTACAACGACATCGAGCTCTCCAGCGCGCAGAAGGAGGGCGGGGTGGTCACGCAGCAGCCGGCCGAGTCTTTGCCGCGCAGCATCAAGTCGCAGTTCAACGCCGCGGCGCTGTGGCTCAAGCAGCACTCGCTGTTCGTGGCCTGGCTCTCGCCGCGCCTGGGCAACGTGCTGCGCCCCCTCGGCGTGAAGGGCCTGGGCCAGGTCGGCGAGGTCAAGGACCAGTACGTCGACAGCAATCCGAACTGGCGGCGCATGCAGGCGGCGCTGCTCGAGATGAAGCAGCTCACTGCCGAGCGCGGCATCGAGCTGGTGGTGATGATCATCCCGGCGATGGCGCGCTTCAGCGACGCCACCTACCCGATCAAGGAGTACCACCAGGCGGTGGCCGGCTTCTGCCGCTCGAACGGCATCAAGGTGCTCGACCTGCTGCCCGCCTTCTGGGGCGGCGACGGCACGCAGTACTGGATCTCGGCCACCGACGGCCATCCGAACGCGCAAGGCCAGCGCATCATCGCCGAGGCGCTCGCCGCGTATCTCGCGCCGCTGCTGCCATCGGCCTCCATGCAGGTCACCGGGATGAAGAAATGAGACAAGTCACGCAGAACTACAAGAGCGGCGAAATCCGCCTGCAAGAAGTCGACTGGCCGGCGCTCAAGCCCGGCGGGGTGCTGGTGCGCAGCCACTACAGCGTGATCTCCACCGGTACCGAGGGCATGAAGGTGCGCGAAGGAAAGCTCTCCTATCTCGGCAAGGCGCGCGCGCGCCCCGACCAGCTGAAGAAGGTGCTGAACACGCTCAAGCAGCAGGGCTTCGTCGCCACCTACCAGAAGGTGATGAACAAGCTCGATTCGCTGACGCCGCTGGGCTATTCGCTGGCGGGCGAGGTGGTGGCGGTGGGCGCCGACGCCGGCGAGTTCCACGTCGGCCAGCGCGTCGCCTGCGCCGGCGCGGGCTACGCCAACCACGCCGACGTCAACTACGTGCCGAAGAACCTGGTGGTCGCGGTGCCGGACAACGTGTCGCTCAAGCACGCCTCGTTCGCCACCGTCGGCGCGATCGCGATGCAGGGCTTCCGCCAGGCCGAGCTGCAGCTGGGCGAGAGCGCGTGCGTCATCGGCCTGGGGCTGCTCGGCCAGCTGCTGGTGCAGATCCTCAAGGCCGCCGGCATCCACGCCGTGGGCACCGACATCGTCGAAAGCCGTTGCCGCCTGGCCGAGGAGCTCGGCGCCAGGGGCGCGCTCACCGCGGGCGATCCGGGCCTCGAGGCCATGATCGCGCGCCTCACCGGCGGCGTCGGCGTGGACTGCGTGTTCATCGCCGCGGGCGGCGCCAGCAACGCCGCCACCGAGCTCGCGGTGCGCATCGCCCGCGACCGCGCGCGCGTGGTCGACATCGGCAAGACCCGGCTCGACCTGCCGTGGAACGACTACTACCTGAAGGAGCTCGACGTGCGCTTCTCGCGCTCCTACGGCCCGGGGCGCTACGACCCGAACTACGAAGAGCGCGGCATCGACTATCCGATCGGCTACGTGCGCTGGACCGAGCGGCGAAACCTGGCGTCGTTTCTGGACCTCGTCAATTCGAAACTTGTGCAGATTGAACCGCTGATTTCTCAGGTGCGAGCGTTCGGCGAAGCCGAAACGGTCTACAAGGAGATGGCCGAAGGCGCCGGCAATGTGCTCTCGGTCGTCTTCGAGTACGAGAAGGCCGCTGAGCCGCTGCGGCGCGAAGCTCCGCGGCTCAAGCTGGTCAAGAAAACCAGCGGCCAGGTGCGCATCGGCGTGATCGGCGCCGGCGCTTACGCGTGCAGCATGCTGCTGCCGCCGCTCAAGCGCAATCCGGACGCGGCGCTGGTGTCGGTCGCCACCACCACGCCGCTGTCGGGCCAGAACGCGAAGCGCCATTTCGGCTTCGGCATCGCCACCACCGACTACCGCGAAGTGCTGCAGGACCCGGATATCGACGCGGTGCTGATCGCCACGCGGCACTCGTCGCACGCCCGGCTGGTCGCCGAGGCCCTGCGCGCCGGCAAGACCACCTACGTCGAAAAACCGCTCGCCATCACGACCGAGGATCTTGCTGTCGTTCGAAAAGCAATTGAAGAATCGGGCAACGACCGCTTGATGGTCGGCTTCAACCGGCGCTTCTCGCCGATGATCGGGGCGCTCGCAGGCTGTTTCAGGAAGAACTTTCCCATCGTGGCCCACTATCGGGTTCACGCCGGCCAGCTCGACAAGGGCTCCTGGTACCTGGACCCGAGCGAGGGCAGCCGCTTCGCCGGCGAGGCCGGGCATTTCATCGACGTGCTTTCCTACCTGGTCGGCGCGCGGCCGCTGAGCGTGATGGCCGCGCGCCTCAAGCCCGCCAACCCGACCGCCGACGACCTCGACAATGTCTGCGCGCTGGTGCGCTATGCCGACGGCTCGGTGGCGACGCTGCAGTACCTCACGCAGGGCGCGCTCAAGGTGCCGAAGGAATACCTGGAAGTCTTCGGCGGCGGCGTCACCGCGCAGATGCACAACTTCGAGTCGCTGCTGGTGTTCGAGCAGGAGCGGCAGAAAAAGCTCTCGATGCGCCTCGACAAGGGGCAGCAGGCCGAGATGGACGCCTTCGTCGACGCGGTGAAGCG
>DATFDV010000029.1:0-3928 GCA_035251855.1 Burkholderiales bacterium | reverse complement strand
GATGGCCGAGCAGAATTTCCACCAGGCAATCCGCATCGCCGACCGCGGCTACATCATCGTGCACGGCGAGATCGTGTTCGAGGGCGGCGTCGCGGCCCTGGGCGAGAATCCGCTGGTGAAAAGCTACTACCTGGGAACATGAAAACTACGCTAAGCATCTTGTTGTGCATCTGGTCCCTGGGCGTTTCTTCCCAGGACTACCCCAATCGCCCGGTGCGCATGCTGGTCGGCTACCCGGCGGGCGGCGGCATGGACGCGATCGCGCGCGTGGTGGCGGCGAAGCTGTCCGAGTCCCTCGGCCAGCCGCTGGTGGTCGAGAACCGCCCCGGCGCCTCGGGCGGGGTTGCTGCCGAGGCGCTCGCGGCGTCGCCCACCGACGGCTACGTGGTGATGCTCGCCGAGAGCGGCACGCTCGCGCTCCCCGCGGTGAACCCCAAGGTGACCTTCGACCCGGTGCGCCAGTTCGCCCCGGTCGGCGGGGTGTGCATGCTGCCGATGGCGTTCGTGGTGAACCCGACGTTTCCCGCGAGGACGGCACGGGAACTGGTTTCGGTGTTGAAAGCGAACCCCGGCAAGTACGGCTACGCCTCGCCGGGAGTCGGCACCATGCAGCACCTGGCGTTCGAGTCGTTCCGGCGCCAGGCGGGCGTCGAAGCGCTGCACGTGCCGTACAAAGGCGCCTCGGCGATGATGCCCGACATCATGAGCGGGCAGGTGCCGATCGGCGTGATCAGCGCCGCCGCGGCGATCGGCCCGACGCGCGCGGGCAAGATCCGCACGCTGGCGGTGACCAGCCCCGAGCGCCTGCCGACCCAGCCCGACTGGCCGGCGCTCGCCGAGACGCTGCCCGGATTCAGCGCTGCGCCGAACGTATTCCTGGTGGGGCCGCCGGGAATCGTGCAGCCCGCGGTCGCACGTCTGAGCACCGCCTTGCGCCAAACCCTCGAGGCGCGCGAGGTGCAGGAAAGCTTCGCCAGGCAGGGCGCGACGCCCACGCCGAGCACGCCCGAGGCGCTGCGCGCCCAGATCGCCGAGGAGGTGAAGCGCTGGGCGACGGTGGTCAAGGAAGCCGGTATCAAGGCGGAGTGAACCTCCGCCAGGTCCACGTCGGGTTTTACGGCGCGGTGATGGGGCTCGCGGGCCTGGGGCTCACTGCGCGTGCCGCAGCGCCGCTTTTTCCGGGCGCGATTCGCGCGCCGGCGTACTTCACCGAGCTTTGGGTGGGGTTGGGCCTCTTGGCTTTGGTGGTCTTGGTCAGCGCCTACCTGGCCAAGCTGCTGCGGGATCCAGCTTCGGTCAAAGAAGATTTCACCGATCCGCTCACCATGGGCTTCTGCGGCGCGCTGCCGGTGGGCATGTCGCTGGTGGCGGGCGGCATCGCGCCTTACTTCGCGGCCCTGGCGGACATCCTGTGGTGGGCGAGCTTCGCCTTGCTGCTCGCCTTCCAGGCCTGGGCGCTGGTGCGCTGGCTTTCGGGAGGCATCGAGCTCGCGCACGTCAACGCCGGCTGGCTGATCCTGATGGTCGGCGGCATCGTCCTGCCGGGGCCGGGCATCGCGCTCGGCCACGACGAAGCGGCGCGCTTCTGCTTCAGCGTGTCGGCGTCGGCGGCGCCGATGCTGATGGCGCTGCTCTTCTATCGCGCGGTCACCGGGCCGGCGCTGCCGCCGGCGCTGCGGCCGACCTGGTTCATCCTGCTGGTGCCGCCGTCGCTCATCTATGCGAACGGCGTCGCGCTCTATCCCGACGCCGCCTTCCTGGAGGCGCTGTTTCCGTTCGCCCTGATGCTCGCCGCCGCGCTGCTGGTCTATGCGCGGCCGCTCGCGCGCTGGCCGTTCGGCCCGCCGTGGTGGGCGTTTACCTTTCCGCTCGACGCGCTCGCCTACGCAGCCGTGCGCTACGCGCAGGAGCACCCTTCGGCGCTGTGGAAGTCGATCGCCGGCGCGGCGCTGGCGCTGGCGACGCTGTCCGTCGCGCTGGTCCTGTGGCGAACGCTTCGCAGCGCTGCATCGCGGCGGGGGTGAATTCCGCCTGCGGCTGGTCGCCGCCGATGATGAACATCAGCAGGTGCTCTTTCTGCGGCTCGTCGTAGGTCACGTTCATGAAGCGGCGCGCCACGCCGACCGGAAACGAGATCACGTCGTAGGGCTCGAGATCCACGTACTCCAGGGCCTCGCCCTCGTTCCACTCGGCGCGCCAGCGCCCGGTCATGGCGATGAAGGTTTCGTTGGTGTCGTGGTGGTGCATCAGCGGCCCCTTGCCGGGCCTGGCCTTGCAGTAGCCCAGGTTGAAGCCCTCGGCAATCGAGATCGCCGGCATCGCGGAGGCGTTGGCGCCGACCGGCGAATTGCCCTGCGCCGGCGGCTGGAAGCCGATCACGGCAAACAGCCTGCGCCGGCACTCGGGCAGCTTGCTGTCGGGCAGGCCGCCGTCGGAGCCCTTCAGCTTCCGGAAGCGGGCGACGCGCTTCATCATTTCCGGGCGCGTCCAGGTACGGATGGTTTTCCAGGGTTCCATGGGCGTTATTATGAAGCACGCCATGAGGCTCCATCCGCAGCTGTCCCTGCTCGTCGCGGTCGCGGTCGCGCCGGTGCTGGTGCTGGCGGTGTCCGCCGGCGTCCTGCTGGTGCGGCACGAGCGGCAGACGATGGAGCAGGAGGCGATCGGCCGCACGCAGTCGGCGATGAGCGCGGTCGATGCGGAGATCCGGGGCCACTTTACGGCGATGCAGGCGCTCGCGGCGTCCAAGGCCCTCGAGAGCGGCGATCTCGAAGCCTTCCACGAGGAGGCGAAGCGCGTGCTGCGCGGCCAGGACGACTGGCTTACGGTGCGTCTTGCGCTGCCAACCGAGCGCCAGATCCTGGACACCATGGTGCCGCTCGGCAGCGTGGTGATGCCGGTGTACGACCTGACCAGCTTCCGCCTGGCAGTGGCGCGGCGCCAGCCGGTGGTCAGCGACGTCGACACGGCGGTGGAGCCGCCGGTGGTGCGCCTGCGCGTGCCGGTGGTGCTCGACGGAGTGGTGCGCTACGTGATCACCGTGCCGGTGGCGCCCGAGACCTTCACCGACGTCCTTCGCGCACAGCGCATGCCCGAGAGCTGGGTCATCGCGCTCGCCGACCGCAACCGCCGTCTCGTCGCCCGCATTCCGCCGCTGCCGGCCGGCCGTCCGGTGTCGGAGAGCTTGCGCAACGCGATCGACCGTTCGCCCAACGGCTGGTTCCGGGGCTCGACCATCGAGGGAACGCGCACCTATACGCCCTACGTCACTTCGGAGCCGAGCGGCTGGGTGCTCGCCCTGGGGATCCCGGCGAGCACGGTGGACGCTGCTGCGAGCCGCACGCTGGTCGGCATGGCCGGGGGACTGGCCGCGGTGCTCGCGCTTGCGCTGGTCCTGTGCTGGTACATGGCGCGGCGCATCGCCGGGCCGGTGGCTGCATTGGCCCAGGCGACCGAGGCCATGGGGCAGGGAAAGGACGTGCGGGTGCCCAATCCGTCGCGCATCGACGAGATCGTGCAGCTGCACGAGGCCCTGCGCGGGGCCGCGGCCGCCGTGCGCGAGCGCAGCGACCTGCAGGAGCGCGAGAAGGCGGCGCTGCGCGCGAGCGACCGCGCCAAGGACGAGTTCCTCGCCATGCTGAGCCACGAGCTGCGCAACCCGCTCGCCGCGCTCACCGCCGCGGCGCACGTCGTCAAGCTGGCGCAGCCCGGCAGCGAATCGGCGATCAAGGCGCGCGGGGTGATCGAGCGCCAGACCAAGCACATGGCGCGGCTGATCGGCGACCTCCTCGACATCAGCCGCGTGGCGATGGGCAAGGCGGCGATCGAGCGCGAGCGCTTCAACCTGGCCAAGGTGGTGGCCGACGTGACCAACGTCTGGCGCGCTTCCGGCCGCCTCGAGCGCCACTTCGTCAGCCTCGGCGCGACG
>DATFDV010000028.1:0-3038 GCA_035251855.1 Burkholderiales bacterium | reverse complement strand
CGCGGCGCGCTGTGGCTCGACGTGCGCTATCCCTCGGAGTACCAGTACGACAAGCTTCCCGGCGCCATCAACGTGCCGCTCGCCGAAGTGAGGAACATGTTCGCGGTGCTCGACCGTAGTAAGGATTACATTGCCTACTGCCAGAGCGGCCGGCGCAGCGCGGCTGCGGCGTTCCTTTTCGCTCAACGCGGCTTCAAAGTGTGGCTCCTGGAAGGCGGGTTAAAAGCTGTGGAAAAACCGGAAATTCGTTGAAAATCAGGGTGCCTAGGCTTAACATGTGAAGTCTAGTCATAAGCAGTAAAGCAGGGAGGGGTAGGAGATGAGCGCTGTCCTGAGCCAGCAGTCGCCGGCGCAGACCGACGTCGGTGCGCGCCTAGCGTTCCAGAAGCAGCTGCAGGCCGTCACCAACAAGATCCACGCCACCAACAACATCGACGAGATCATGTTGGAGGTGAGCGCCGATGTCTGCGCGCTGTTCAACGCCGACCGGCTGACCATCTACTCCATGGGCGAGGACAAGCAGTCCATCGTCTCGAAGGTCAAGACCGGCCTCAACTCGTTCAAGGACCTCAAGCTGCCGATCGCCGAGCACTCGATCGCCGGCTACGTCGCGCTGGCCAAGAAGACCGCCAACATCAAGGACGTCTACGACGAGAACGAACTGCGCGCGCTGAACGCCAACCTGCGCTTCCTGCAGGAGGTCGACAAGCGCACCGGCTACCGCACCAAGCAAATGCTGGTGGCGCCGATCCTGGAGGCCGGCTCGAACGAGCTGATCGGCGTGATCCAGATCATCAACAACAAGGCCGGCATCCCGTTCGGCGCGCTCGCCGAGGAGGGCGTGGGCGAGCTGTCGCAGACGCTGGCCATCGCCTTCAAGCAGCGGCAGAAGCCGCAGGTCGCGAAAACCAAGTACGACTACCTGATCGCCGACGCGGTGCTGTCGGCGGGCGAGTTCGAGCTCGCCGCGCGCCAGGCCCGCAAGAAGGCGATCGACGTCGAGCAGGTGCTGACCGACGAATTCCAGGTCAAGATCCCGGCGATCGGCGCCGCCCTGTCCAAGTTCTTCGGCGTGCCCTACGAGGCCTTCAAGAGCGACCGCGTCAAGCCGGCCGAGCTGCTGAAGAACCTGAAGCGCGAGTACGTCGAGTCCAACCAGTGGATCCCGATCGACGAAGGCAAGGACGGCCTGGTGGTGCTGTGCCTCGACCCGGAGCGCATCCGCTCCTCGCGCATCGCCTCCAACGTGTTCCCGAAGGCGCGCATCCTGTACCGGGTCGCGACGCAGAAGGACTTCAAGGAGACGGTGAACCAGTTCTACGGCGCCGAAGCGTCGACCGGCGGCGACCTGGGCAACGTCGAGGACCTGCTCGGCGCCATGGGCGACGATTCGGCCGAGGTGCTCGAGGGCTCCTCGAGCGACGAGGTCTCGGCAGCCGCCGACAACGAGTTGGTGAAGCTGGTGAACAAGGTCATCGTCGATGCCTACAACCAGGGCGCCTCGGACATCCACATCGAGCCCTACCCGGGCAAGGCGAAGACCGAGATCCGCTTCCGCAAGGACGGCTCGCTCGGGCCCTACATCGAGATCCCGGCGAGCTACCGCGCGGCGATCGCCGCGCGCCTGAAGATCATGTGCGACCTGGACATCTCGGAGAAGAGAAAGCCGCAGGACGGCAAGATCAAGTTCAAGAAGTTCGGCCCGCTCGACATCGAGCTGCGCGTGGCCACCATCCCGACCGCCGGCGGCGTCGAGGACATCGTGATGCGGATTCTCGCCGCCGGCGAGCCGATCCCGCTGGAGAAGATGGGCTTCACCGAGCGCAACCTGGAGCACCTGAAGAACACGGTGTCGAAGCCTTACGGCCTGTTCTTCGTCTGCGGCCCGACCGGCTCGGGCAAGACGACGACCCTGCACTCGGTGCTCAAGTTCCTCAACACCCCGGACACCAAGATCTGGACCGCGGAAGACCCGGTCGAGATCACGCAGAAGGGCCTGCGCCAGGTGCAGGTGAACAAGAAGGCGGGCCTCGACTTCGCGGTGATCATGAAGGCATTCCTGCGCGCCGACCCGGACATCATCATGGTCGGCGAGATGCGCGACAAGGAAACCACCGGCACCGGCATCGAGGCCTCGCTCACCGGCCACCTGGTGTTCGCCACCCTGCATACCAACTCGGCGCCGGAATCGATCACCCGCCTGCTCGACATGGGCATGGACCCGTTCAACTTTTCCGACGCGCTGCTCGGCATCCTGGCGCAGCGCCTGGCGAAGCGCCTGTGCAGCTGCAAGCAGCCCTACACGCCCGAGGGCGCCGAGCTCACCGCCTTCCTGCGCGAGTATTGCGACGAGCTGATGGCCACCTCGCGCTTCAAGGCCGACCCGAAGGGCGCCATGGAGGCGGTGTACAAGGACTGGGTCCGCGCCTACGGCAACGACAAGGGCCAGCTCACCTTCTACAAGGCCGTCGGCTGCGACAAGTGCGGCGGCTCGGGCTTCAAGGGACGCTGCGGCCTCCACGAGCTGCTCATCGCCAGCGACCGCATCAAGAAGGCGATCCAGGAGCACGCCCGCGTCGCGGAGACGCTCGCCATCTGCCTGGAGGAGGGCATGCGCACCCTCAAGCAGGACGGCATGGAGAAGTGCCTGATGGGGGTGACCCACATGAAAGAAGTGCGCGCCGTCTGCGTCAAGTGAATTTGCTCGATACCAGCGCCGGGTTCCGACTCGGCGCGCTGGCGGCTCCGGAAGACCTCGGCCAGCGCCTGGAGCAGCTGAACGCGATCGGCGCCTCGCTGTCCGCCGAGCGCGACATCAACCGCCTGCTCGAATCGATCCTCGCCGCGGCCAAGACCATCACCCGCGCCGACGGCGGCACGCTGTACCGCGTCGCCGAGGACAAGACGCTGCGCTTCGAGATCGTGCGCACCACCTCGCTCAAGTACTACCTGGGGGGCACCAGCGGCAACCCGGTGCCGTTCTACCCGATCCAGCTCTACAAGGACGGCAAGCCCAACCACAGCATGGTGGCGGCGCA
>DATFDV010000027.1:0-18526 GCA_035251855.1 Burkholderiales bacterium | reverse complement strand
CACGAATAGCGCGTGCTCGAAGCGCGGCAGCGGCGCGGCCCATTCGTTCTTCCCGTAGTCGACGTCCATGAACGCGTACGAGCCGCACTGGATCTCGTCCCAGGCGCCGGCCTCGACTTCCAGCATGAACGTGCCGCTGCCGGCGCCGGTGACGATGGGGCAGGCAATGCCGGCCTCCGCCAGCAGCCGTTTCGTGTGCTGCACGTGCTGCGCCGCAGTCTCGATTGCCGCGTGCCGCTCTTCCATGCTGCGGATGTGCTGCGCGCGGCCGTGATAGGCCTGTAGCCCGGCGAATTTCATTCCGTTATTGATGATTTCCCTGGCCAGGGCGACTGCGGGCGCACCCGGCGCCACGCCGCAGCGTCGCATCCCAACGTCGATCTCGATATAGACATCGAGCTTTGCGCCGCTCGCCGCGATGGCGCGCACGTTGTCGGCGTGATCGACGCAAGTCCCGAGCTTGGCCCGCCGCGAGAGCTCGGCGAGGCGCGCAAGCTTCGGCGTGCCGACGATCTCGTTGCTGATCAGCACGTCGTGCACGCCGCCATCGACCATCGCCTCGGCTTCCGACACTTTCTGGCAGCACATGCCCACCGCGCCGAGCGCGATCTGGCGCTGCGCGACATCCGGGGACTTGTGGGTCTTGGCGTGCGGCCGCACTCTCACACGGCCCTTGACCAGGTCGAACAAAGTCTTCTGGTTCCTTTCGAACCCGTCCAGGTCGAGGATCAGCGCCGGCGTATCGACTTCCTCGAGCTTCTGGCCGATCTCGGCCGGCGGGCGCTGGATCATGCCGCGGCCGCCCGCTGCGCGCGGTTGCGAAGGGCGTACCACACCAGCGCCACGGCGACCACGGCGACGAGCGGCAGCGCGAACAGGTTCACCCGCTGCCAGCCCGAGGTGGTCACCGTCATGCCGGAGGTGAACGAGGAGATCGCCATCATGATGAAGATCGCCTGCTCGTTGGTGCCTTGCGCGCGGGCCCGCTCCTCGGGGCGATAGGTCTCGGTGAGCAACGTGGTGCCGCCCAGGTAGAGGAAATTCCAGCCCACCCCGAGCAGCACCAGCGAGAACCAGAACTGCGACACCGCGATGCCCGAGAGCGCGATGCCGATGGCGCCGAAATTGCACAGCACGCCGGCGGCCATCACCGGCAGCGCGCCCAGGCGCCGGATCAGCGGGCCGGTGAAGAACGACGGCGCGAACATGCCGATGATGTGCGAGGAGATGACGAACGCCGCATCGCTGTAGGGATGGCCGCAGACCTGCATGGCGATCGGCGTCGAGGTCATGAGGAAGTTCATCACGCCGTAGCCGATGGCGCCGGCCAGCACGGCGACGATGAACTTGGGCTGCGCGGCAATCTCGCGCAGCGGCCGGCCGGTGGCGGTTTGCTCGGCGGCGGTCGGCGTGCGGATGCGGATGAAGCGCAGCAGCACCATGGTGATCAGCGCGAAGCCGATCAGCACCAGGTACGCGGCCATGAATTTCGGGCCGAGCAGGCCGATGGTCCAGCGGCTGCTCGTCGGCCCGATGATGCCGCCGACCAGCCCGCCGGCGAGCACCAGCGAGATGGCGACCGCCTTGAAATCGCCGGTGGCCACGTCGGCGGCGGCGAAGCGGTAGTACTGCCCATAGGCGTTGTAGACGCCGAACACCAGCGTGCCGAAGCACAGCAGCCAGAAGCTCTGCGCCCAGATGGCCGAGGCGCAGATCAGCGCACCGACGATTCCCCACAGTGTGCCGGTGCTCAGGCCGCGCTGGCGGCCCACACGCTTCATGTGCAGCGAGGCCGGCATGGTGCCGATGGCGCCGCCGAGCACCCAGCAGGTCACCGGCAGGGTAGCGAGGCCTATATAGGGCGCGAGCGCCAGCCCCGCCAGACCGTTGATGGCGATCAGCGTGGAGTTATTGGTGAACAGCAGCGCCTGGCAGGCCGCCAGAAGGGCAACATTGCGCTTGGTGCTGTCTTTATATACAGTAGTCAGGTAAGCTTCCTTGCGATGAATTCAAAAGACGACCCTCGCTATCTTCGGGGAGCGCGCTCTTTCATGCAGGGCCGTTTCGAAAGCGTGGCCCGCGAGGCGTTCGACGACGGCTGGACCCCCGAAGAACCCGACGATCGGGAGTTGAAAACCCAGGTCACCATAGAGCGGGCGCGCTCCATCGTCTCGCACAACGACTCGCCAGACGTCGGCTTCTCGCAGTCGATCAACCCGTACCGCGGCTGCGAGCACGGTTGCATCTATTGCTATGCGCGTCCCAGCCACGCCTACCTCGAATTGTCGCCGGGCCTGGACTTCGAGACCAAGCTTTTCGCAAAAACCAACGCGGCCGAGGTGCTGCGCGAGACGCTGGCGAAGCCCGGCTACAAGCCCAGCCCGATCGCGCTCGGCGCCAATACCGACTGCTACCAGCCCATCGAGCGCAAGTACCGCATCACGCGCCAGATCCTCGAAGTGCTGGCCGAATGCGAGCACCCGGTGACGATGGTGACGAAATCCGCGCTGATCGAGCGCGACCTCGACCTCCTCGGGCCGATGGCGCAGAAGAACCTGGTCAAGGTGTTCGTCTCGATCGGCACGCTCGACCGGGAGCTCGCGCGCAAGCTCGAACCGAGGGCCGCCAGCCCGCAGCGGCGCCTCGATGTGCTGAAAGCTCTTAGTAAAGAAAAAGTGCCTTGCGGCGTCATGGTCGCCGCGCTCATTCCGGCGCTCAACGACAAGACCATGGAGCACGTGATCGAGGCCGCCGCCGCCGCCGGCGCGAGCGAGGCGGCCTACGTCATCATGCGGCTGCCGAACGAGCTCAAGGTGCTGTTCAAGGAATGGCTGGCCGAGCACTATCCGCAGCGCGCCGAGCACGTGATGAGCATCGTGCGCCAGATGCGCGGCGGCAAGGAGAACGACCCGAATTTCGGCAGCCGCATGTCCGGCACCGGCAACTACGCCGAGCTGATGGAGAAGCGCTTCGACATCGCCTGCCGGCGGTTCAACCTGAACGGCCATGGCGCCGGCCGCGAGCCGCCCGAGCTCGACTGCAGCCGGTTCCGCCCTCCGTCCCCGGAAGGTCAGCTAAAGTTGTTCTGATGAGGATGATCGGTCTCGGCCTGGGCTGGGGCTGGGCCGCGGCGATCGTCTGGCTTTCGCTGACGCCCTCCCCGCCGCAGGTCGACGTGGAGTACGGCGACAAGCTCGGCCATTTCGGCGCCTATGCGCTGCTGATGTTCTGGTTTGCGCTGCTCTATGCGCGTTGGTCTACCCGGGCGGGATACATGATCGGCTTCATCGCCATGGGGGTGGGCCTCGAGTTCCTGCAAGGCCGGCTCGGCTACCGCACGCTCGATGTTGCCGACATGGTCGCCAACACCCTGGGCGTGCTTCTCGGCTGCGCCGCGGTCCTCTTCCTGCACAAGAACCTTCTTCGTTGAGCACGCGCGCAGAGCGGCTTCTCTCGGCGCCGATCGTGCCGACGCTGGTGCGCCTGTCGGCGCCCGGCGTGCTGCTGGTCGCGTTCCAGTCAATGGTGTCGGTCGGCGACACGTATTTCGTCGGCCGCCTGGGCACCGCGCCGCTCGCCGGCCTGGCGCTCGTCTTCCCGCTCATCATGCTCCTGCAGATGACCTCGGCGGGGGCAATGGGCGGTGGCGTCTCGTCCGCAATCGCGCGCGCCCTGGGCGCGGGAGACGTGGCCGGGGCGCGCAGGCTGGTGGCGCACGCACTGGCGATCGCAGGGGGTATGGGTGTTGCATTCACAGTGGCCGTGCTCATGCTGGGACCGGCGCTGTATCGCCTGCTCGGCGGCGAAGGCGAAAGCCTTCGCAACGCGCTGACCTACTCGAACATCATCTTCGGCGGCGCGATCACCGTGTGGGTCGCGAACACCCTCTCCAGCGTGCTGCGCGGCACCGGCAACATGCTGATTCCCGCCGTGACGCTGATTGGCGCCGCCGGCGTGCACCTGCCGCTCGCCGCGACGCTGGTGCCGCGCGTCGGCATCGCGGGCGCTGGCATCGCCTACGTGACCACCTTCGGCCTGGCGGCGCTGGCGATGGCGCTGATCGTCTGGCGCTCGAGCCTGCGGCCGCATCGCGAGGACTGGCGGCTCGAGTGGCGACTGTTCCGCGAGATCCTGCGCGTGGGCGCCATCTCGTCGCTGAACGCCCTGCAGACCGTGGTCACCGCGGTCATCATCACCGGCTTCGTCGGCCGCCACGGCGCCGCCGCGCTCGCCGGCTACGGCGTGGGCCTGCGCCTCGAGCTGCTGCAGATCCCGCTGGTCTTCGCCGTCGGCCAGGCGCTGGTGGTGCTGGTCGGCGTCAATATCGGCGCCGGCCGCGCGGCGCGCGCCAAGCAGATCGCCTGGCTCGGCGCGGCGTTCGCAGCGGCGATCTGCCTCGCCATCGGCCTGGCCGTGGCCCTGTTCCCGGCGGCCTGGGTCGGCCTCTTCAGCAGCGATGCTGCGGTGCTGGACGCCGGCTCGCGCTACCTGCGCACCGTGGCGCCGTTCTACGCGCTGCTCGCCGCGGGCATCGCGCTCTATTTCGCCTCGCAGGGCGCCGGACGCGTGCTGCCGCCGATGCTCGCCGGCACCGCGCGCCTGGCGCTGGTGGTGGCCGGCGGGCTGGCGGCTGTTTCGCTGCAAGGCCTGTTCACGGTAATCGCCGCTGCGATGATCGCGTACGGCGCGCTGACCATCTGGTTCGTCGCCTCCGCAAAATGGAAATAGATGAGCCCATCGATCTCTGAAAAGCTCGCCGACGCCATCGAGCGCGCCGGCGAGCCGCCGCGCGAAATCCTGGAGAAGCTGCTGATCGACGTCGCCGGCCTTTGCGTGGCGGCGCGCAACACCGACTACGTGCGCGCCGCCCTCGACGGCTGGGAGGCTTCCGGCGGCTGCACTGCGCTCGGCCACGCGCGCGCGCTCGATTCCGGCGGCGCCGCGTTCGTCAACGGCACCGCGGCGCATGGCGAGGACTTCGACGACACCTTCGAAGGCGGCCCGATCCACGCCGGCGCCGTAATCGTTCCCGCAGTTTTAGCGCTTTGTGAGCGACAAAAAATCCCCGGTAAAGAGGCGATGCGTGCCATCGCCGTGGGCCTGGAGCTCACCTGCCGCGCGAGCCTGGTGGCGCCGAAGATGATCCACAAAGCCGGCTTCCATCCGACCGCGGTGCTGGGGGCCATGGGCGCCGCTGCTGCCGCTGCGGTTGCACTTGATTTGTCGAAAACCCAATTTGTGAATGCCCTGGGCATCGCCGGCTCGATGGCCGCCGGCATCATCGAATACCTTGCCGAGGGAACCTGGACCAAGCGCATGCACCCGGGCTGGGCGGCGCAGTCGGGCATCCGCGCCGCCGACCTGGCCCGCTCGGGCTTCGTCGGCCCGCGCACCGTGTTCGAAGGCGAGCACGGCCTCTACCACGGCTTTGCGCGCACCACGAATGGCCAGTGGGAGAAGCTGCTCGAGGGCTTCGGCCAGCGCTGGGTCACGAGCACCATCGCCTTCAAGCTCTATCCGTGCGGCACCATGACCCATCCGTACATCGACTGCGCGCGCCGCCTCGCCAGGCAGGTGGCGTTCGAGAACATCGAGGAGATCGTGTGCGAGGCGGCGGAAGGCACGCTGCACCGCCTGTGGGAGCCGCTCGCCGCGAAGCAGCGGCCGCCGAACGCCTACGCCGGCAAATTCAGCACGCCCTACTGCATCGCCAGCGGCTTCGTGTTCGGCAATGCCGGGCTCGACGCCTTCACCGAGGAGCGCGTGCGCGACCCGCGCCTGCTCGCGCTCGCCGCCAAGATTCGCTACGAGGTCGACCCGGACAACCCGTACCCGAACCAGTACACCGGGCATATCCGCGTACGAACCCGGGATGGCTCGGTGCTGGAAGAAAGGCAACCGCACCTGCGCGGCGGCGCGCACGAGCCGCTTTCGCGCGCCGACGTCGAGGACAAATTCCGGCACAACTGCGAGTACGGCGGATGGAGCAAGGCGCAGGCCGAGGCGTTCCTTGCCTGGGCCAAGGGCGCGTTCGATGCCGGGTCGATCAACCTTTCGGCATTCCGAAACTGAGAAATTCTATTAGAGCGTCCAGCGTGGCATCCGGCGCTTCCGCCATCAGCGCGTGCCCGGAAGCCTCGAGCGTGACGAGCTTGCAGCCCGCGATCTTCTCCAGCAGCGGCTGCGCGGCCCGCGGCGGTGTCATCACGTCGCGCCGGCCGATGACGAGCAGCGCCGGACATTTCACCTTCGCCGCGCTTTCGAAGCCGGCGGCGTAGTCGTTGCAGGCCTTCAGGCCGGCATGCAGCACGCCGGGCGCCAGACGCTCGAGCCGCGCGAGGGCATCGCCGTGCATCCACATGCCCGGATTCGGATTGCCGGCGAGCGCGACCTGCGCCGCGTGGCCCCAGATGGTATGCATGTCGAACGCGCTGTAGTCATTGTCACGCGCCGCGTTGAGGAACGGTTCGGCCACCTTCATCGGAAAGGCGACCGCGAGAAACGCGATGCGCTCAGCCTGCTCTGGATGGCGCGCGGCGAATTCCAGCGCGACCAGCGAGCCCATGGAATGGCCCACGATTGCCGCTTTGGAAATTTTCAGGGCTCTGAGGACTTCGCTCACCCAGTCCGCCATTGCCTCGATCCGGGAAAGCGCCGGCCCCTCGCTGCGCCCATGGCCGGGCAGGTCGAGCGCCAGCACATTGCGCCCGTGATAGCCGAAGTAGCGGCTCTGCAGGCCGAACCAGGAATGGTCGAGTCCGGCGCCGTGCACGAACACCACGGTGGGCTTCGCCGGGTCGAGCTCGTGAGCGGCGGTGTAGGCAAACACGCGCTTGCCCGCCACCTCGAAGATCATTTCGCCGAGGCTTTCAGTGCACGATCGAGGTCGTCGATGAGATCCTGCGCGTCCTCCAGGCCGATCGACAGGCGCACCGTGCCGGCGGTGATGCCGGCTTTCACCAGGTCGGCGTCGCTCATGCGGTAGTGGGTGGTGGTCGCCGGGTGGATCACCAGCGACTTGGCGTCGCCGACGTTCGCCAGGTGCGAGAACACCCGCAGCGACTCGATGAAGCGCTTGCCGGCCTGCCTTCCGCCCTTGATCTCGAACGAGAACACCGCGCCGCAGCCGTTGGGCAGCAGCTTCTTGGCGAGCGCATGGTCGGGATGGCCGGGCAACTCCGGATAAATGACTTTTTCGACCTGGGCGTGCCTGGACAGGAACTCCACTACGCGGCGGGTATTCTCGACATGCCGCGGCATGCGCAGATGCAGGGTCTCGATGCCCTGCAGGATGTGGAACGCGGTCATCGGTCCCATGCAGGCGCCGAAATCGCGCAAGCCTTCGCGCCGCGCGCGCAGAAGGAACGCTCGCGTGGCGGATTCTTCCTCGAAGTCCATGCCGTGGAACCCGGCGTACGGCGCGGTGAGCGTGTCGAACTTGCCGGAGGCTTCCCAGTCGAAGCGGCCGGAATCCACCAGCACGCCGGCGATGGCCACGCCGTGGCCGCCGAGGAACTTGGTCGCCGAGTGGTAGAGAAGATCCGCGCCGAGCGCGAACGGCTTCATCAGGACCGGCGTGGTGAACGTGGCGTCGACCAGCAGCGGCACCTTGGCCGCGTGCGCTATGGCCGCGACCGACGGGATGTCGAGGACGTCGAGGCCGGGGTTACCGAGGGTTTCGCCGAACAGCAGGCGCGTCTCGGGCCGGATGGCTTTTTTCCACTCCGCAAGATTTCTCGGATCGACGAAAGTCGTCTCGATCCCGAAACGGCGCAAGGTGTAGCCCAGCAGGTTGTGCGAGCCGCCATAGAGCGAGGCCGAGGCGACGATGTGCCCGCCCGCGCCCATGAGCGTCGCCACCGCGAGGTGCAGCGCGGCCTGGCCGGAGGCGGTGGCGATCGCCCCGACGCCGCCCTCGAGCGCCGCCATGCGTTCCTCGAGCACCGCCACCGTGGGATTCGAGATGCGCGAATAGACGTGGCCGGCGCGCTCCATGTTGAAGAGCGAGGCCGCGTGCTCGGTGTCGCGGAAGACGTACGAAGTGGTCTGGTAGATCGGCACTGCCCGGCTGCCGGTCGCCGGATCGGGCGACTGGCCGGCGTGCAATGCCAGGGTGTCGAGGCTCGGGTACTTCGGTGCTGCCACTTAATTAGTGCAGATTCTTCCGCGACGGCCGCGTATAGCTTTCGAACGCGCGCTCGGGCTTCTTCTGCTGCGAGGCCTTTTCTTTCCAGTCGCGGTCGAACATCTCGTTCACCAGCGTCGTCACCTGGCCGACTTCTTCCTTGCCGAACTGCCGGCCGAGGATCGCGGCGACGTCTTCGACCATGCAGCGGCGCTGCGCCTCGTGGATGGCGTGCGCGGTCGGTCCGACGAAGAGCAGCTTCGATTCCTGCTCGCCGTTGTCGTGATAGAGCGTGAGGTCGACTTCGACCGCTTCGTAGCAGAACGGCCCGAGGGCGTCGAGCGCGGCTTCGAGCGCGCCGTGGAAGCTGCGGCCGATCTCGCCGGTCCAGCACACGGTGAGCAAAAGCTCCTTCTCGTCGTACTTGATGCCGGGCTCGTCGGCCTCCAGGCTCTTCACGTCGGCCAGGCCGTCGGCGTCGAGGTACTCGAGCAGCGGCGCGAACGCCTGCTCGATCTGGCGCCGCGAGACGCCTTCGAGGATGGGAATTTCGGCGTGGAGATGGACTTCGTGCCGCATGGCGAAAACCTCAGCAGGGGATGGCCAATTCTACGCCTAAAATCCAGCCATGCGACCAGAGTACGCGGGCGGCAGCCTGGTGAATCTCGTCGCTTCGATCGTCGCGGCGCGCGGCGGCAACGCGCTGCACCCGGCGTTAAAAAATCTGCGCCACGAAGAGCCGCGCGAAGCGCGTAATCTCATTCTGCTGCTGATCGACGGGCTTGGCGACAATTACCTCACCGCCCGCGGCGCGGGCGGCGCGCTCGCGCGCGCAAGGCGCGCGGCGCTCACCTCGGTGTTTCCTTCCACCACCGCATCGGCGATCACCACTTCGTATACCGGCTGCACGCCGCTCGAGCACGGGCTCACCGGCTGGTTCACCTATTTCGGCGAAGCCGGCTGCGTCGCCGCGGCGCTGCCGTTTCGCAGCCGCGGCGACATGCTGCCGCTCGGGCGCCGCGGCGTGACGCCGGAGCAGATCTACGTCTCGCCTTCGATCTTCGAGCAACTCCCGGTGCGCTCGATCGTCGTCACCCACAAGGACATCGTCGATTCGGACTACAACGCGCGCCATTGCCGCGGCGCGCAGCGGCTCGCCTATGAAACGCTCGACGAGCTGGTGACGCAGGTCGAGGATGCGGTGAAGTCGGGCGCGGAGCGCAAGTTCATCTACGCCTACTGGCCGGTGTACGACATGGTGTCGCACCGCTTCGGCTGCGCCAGCCCCGAGGCGTTCGCCGCGTTCGAGGCCATCGACGCCGCGTTCGGACGCCTCGCCGCGCGCCTGTCGGGCACCGAGTCGCTGCTGATGGCGAGCGCCGACCACGGCTTCATCGACGTACCGCCGGAGGAGTCGCTGGAGCTTCCACCTTCCCTCGCCTCATTGCTCAGATTTCCACTCTGCGGCGAGCGGCGCGTTGCATACTGCCACGTGCACGAGCCGAAGGGATTCATGGAGAAAGCCAAGGACTGGCTCGGCGAGCGCGCCGAGGTGATGCCCAGCCGCCAGCTGCTCGACGAAGGCTGGTTCGGCGCGGGCATCGCGCACCCGCGCTTCGCCGAGCGCATCGGCGACGTCGCGCTGGTGATGCGCGGCCGCTATACGGTAAAGGACTGGACCGCGGGCGAGTCGCGCCACCTGCACATCGGCAACCACGGCGGCACCAGCGAGGACGAGATGATGATTCCCCTGATCCTGGAGGCGAGATGAACGCGAAAATCAACGGCATCGAGGTGAACTACGAGGTCCACGGCAAGGAGGGCGCGCCCTGGCTCACCTTCAGCCACTCGCTCGCCTGCAGCCTGCGGATGTGGGATCCGCAGGTGGCGGCGTTCCAGGACCGCTTTCGCATCCTGCTCTACGACACGCGCGGCCACGGCGGCAGCGAGGCGCCGAAAGGCGCGTACACGCTAGACACGCTGGCCGAGGACCTGCGCCAGCTGCTCGCCGAGCTGAAGATCAAGCGCACGCATTACGTCGGCCTTTCGATGGGCGGCATGATCGGCCAGGTGGTGGCGCTCAGCGACCCGGACGTGTTCGACCGCGTGGTGCTCGCCGACACCGGGCACGCGCAGACGCCGGAGACCAAGAAGCAGTGGGAAGAGCGCATCAAGACCGCCGAGACGCGCGGCATGCAGCCGCTGGTCCAGCCGACGCTCGAGCGCTGGTTTACCGCGCCGTTTCGCAATCAGCCCATCGTGAAAAAAATTGGCGAGCTGATCGGCTCCACCCCGGTGCCGGGCTACGTCGGCTGCTGCCACGCGATCTCGAACCTGAATACCACCGCGCGCCTGAAAGACATCCGCAACCCGGTGCTGGCGATCACCGGAGAGCAGGATGCGGCGGCGCCGGGGACGCGCTACATCGGCGAGAAGGTGCCGGGCGCGAAGCTGGTGGTGATTCCGCAGGCGGCGCACATCGCCAACCTCGAGCAGGCCGAGGCCTTCAATCGCGCTCTGGCGGAGTTCCTTTCATCCCCTGCCAGCGCTCGAGCCTAGCGGAGTGCACGCCGAAGAGGTCGAGCACGCGCGCCACGCTGTGCGCGACCAGGTCGTCGAGCGACTTCGGCTTGGCATAGAAGGCGGGCACCGGCGGGAAGATCACCCCGCCCATCTCGGTCACCGCCGCCATGTTGCGCAGGTGCGCGAGGTTGAGCGGCGTCTCGCGCGGCACCAGCACCAGCCGGCGGCGCTCCTTCAGCACCACGTCGGCGGCGCGCGAGATGAGGTCGTCGGCGTGCGCGTGCGCCACCGCGGCCAGCGTTTTCATCGAGCAGGGCGCGATCACCATGCCGTCGGTGAGGAACGAGCCGCTGGCGATCGCCGCGCCGATGTCCTTCGGGTGGTAGGCGGCGTCGGCGAGCTTCTCGAGCTCCTTCCTCTTCATGCCGAGCTCGTGCCACAGGTTGAGCGCGCCGGCATCGGAGAGGATGACGTGGCTTTCCCATTCCGAAATGGTTTTCAAAACTTTGAGAATCTCAACGCCATAGACGGCACCGGTCGCCCCGGTCATCCCGACGATCAGCCGCTTCTTCATGGCGCCTAGCCTACCTGCGAAGACGCTGCTCGTGGTGTTCTGCCCGTTCGCCGCGGGCTACTTCCTGTCGTTCTTCTTCCGCAACGTGAACGCCGTGATCTCCAAGGATCTGGCGGGCGAATTCGAGCTCTCGCCTTCCGACCTCGGGTTCCTCACCTCGATGTACCTGCTCGCCTTCGCCGCGTTCCAGCTGCCGCTCGGCGTGCTGCTCGACCGCTACGGCCCGCGCCGCGTGGTGGCCGCGCTGCTTTGCGTTGCCGCGAGCGGCGCGCTGATCTTCGCGCTGGCGCGCGATCTCACCATGCTGTCGGTCGGGCGCGCGCTGATCGGCTTGGGCGTCTCGGCCGGGCTGATGGGCGCGATCAAGGCCTTCACGCTGTGGTTTCCGCTCTCGCGGCTGGCGCTCCTGAACGGCCTTTACCTGGCCGCCGGCGGCATCGGCGGCCTGTCGGCGACCGCGCCGGCGCAGGCGCTGATCGAGCCGCTCGGCTGGCGGGGCCTGTTCCATGTGCTGAGCGGCCTTTCGGTGGCCGCGGCGCTGCTGGTGTTCTTCGTAGTGCCGGAAAAACGCCTGCCCGGCCACGGCGCCACGCTGCGCAGCCAGCTGGCGGGATTCGGCAGCGTGTTCTCCTCGGCTGCGTTCTGGCGCATCGCGCTGGCGCTGGTCGTGTGCCACGCCGGCTACCTCTCGCTGCAAGGCCTGTGGCTCGGTCCCTGGCTCTACGACGTCGCGGGCGAGGGCCGCTCGACGGTGGCGAATTATCTTTTCCTCACCGCCCTCGCCTACATCGTCGGATCGGTGTTCTGGGGCGCCATCGGTACCGTCTCGCCGATGACGACTTTCAAGATCGGGCTGGTGCTGTCGGTGGCGATGTTCGCGCTGCTCGCGGCCGGCGTGCGCACCGGCCTGGGGGTGATCCTGGCGGTCTACGGGTTCTGCTCGATCTCGGCTGCGCTCGCCTACGCGGTGCTCACGCCGCTGTTCCCGCCGGAGATGACCGGGCGGCTCAACACCGCCTCGAACGTGCTGATGTTCGGCTTTTCCTTCGCCTTCCAGTGGGGCATCGGCGCGGTGCTGCGGCTCTACCCGTTCACCGACGGCCGCTATGCCCCGGAGGGCTACGCCATGGCGCTATGGATCCTGGTCGCGCTGCAGTGCGCGACGCTCGCCTGGCTACTTCCTATGCGTCAGCCTCGTTTGTAGACGATTTTCTTGGAGCCGCCGTCGCAGGTGCCGACCACCTTGCCGTCGGACTGCGCGTCGGCTTCCAGCACGTCGAGCGTGAACTTGTCGACGCCGTTCTTCTTGATCTTGGCCTCGATCTCGCCCTTCAGCTCCCCGCAGTCCTTCCGCTGTGCGAGTGCCGGTCCGGAAACGATCAGCCCGGTGACCAGTGCCGCAGCGATGAGTTTCATCATGACATCCCCCTTATCGGTTCGCAGCCGTCGAGGGCCGCGGAAACATAGGATGATCCGATTCGGGGGACTTTGCAAAGCGGGGATAAGTCCGCTTTTTCAAAGCGGGGCCGTCCGTTTATTGCGCTACAGCATCCAGTAAAGCGCGGCCGAACCTGCCGTTACAGTACCGACCAGGGCGATGCGGCCGTAGCGCCGGAACGTGCCGTTGGGCCGGAAGTACAGGTTGCGAAGCATGTCGTTACGGCCGCCGCCCCACAACCAGTCGGGCCCGGCCTTGTTGACGACATACGGATTGAAGATGCCGCAGACGAACGAGCAGAACGTACCCACCATCACCCCAAACACGTGCACCCTCCCTTTTGTAGCGGTCCATTATAGTGAGCTATAGCGAATTCGTCGCTGTCGCCGGAGCCCAACACATGTTCGAAACCACTATCGCCGGAAGCCTTCCGAAGCCTTCCTGGCTCGCCGAAACCAACAAGCTGTGGCCGGCCTGGCGTGCGCAGGGCGCCGAGCTGGCGAGCGCCAAGCGCGATGCCACGCTGCTGTGGCTGAAGGAGCAGGAAGATGCCGGCCTGGACATCGTCACCGACGGCGAGCAGTCGCGCCAGCACTTCGTCCATGGCTTCCTCGAGTACGTCGAGGGCATCGACTTCAGCCGCAAGGTGAAGATGGGCATCCGCGACAACCGCTACGACGCGATGGTGCCGGTGGTCACCGGCCCGCTGAAGCTGAGGAGCCGCGTGCATCAGGCCGAAGCCCTGGTCATGCGCCAGCACTCGAAAAAGAAGATCAAGATCACCATGCCGGGGCCGATGACCATCGTCGACACCCTGGCCGACGAGCACTACGGCGACAAGGTGAAGCTCGCCATGGCCTTCGCCGACCTCCTCAACCAGGAGGCGCGCGCGCTGCAGAAGGACGGCGTCGACGTCATCCAGTTCGACGAGCCGGCCTTCAACGTCTACATGAGCGACGTGAAGCGCTGGGGCATCGATGCCCTGCACCGCGCGATTGCCGGGCTGAAGTGCACCACCTGCGTGCACATCTGCTACGGCTACGGCATCCAGGCCAACATCGACTGGAAAAAGTCGCTGGGCGAATCGTGGCGGCAATACGAGGAGATCTTCCCCGCGCTCGCGAAGAGCAGGATCAAGCAGGTCTCGCTCGAGTGCATCCACTCGCGCGTGCCGATCGAGCTGATGCGGCTGCTGAAGGGCAAGGACGTGCTGGTCGGGGTGATCGACGTCGCCAGCGACCGCGTCGAAACCCCGCAGGAAGTTTCCAGGGTCATCCAGCAAGCCCTGAAATACGTGCCGGCGCGGCATCTTTTTCCGTGCACCAACTGCGGCATGGCGCCGATGGACCGCGACGTCGCCGCCGCGAAGCTGCGCGCGCTCGGCGAAGGCGCGGCGCTGGCTCGCCGGCAGCTCGGCCGGAAGAAAGCGGTAACGAAACGTAAACGCGCTGGACGCTAGCCGAGGGCTGCCTTAGGTTCGCAGCATGCGAATCGGGCTCCTTCTTCTCTTTCTTCTCGGTGCCGCGCTGGCGCTCCCGGCGCAGGCGCAGGTCTACCGCTGGGTCGACGATGCCGGCAAGGTGCAGTACTCCAACGCCTTGCCGCCGCCGGGGGCGAAGGCAACGCTGATCGGCGCAGTCGCCAACGGCGGCTTTCTTTCCGCGGTCGCTGCCGACCTGCCGCGCGAAGCCATCGCGGCGCGCGCCGAGCCCGCTCTCCCGGCGCCATCGCCGCAGCCGCGCGGCCTCGACTTCCGCAACTACGTCTCGCTGCGGCGCGGGATGAGCGAGGGCGAGCTGCTCGTCATCGCCGGCGCGCCCGACCTGCACTCGCGCGATCGCTCCTTCTCGACCTACACCTACCTGCCGACGGCAGCCGACCCGTTCGTCACCACCGTGGAGCTGGTGCGCGGCCGCATCAGCGAGATCGACCGCGTGCGCCGCTTCTAGCGCGAGGCTCCCATCAGCCCGACGGTGTAGCCGGCTTCGCGCAGCAGCTTCGTAGCCCGCGAGTTGAGGATCAGCAGCGTGATCAGGTTGACCAGCGGCACGAACATCAGGATCACGAGCAGGATCTTCAGCACGATGCCCGATCCCATGCCCGAGGCGACGCGGAAGATGCCGACCAGCGACATCCCCAAGGCAGCGACCACGACCAGAAGGCCCAGCAGCGGCACGCCGGCGGCCTGCAGCGCCATCGTGACGAAGTTGAGCAGGATGGCGTAGATCAGCAGCTTCTGGCCGCTCCTTACCTTCTCGGTCTCTTCGGACACATCGACGCCACCGACGGCCGCTTTCGGCGCCTGATAGGGATTCGATTGCATGCGATAAGCTCCTAAGAAATGACTCCCGTATTCGCGCCACGCGGCATGGTGGCCTGCCCCCATGCGCTCGCCTCTGCCGCCGGCGTCGAGATGCTGCGCAGCGGCGGCTCGGCGGTGGACGCTGCCATCGCCGCCGCCTCCGCGCTCGCCGTGCTCTACCCGCACATGTGCAGCATCGGCGGCGATGCATTCTGGCTGATCTACGACGCGGGCGCGAACAAGGTGTCGTATCTCGACGGCGGGGGCCGGGCGGCGGCCGCCGCGACGCTGGAGCGCTTCGCCGGCCAGGCCGAGATCCCGTTCCGCGGTCTCGCGCCGGCGACGCTCACCACGCCCGGCGCCGTCGCCAGCTTCTGCGAGGCGCACGCGCGTCACGGCCGGCTGCCGTTCGCGCGCTGCCTGCAGGACGCGATCCATTACGCCGGGCACGGCTTCCCGGTATCCGCCCGCGTTTCGCGCTGGATCGAGCAGACCGCGCCCGAGCTCGACGCCGCTTCGAAGGCGATCTTCCTGCCCGGGGGCAAGGCTCCGCGCGCTGGCGAGCTCCTGAAAAACCCAAACTTGGTAACTACGTTGCGGGCCATCGCAGCACAAGGCCGCGCCGGCTTCTACGAGGGCGCGGTGGCCAGGAATCTCGCGCAGCTCGGCGGCTTTTTCACCGAGCGCGACCTCGCCGAGCAAGGCGCGTACTGGGGCGAGCCGATCCGCGGCAGCTATCGCGGCGTCACCCTCTACGAGACCCCCGCGCCGACGCAGGGCTTCACCGTGCTCGAGATGCTGAACCTGATCGAGCCGCTCGAGCTCGGGTCGTTCCTCGGCCCGGACCACGTGCATCTTCTGGTGCAGGCGAAGCAGCTCGCCTACCACGACCGCGACCGCTGGCTGGCCGATCCGCGCTTCGCCGAGGTACCGATCGAGCGCCTGATCTCCAAACCTTATGCCGGTCAGAAACGAAGCCTGATCGACCCCCGGCGGGCGCTGCCCTGGGACAAGGTGCCTTCCTACGGCAGCCTCGCCGGCGACACGGTGTACGTCGCCGCGGTCGATGCCGACGGCAATGCCGCCTCGCTCATCTTCAGCCTGTACGGCATCTTCGGCTCGTGCGTGACTTCCGCCGAGACCGGCGTGGTGCTGCAGAACCGCGCCGCATATTTCTCGCTCGATCCGAAGCATCCCAATCGCCTCGAGCCGGGCAAGGTGCCGCTGCACACGCTGATCGCTTCGCTCGCCTTCAGGAGAAATGCGCAGGACGAAGAAGCTCTGTGGGCAGTGCTCGGCTGCATGGGCGCCGACGGCCAGCCGCAGATCCACCTGCAGGCCTACGTCGCGATGATCGACTTCGGGCAGGACATCCAGCAGGCGCTCGCCGGGCCGCGCTGGCTGTCGGGCCGCTTCGGCCTGGGCGAGGCGCGCGATACGCTGCACATCGAGGCGCGCTTTCCGCGCGAGACCATCGACGAGCTCGAGCGCCGCGGCCATCCGGTCGACCGGTGGGGCGACTGGAACGAGCTCGCCGGGCACGCCCACGGCATCACGCGCGACCCGCGCACCGGCCTGCTCGCCGGCGGCTTCGATCCCAGAAGCGACGGCGCTGCGATCGGCTTCTAGGAATGCTTGAATTCATCGCGGAGCAACGGATCGCCGAGGCGATCGCCAACGGGGAGCTCGATGACCTTCCCGGCGCCGGGCGGCCACTGGATCTCGATGACGATGCGCTGATCCCGCAGGAGCTGCGGCTCGCGCACCGGATTCTCAACAACGCGGGTTACGTTCCGCCGGAGCTCGAAACGCTGAACGAAATTGCCCAGCTCGAGCGCGTCGCCATGGGCAACGCGACGGCGCTGGAGAAGCTGGCTCTCCTCAAAGCAAAAATCGAAAAACTCAGCGCTTGCCGGTCTTCTCGTACTCGGCGATCGCTTTCTTCAGGTCGCTGAACTCGCTGCAGCCGAAGAAGCACAGCCTGTCGAGCTGGCCGAGGTGCTCCTTGGCTTTCGCGACATTGCCCACCATCAGGTAGGCCTCGCCGATGTACTCGTGCGCGCCCTTCAGCTTCGGGTCCAGGCGCAGCGCCTCGTTGTAGTGCTTGAACACCAGGTTCATGTCCGGGCTGGCGCCCTTGCGCAGCGAGTAGGCGTAGAGGTTGTGGTAATTGGCGTTATTCGGGTCGGACGAGAGGGCGGACTTCAGCACGCCGGCCGCGCCCGACCAGTCCTGGCGCGAAGTGGCGGCCGAGACCTTCTCCAGCACCGGGTCCTTGCTCTCCGCCGCGGCGGGAGGATCTCCGGCGCCGAGCGCGTTCCCGGCGAGCAGGAGACCGGCTAACATCAAAGGAGGAAAGTATTTTTTCATGCTGAAGCTCCCGAATTCGGTTTTGCGGATGGTACTCCTTGTCACCGCGCTAACAGCGGCGGCGCCGGCGGCATTCCCCGAGCCGCCCAAGTCGCGCGCCGAAGCGCTCGCCGCGTTGAAAAATGCCGATACCGCGACGCGCGCCGAGGCGGTGGTGTGGGTCGCCAATCGCGGCAGCATGGCCGACGCCCCGCTGTTACACGAGCGCCTGCGCGACGAAAGCGCGTTCGTGCGCGGCTTCGCCGAGCAGGGCCTGTGGCTGCTTTGGACCCGCTCGGGCGACGCCGGCATCGACGCCCTGATGGCCAAGGCAACCGAGGAAATGCAGGCCGGGCGGTACGCCGAGGCAATAAACCTGCTCGACCAGATCGTCAAGAAAAAGCCGGACTTCGCCGAAGGCTGGAACCGCCGCGCCACGGTCCATTACCTGGCCGGCGAGCTGCAGAAATCGATCGCCGACTGCGACGAGGTGCTCAAGCGCAATCCCGGGCACTTCGGCGCGCTCTCCGGCCTGGGGCAGATCTACCTGCAGCTCGAGGACGACGCCAAGGCGCTCGAAGCCTTCCGCCGCGCGCTGGCGGTAAATCCCAACATGGTCGGGGTGGAGATGAACCTCAGGATGCTCGAGGAGCGGCTTCGATCGCCTCGAGCCCCTGGACAATCGACGTAGTAATCGCATCAGCGGCGTCGCTTGGCCGCTCGAACGGAAAGAGGTGCCCGCCGGGCACCTTGCGCATCGTGAACTTCGGCTTCATGCCCGCCAGGCGCACGCGCCGCACCACGTCCGACTCCGCGCCGCCGATGAACACCGCCGGCACGCGCAGCTTCGGCAGGTGGCGCATCATGTCGTGCGGGATCGTGCGATAGATCTGGTACTCGATGGCGGGATTTATCCTTAGATAAAGTGCGCCATCCCGCTCCACCAGCCCGTTGTTCACATAATCGTCGAGACATTTTTCGGCGAAGTGGCGAAACAGCGGCCGGCCGCGGAAGTGCGCCTTCGCCTCCTCGCGCGACGGCCAAGTGCTGCGCCGGTCGCGCGTCGCCCCGGCGGGCGTCACGCGGTCGACGATGCCCAGGCGCTTGGTGGCGCCCAGCATGCTGCCGCGGAAGGCGCCGATGATCGGCGCGTCGAGCAGCACGATGGCGCGGAAAAGCTCCGGGCGCTGCACGGCAGCGAGGAAGTTGAGGTAG
>DATFDV010000026.1:0-5564 GCA_035251855.1 Burkholderiales bacterium | reverse complement strand
ATGTCCTGCACCACCAGGTGGTCGAGCTTCGCCATCGCCGCGCGGGCGTGGTCGACGTCGGGGTCGGACATCGCCGGGTTCTCGCCCATGATGTACATGCCGCGGATTTTCCCCGCGTAGGCGGCGTCCATGATCTCGACCACCGTGAGGCCGGGCTTCGGGTCGAGCTTCGCGCCCCACAGCTTCTCGAAGCGCTGCTGCGCCTCCGGCGTGGCGACGCGCTGGTAGTCCGGGTACATCATCGGGATCAGGCCCGAGTCCGAGGCCCCCTGCACGTTGTTCTGGCCGCGCAGCGGATGCAGCCCGGTGCCGGGCCGGCCGACCTGGCCGGTCATCAGCGTGAGGGCGATCAGGCAGCGCGCGTTGTCGGTGCCGTGGACGTGCTGCGAGACGCCCATGCCCCACAGGATCATCGAGCCCTTGGAGGTGGCGTAGGCGCGCGCCACTTCGCGAATCGTCTCTGCCGGAATGCCGCAGATCGGCGCCATCTTCTCCGGCGAGAAGTTCTTCGCGTTCTCTTTCAGGGCCTCGTACCCCGAGGTCCGGTCTTTTACAAAATCCGTATTTACCAGATCCTCATCGATGATCGTATGAATCATCGCGTTCAACAGCGCCACGTCGGTGTCGGGCTTGAACTGCAGCATGCGCCAGGCATGGCGCGCGAGCTCGCCGCGCCGCGGGTCGGCGTAGATCAGCTTGGCGCCGCGCTTGGCGGCGTTCTTCATCCAGGTCGCCGCCACCGGGTGGTTGGAGGTCGGGTTGGCGCCGATCAGGAAGATCACCTCGGCGTTCTCGACGTCGTTAACCTGGTTGGACACCGCGCCCGAGCCGATGCCCTCGAGCAGCGCCACCACCGACGAGGCGTGGCACAACCGCGTGCAGTGGTCGACGTTGTTGGTGCCGAAGCCGGTGCGCACCAGCTTCTGGAAGAGGTATGCCTCCTCGTTCGAGCCCTTGGCCGAGCCGAAGCCGGCAAGCGCGTTGCGGTCCTGCTCGCGCACCGCCTTGAGCCCGTCGGCGGCCTTCTGCAGCGCGGTTTCCCAAGACACCTCTTCGAAGACTTCCTTCCAGTTCGCTGGGTCGACGGTGAAGTCGGAGGTCTTGGGAAATCCCGGTTTTCTGATCAGAGGCTTGGTCAGCCGCTGCGGATGCGCGGCGTAGTCGAAGCCGTAGCGCCCCTTGACGCAAAGGCGCTGGTGGTTCGACGGGCCGTCCTTGCCGGTGACGAACTGGATCACGTTGCTCTTCACGTGATAGGTGAGCAGGCAGCCCACGCCGCAGAACGGGCACACCGAGTCCACCGTCTTGTCGATCTTTTTCAGGCCGACCCCGCGCGCCGGCATCAGCGCGCCGGTCGGGCAGGCCTGCACGCATTCGCCGCAGGCCACGCAGGTCGACTCGCCCATCGGGTCGTCGAGGTCGAACACCGGCACCGAGCGGTCGCCGCGGTAGGCGTAGCCGATGACGTCGTTGACCTGCACCTCGCGGCAGGCGCGCACGCACCGCGTGCACTGGATGCAGGCGTCGAGATTCACCGCCATCGCGGGATGCGACAGATCCGACTTGGGTTGCGCCCGCTTTTCGAACCGCGGGGTGCCAACGCCCATCCGCTGGCCCCACTGCCTAAGCTTGTTGTCCAGCGTGTATTCCTGCTCCGGCATGTCCGAGAGCAGGAGCTCGAGCACCATCTTCTGCGAGCCGAGCGCGCGCGGCGAATTGGTGGTGACTTCCATGCCGGCCACCGGGAAGCGGCAGCAGGAGGGCGCGAGGGTGCGCTCGCCCTTGATCTCGACCACGCAGGCGCGGCAGTTGCCGTCGGAGCGCTGGTTGCCGCCGTGGCACAGGTGCGGGACCTCGACGCCGTGCTTCTGCGCGGTGGTGATGATCGGCTCGTCGGGCCGGCCGATCACCGTCTGGCCGTTCAGCTTGAACTCGATCGGCATCATCGCGAGCTGCTGGTCCTTGATTCTTTCCATCTACTGCACCTCTTGCGGAAAGTACTTCATGACGGTGAGCGCCGGGTTGGGCGCAGCCTGGCCGAGCCCGCAGATCGACGCATCCATCATCGCCTGCGACAGCTCGGCGAGCAGCGGCTGGTTCCACTTGCGCTGTTCCATCAGGGTCACCGCCTTGGCGGTGCCGACGCGGCAGGGGGTGCACTTGCCGCACGACTCGTCGTGGAAGAACTTCATCAGGTTCACCGCGGCTTTGGCCGCCTTGTCACGATCGCTCAGGATGACCACGGCCGCGGAGCCGATGAAGCAGCCGTGCGGCTGCAGCGTGTCGAAGTCGAGCGGGATGTCGCCTTTCGAGGCCGGCAGGATGCCGCCGGAGGCACCGCCGGGAAGATAGGCATAGAACTGATGGCCTTCCAGCATCCCGCCGCAGTATTCGTCAATCAATTGCTGGACCGTAATGCCAGCCGGTGCCACATGTACCCCAGGCTTCCTCACGCGTCCCGACACCGAGAACGAGCGCAGGCCCTTGCGGCCATTGCGCCCCTGCGCGGCGAACCACTGCGCGCCCTTCTCCACGATCTCGCGCACCCAGTACACCGTCTCCATGTTGTGCTCGAGCGTCGGCCGGCCGAAGAGGCCGACCTGCGCCACGTACGGCGGGCGCAGGCGCGGCATGCCGCGCTTGCCCTCGATCGACTCGATCATCGCCGACTCTTCGCCGCAGATATACGCGCCCGCGCCCCGGCGCAGGTGGATCGGGGGCAGGGCACATGGGTTTTCATTCCTGAGCTTGAGTAATTCCCTCTCGAGAACGGCTCGACAGCCCGCATATTCATCGCGCAGGTAGATCCAGATCTCGCCCACGCCGGCGGCCCATGCCGCCACCAGCATGCCTTCGAGGAAGCGGTGCGGATCGCGCTCGAGGTACCAGCGGTCCTTGAAGGTGCCCGGCTCGCCCTCGTCGATGTTGAGCGCCATCACGCGCGGGCTCGGCTCGGCCGCCACCAGGCGCCACTTGCGCCCGGCCGGGAAGCCGGCCCCGCCCAGGCCGCGCAGCCCCGAGTCCTCCATGATCTTGGTGACATCCTCGCGCGTGCGCTTCCCGGCGAGGCACTCGGCGATCAGCTTGTAGCCGCCGGCCTTGCGGTACTGCGCGTAGTCGATGTATTTGGGTTCATGGCACGTCAGTTCTTTGCCGGTGACCGCGTCCCGGACCTTTTCAACCGTGGCATTGCCAATCGCGTTCTGGTGCACGACGACGCAAGGCGCGACTTCGCAGCGGCCGACGCACGGCGCCGGGATGACCCGCACGCCGGGTCCGAAGGAAAGCTTCTTCAGCAGGTCCTGGGCGCCGGCGAGCTCGCAGGAAATCGAGTCGCACACCCGCACCGTGATCGCCGCCGGCGCCTCGCCGCCCTCCTTCACCACCTCGAAGTGGTGGTAGAAGGTGGCGACCTCGTAGACCTCGGTGAGGGCGAGGCGCATCTCCTGCGCCAGCGCGGCAAGGTGCGCCGCCGCCAGGTGCCCATATCGGTCGTTGATCTTGTGCAGGTGCTCGATCAGGAGGTCGCGCTGGCGCGATTCATTCCCGAGCAGCGCCTGCACCTCGGCCAGCGCCCTGGGATCGACGGCACGGCCTTTGAGGATCGGGCGGGCTTTGCGCATGGCGAATCCCTATTATCGTTCAACGGCGCAAGGCATTTTCTTGACGCCGGTCAAGCTACCAGGGAGGGTAAACTCCACCAGCATGAAATACCGTCCGCTTGGCCGCACAGGCGTGCAGGTTTCGGAGCTCTGCTTCGGCACGATGGCGTTCGGCGGTGATGCCGACGCCGCCGAGGCGGCGCGCATGTTCCGCGCCGCGCGCGACGCCGGCATCAACTTCTTCGATACCGCCGACCAGTACAACGCAGGCAAGTCGGAGGAGATCCTCGGCGGGCTGATCCGCGGCGGGCGCGACGACCTGGTGATCGCCACCAAGTGCTTCAACCCTACCGGCGGCGACGTCAATGCGCGCGGCGCCAATCGGCGCCACGTGCGCCGTGCAGTCGAGGCAAGCCTGAAGCGCCTGGGCACCGACCGCGTCGAGATCCTGTTCCTGCACCACTACGACGCGCTGACGCCGCTCGAGGAGCACATGCGCGCGCTGGAGGACGTGGTGCGCGAGGGCAAGGTGCTGTATCCGGCGGTCAGCAACTATTCGGCATGGCAGACGCAGGCCGCGCTGGGCTATCAGGAGCGCAACGGCTGGGCGCGGCTGCAGGTGATCCAGCCGATGTACAGCCTGGTCAAGCGCCAGGCCGAGGTGGAGCTGCTGCCGATGGCGCAGGCGAACGACCTCGGCGTGGTCGCCTACAGCCCTTCGGGCGGCGGGTTGCTTTCGGGGCGCTATGCCCAGCCCGGCGCGCAGGGGCGCCACACCACCAACAAGATGTACAAGCTGCGCTACGGCGACGAGTGGATGCACGACACCGCGGCGAAGTTCGTCGCCTTCTGCAAGGCTCGCGAATGGCATCCGATCAGCGCCGCGGTCGCCTGGGTGGCCGCGCATCCGGCCATCACCGCGCCGATCATCGGCGGGCGCAGCCTGGAGCAGATGCGCGCCTCCCTCGACTCGGTGAAGATCACCATGACCGCCGAGCTGCGCGCGGAGATCGCCGCGCTCTCGCGCACGCCGCCCCCGGCCACCGACCGCTCCGACGAGGCCGCCAAGGCCTGACCCGGTTGCCGCGCGTCGTTTCGCTCGAGGCGCGCTCGGTGCGCGTCACCGCCCGCACCGTCTGGACCTTCGCCCGCCTGGTCGCGGACGACGGTAACGAAGGCTGGGGTGAAGCCAGCCTCGAGGGCCGCTCCGCCGAGGTGGAGGAAGCGATCCGTGCTTTCCGCGTGCCGATCGAGCTCGGCGCCATTCCCGCCGACCTGGTCAACGCCGCGGCCTACAGCGCCGTCGAGCAGGCGCTATGGGACCTGCGCGCGCGCACCGCCGGCCAACCGCTCGCCGAGATCCTCGGCGGAGCGCGCCGCGACCCGATCCCGCTGTACGCCAACATCAATCGCGGCACCACCGACCGCAGCCCTGGCGGGTTCGCCGCGCGCGCGGCCGAGGCCGTCGCCCTCGGCTTCGGCGCCATCAAGATCGCGCCCTTCGACAACATGGCGGAAGGCTATGCGCGCATCGGCGCCGCCGCCGATGCCATTGCCGGCCGCGCCGAGCTCCAGGTCGATTGCCACTGGCGCTTCGACGAAACGCGTGCGCAGGAGGCGCTCGCCGAATGCGCCCGCCTGGGCGTGCGCTGGTTCGAATGCCCGCTGCCCGAAACCCCGCAGCACTTTGCCGCCATCAAGCGCCTGCGCGGCAAGGCCAACGCCGCCGGCATGCGCCTCGCGGGTGCGGAGCAGTTCATCGGCGTCGCCGGGTTCAGGCCGCTGCTCGAGCAGGGCCTCTATGATGTGGTGATGCCCGATGTGAAATACGCCGGCGGGCTCGCCGAGTGCCTGCGCATCGCCGCGCTGGCGGCCGACCATGGCGTGGCGTGCTCGCTGCATAATCCGAGCGGCCCCATCTGCCACGCGCACAGCCTGCACGCCAGCGCCGCGATCGAGAGC
>DATFDV010000025.1:0-13431 GCA_035251855.1 Burkholderiales bacterium | reverse complement strand
CTGAAGGTGGAGGTGCAGGCCGGCGTGCGGCTCGCCGGGCTGCGCAGTCCCTCGCACGCCATCGACACCGAGTCGTGCGGCGGGGCGCCATGCCGCGCCGTGCTGCGCGGCCCGGTGCCTGCCAACAAGGACTTCGTGCTCGACTGGAGCATTGCGCCGGGGCCGGCGCCAGCGGCGGCAGCGATCACCGAGCAAAAGGACGGCCGCCATTACGGGCTGATCATGGTGGTGCCGCCCGTACTCGGGCATCGAGCGCGCTCGATCCCGCGCGAGGCGATCTTTGTCATCGATACCTCGGGTTCCATGCAGGGAACGTCGATCGCGCAGGCCCGCGAAGCGCTCGAGCTGGCGATCCGCCGCCTCTCCGCCGGCGACCGCTTCAATGTCATCGAGTTCAACAGCTACGCGCAGCGGCTTTACCGGGACGCGCAAGCGGCGACGCCGGAAAACGTCGACCACGCCGTACGCTGGGTACGCGGCCTGCGGGCGAGGGGCGGTACCGAAATGGCGAAGGCCCTCGATCTCGCGCTCGACGGCCGCGAGACGCCGGGCCGCATCCGCCAGGTGGTGTTCCTCACCGACGGCGCGGTCGGCAACGAAGACTACCTGTTCGCCATGATCCGCGAGCGCCTCGGCGACTCGCGGCTGTTCACGGTCGGCATCGGCTCGGCGCCCAACAGCCATTTCATGAGCAAGGCCGCGCAGTTCGGCGCCGGCACCTTCACCTACATCGGCCGCATCGACGAGGTGAAGGAAAAGATGGATGCGCTCTTCGCCAAGCTCGAATCGCCGGTCCTCAAAGGGGTGCGGATCGACTGGGACGACGCCGAGGGCGTCGAGGCGTGGCCGCGGCAGATTCCCGACCTCTACAGCGGCGAGCCGGTGGTGGTGCTGTTCTCGGCAGCGCGGCTCGGGCGCGAGCTCACCGTCTCGGGGCTCGCCGGCGACCAGACGTGGCAGGCGCGGGTGCCGGTGACGCCGGCGCAGGGCGAAAATGCATTGTCGGTCCTATGGGCGCGCGAGCGCATCGGCGCGCTGATGGACCAGCTGCGCGGCGGCGCCGCCGAGCAGGAAATCCGCGACGCAGTGGTGAAGCTCGCGCTCGAGCACCAGCTCGTCTCGCGCTACACCAGCCTGGTCGCCGTGGACAAAACGCCGGCCCGCAGCGCCGACGCGCTGCTCAAATCGGCGTCATTGGCGACCAACCTTCCCGAGGGCTGGGTCTACGAAGGCGTATTTGGCGAGCTGCCGCGCGGTGCGACCAGCCTGCGCTTCGATCTCCTCGCCGGAATCCTCCTGCTCCTGCTGGCTGCGCTCCTGTGGCGTCGCGCGCGGGCCTGACGGCCAGTGCCCTCCTTCTGGCGGTCGCCAGCGCGATCCATCTTGGTCAGGGCGCTTATATCTATGCCAAGGCACAGCTCGCTCAACTGCTGATCGAGCGCGCGTGGCAGCGCGCCCTCGCCGGCGAGGTGGCGCCGCGGCCCTGGCCCTGGGCCGATACCTGGCCGGTCGCGCGGCTGGAAGTGCCGACGCACGGCGTGTCGCTGTTCGTACTCTCCGGCTCGAGCGGCCGCACGCTGGCATTCGGCCCCGGCCACCAGGCCGGCACGCCGGCGCCCGGCGCACGCGGCAACAGCGTCATCGGTGGGCATCGCGACACTCACCTGGGTTTTCTTGAAAGGATCACCGTCGGTGATTCGATGCGTGTTCAGCGCGCCGATAGCGTCACGGTCGAATACCGCGTCACGCAGCTTGACGTGCTCGACACGCGCGATACCTGGGTCGCGCGCAACGACGGCGAACGCCGCCTGACGCTGATTACCTGCTGGCCGTTCGGCGCACTGCGCGCGGGCGGGCCCGAGCGCTACGTGGTGATCGCCGAGTAGCTTCGCCGCCCCAGCCGGGCAACGCGGCGGCCTGCTTCACCCAGGTCGCCATCTGCGCCTCGTCGAGCTCGTCGCCTTCGTGAATGTCGAAGTAGCGCACGTCCTTGTGCTTGCTCGCACCGGGCGGGACTGGGCGCAGCGACCTGCCGCGGAAGAAGGTCACCTTGACATAGCGGGTGAAGACGTGGAACGACAGGAACCAACCCCGACCCTCAATCCCGTAGAACGGCGAGTTCCACTTCACCGCCTTGCGCACGTCGGGCACGTTCCGCACGATGAGCGCGTCGAGGTGCTTTCCGACGCCGCGCTTCCACCCTGGCATCGCGGCAATGTACGCCTGCACCGGCGCGTCGCCGTCCGCCTTCGCGATCTGCGGATTGCCGCCGGAGAGGAGCCTGGTCACTCCCACTCGATGGTGGCCGGCGGCTTGGAGGAGATGTCGTAGGTCACGCGGTTGATGCCGCGCACCTCGTTGATGATGCGGTTGGAGATGCGCGCGAGCAGCTCGTGCGGCAGCGGCGCCCAGTCGGCGGTCATGAAGTCGGTGGTCTGCACCGCGCGCAGCGCCACCACGTTCTCGTAGGTGCGTCCGTCGCCCATTACGCCGACCGAGCGAACCGGCAGGAAGACCGCGAAGGCCTGCGCGGTCTTCTCGTACCAACCCGAGGTTCTCAGCTCATGAATAAAGATATCGTCGGCGCGCTGCAGCAGGTCGATCTGCTTTTTGTCGATGGCGCCCAGGATGCGAACCCCCAAGCCGGGCCCGGGGAACGGATGCCTGAACACCATCTCGCGCGGCAGGCCGAGCGCGAGGCCGAGCTCGCGCACCTCGTCCTTGAACAGCTCGCGCAGCGGCTCGAGCAGCTTGAGATGCAGCGACTCGGGCAGGCCGCCGACGTTGTGGTGCGACTTGATGGTGACCGCCTTCTTGGTCTTCGCGCCCGCCGACTCGATGACGTCGGGATAGATGGTGCCCTGCGCGAGCCATTTTGCATTCCTGATCTTTTTTGCTTCGCGCTGGAACACTTCGACGAACAGGCGGCCGATGATCTTGCGCTTTTCTTCGGGGTCGGCAACGCTTTTCAACGCCCCCAGGAACTGCTCACTGGCATCCACGTGAATGACGTTCAAGTGCATGTGCTTGGCGAACGTATCCATCACCTGCTTCGCTTCGTTCAATCTCAGCAGACCATGATCGACGAACACGCAGGTGAGCTGCTTGCCGATTGCCTTGTGGATCAGCGCTGCGGCTACGGAGGAATCAACGCCTCCGCTCAAACCCAAAATCACCTCCTCCTGCCCTACGGTCTCCTGGATGCGCGCGATCGATTCGGAGACGTAGTCGGGCATGTTCCAATCGCCGCGGCAGCCGCTGATGTCTTTGACGAAACGGTGCAGGAGCTTCGTTCCCTGGCGGGTATGCGTGACCTCGGGGTGGAATTGCACGCCGTAGAAGCGCCGCTGCTCGTCGGCCATGCCGGCGATCGGGCAGGCGTCGGTGGAGGCCATCAGCTTGAAGCCCGCCGGCATCTGGGCCACCTTGTCGCCGTGGCTCATCCACACCTTGAGCATGCCGTGCCCTTCGGGCGTGCGGTAATCCTCGATGCCGTCCAGCAGCCTGGTGTGGCCGCGCGCGCGCACTTCGGCGTAGCCGAACTCGCGCACCGAGCCCGGCTCGACGCGCCCGCCAAGCTGCTGGGCCATGGTCTGCATGCCGTAGCAGATGCCGAGCACGGGCACGCCGAGAGCGAACACCGCCTTCGGCGCGTGCAGCGTGGAGTCCTCGTAGGCCGAGAGGTGGCTGCCGGAAAGAATGATGCCCTGCGCGCCGAAGCTGCGGACGAAGGCATCATCCACATCGCAGGGATGAATCTCGCAGTAGACCTTCGCCTCCCGCACCCGGCGGGCGATCAGCTGCGTGTACTGCGCTCCAAAGTCCAGGATGAGGATTTTTTGATGCTTACTCGACCCGGTAATTCGGAGCCTCCTTCACGATTTGCACGTCGTGGACATGCGATTCCCGGATGCCGGCGGTGGTGATCTCCACGAACTGGCTCCGGGTGCGCAGCGCTTCGATCGATTCGCAGCCGGTGTAGCCCATGCTGGCGCGCAAGCCCCCGGAGAGCTGCTCGATCACGCGAACCGCGCTGCCCTTGTACGGCACGCGCCCTTCCACGCCCTCGGGCACCAGCTTGTCGACGTTCATTTCCGCGTCCTGGAAATAGCGGTCGGCGGCGCCCTTCTGCATCGCGCCCAGCGACCCCATGCCGCGGTAGGACTTGTAGGAGCGGCCCTGGAACAGCTCGATTTCGCCCGGCGCTTCCTCGGTGCCGGCGAACAGCGAGCCGAGCATGACGGTGTGGGCGCCGGCGGCCAGCGCCTTGGCCACGTCGCCCGAGTAGCGCACGCCGCCATCGGCGATCAGCGGCACCCCCGCCTGCGCGAGGGCCGCGGCCGCGTTCTGGATGGCGGTGATCTGCGGCACGCCCACGCCGGCCACGATGCGCGTGGTGCAGATGGAGCCCGGGCCAATGCCGACCTTCACGCCGTCGGCCCCATGGTCGACCAGCGCCTTGGCGCCGTCGCCGGTGCCGACGTTGCCGCCAATGACCTCGACGTGCTTGAAGTTCTTCTTGATCCAGGCGACGCGGTCGAGCACGCCCTGAGCATGGCCGTGGGCCGTATCGACGATGAGGACGTCCGCGCCGGCCTCGACCAGGGCGCCGACGCGCTCCTCGGTGCCCTCGCCCACGCCAACAGCGGCGCCGACGCGCAGCTTGCCCTGCAAGTCTTTCGCGGCGTCGGGGTGCTCGCTTTCCTTGAGGATGTCCTGCACCGTCACCAGGCCCATGAGATCGAAGTCGCCATCCACCACCAGCACCCGCTCGAGGCGGTGCTGGTGCAGGAGCTTCATCGCGTCCTGGCGGGTCGCGCCCTCGCGCACCGTGATCAGCTTCTCCTGCGGCGTCATGATCGCCTTGACCGGCTGGTCGAGCTTGGTCTCGAAGCGCAGGTCGCGGTTGGTGACGATGCCGATCACTTTTCCGTTCTTCACTACCGGGAAGCCGGAGATCTTGTGCTCGCGCTGCAGAGCGATGACGTCGCGCACCGGCATCTCCGGCGGGATCGTCATCGGGTCGCGCAGAACGCCCGACTCGAAGCGCTTCACCTTGAGCACTTCGGCGGCCTGCGCCTGCGGGCTGAAGTTCTTGTGGATGATGCCGATGCCGCCTTCCTGGGCCATGGCGATCGCCAGGCGCGCCTCGGTGACGGTATCCATCGCCGCGGAAAGAAGCGGCAGGTTGAGCTGGATCTTCCGGGTCAGGCGAGTTTTGAGAGAAACGTCACGCGGCAGGACGCGCGAGTGGGCGGGAAGGAGGAGGACATCGTCGAAGGTCAGCGCCTTCTGGATTACCCGCATGTTTTCTACTCGCAAAGCGGCATTATACTCTCATGTATGAAAAGACTTTTCGCCGCTTTCGCCGCCTCGGCCCTCTGCCTCGCGTTCGGCGGCGTGGCGCAGGCACAGCAGTACAAATGGGTCGACCAGAACGGCCGGGTGCAATACGGCGATGTGCCCCCGCCCGGGGTCAAGGCGCAGCGGCTGAAGCCGCCGCCCGGCGGTGCGGCGCCCGCGCCCGCGGCCAAGAAGGGCGATAAGCCGCTCAGCCCCGAGGCCGCCTACCGCAAGCGCCAGGAAGATGCGCAGAAGGAGCGCGAGAAAGGCGCGCAGGCCGAGCAGGAAGCGTCCGCCAAGCGCGAGAACTGCACACGGGCGCAGGAATCCCTGCGCACGCTGGAGAGCGGGCAGCGCATCGCGCGCACCGACGCCAAAGGCGAGCGCTACTACCTGGAGGACGCGCAGATCGCCCAGGAGACGTCGCGCGCGCGCCAGCTGGTCAAGGACAACTGCAGCTAGCCGCTCAGCGCTTTTTCGCGGCGCGCTGCCGGCGCGCTTCCTTCGGATCCAGCGCGAGCGCCCGGTAGACTTCGACGCGGTCGCCTTCGGTCAGCCGCGTCTCGAGCATCACCCGGCGGCCGAAGATGCCGAAGGCCTGCTTCTCCAGCTGGATCCCCGCATGTCTTTCGAGCAGGCCCGAGGCGACGACGGCATCGCGCAGGCTGGCGCCGGCCGGCAGGCTGACGCTCACCGCGTCGACGGCCTCAGGCAGCGCATAGACCACCTCGACCTTCATACCCGTTTCTTTTCCTCCCGGGCGCGCCGCACGAAGGCTTCGACCATGGAGTCGGCGATGCCATCGAACAGGGGCGCAAGTACCCGCGCGAGCATGCGCCCGGAGAATTCGTATTCCAGCGAAAACTCGATGCGGCAGGCGTCGGGCGCCAATGCCACGAACAGCCAGCGGCCCTCGAAGCGGCGAAACGGGCCGCTGACGAGGTGCATGTCGATCGCCTCGCCCGGCCGGTTGTCGTTCACGGTGGTGAAGGCGTGGCTCAGCCCGCCGACGCCCACGGTCAGCATCGCGCGCGTGCGCCCGGGCACCCGCTCGAGCACCTGCGCCGCCGTGCACCAGGGCAGGAACTCCGGGTAGGCCTCGATGTTCTCCACCAGGCCGTACATTTCACCGGCGGAATGCTCGACAATCGCGGACCGGGCGATGCGCTTCATCTAACGCCATGTCGATCATCGAGAACCGCAAAGCCTTTCACGACTATTTCATCGAGGAGCGCTACGAGGCGGGGATCGCGCTCGAGGGCTGGGAGGTGAAGGCCATCCGCGGCGGCCGCTCGAGCATCGCCGAGGCGTATGTGATGGTGCGCGGCGCCGAGCTGTTCCTCATCGGCGCCCACATCACCCCGCTGCCGACGGCCTCTACCCATATCACGCCCGACCCGACGCGCACGCGCAAGCTCCTGCTGAACGCCGAGGAGATCAAGCGGCTGATCGGCAAGGTGGAGCAGCGCGGCTACACCCTGGTCCCGCTCAACCTGCATTTCAGCAAAGGCCGCATCAAGCTCGAGGTCGGCCTGGGCCGCGGCAAGCTCAAGCACGACAAGCGCGCGACCGAGAAGGAAAAGGAGTGGAACCGCGAGAAGCAGCGCCTGCTACGCAGCCGCTGACTTTTTCGTCGCGGGAGTGTCGGCGAGCGCGGTCCACGTCGAGACCACCGTATCCGGGTTGAGCGACAGGCTGTCGATCCCCTGCTCCATCAGCCAGCGCGCGAGGTCGGGGTGGTCCGACGGGCCCTGGCCGCAGATCCCGACGTACTTGCCGTGCTTGCGGCAGGCGCGGATGGCCATGGCGAGCAGCGCCTTCACCGCGGCATCGCGCTCGTCGAAGCTTTCCGCTACCAGGCCCGAATCGCGGTCGAGGCCCAGGGTCAGCTGGGTGAGGTCGTTCGAGCCGATCGAGAAGCCGTCGAACAGCTCGAGGAACTCCTCGGCGAGGATCGCGTTGGATGGCAGCTCGCACATCATCACGATCTTGAGATTGTTCTTGCCGCGCTCCAGCCCGTTGGCGGCCATCTGTTTCAAAACGGCTTTTGCTTCGCCGACGGTCCTTACGAACGGCACCATCAGCTCGACGTTGGTAAAGCCCAGCTCTTCCCGCACCTTGCGCATCGCCGCGCACTCGAGCTCGAAGCTTTCGCGGAAATCCGGCGCGATGTAGCGCGACGCGCCGCGGAAGCCGAGCATCGGGTTCTCTTCGTCGGGCTCGTAGCGCTCGCCGCCGAGGAGCTTCTTGTACTCGTTGGACTTGAAGTCCGACAGCCGCACGATCACCGGCTTGGGCCAGAAGGCGGCGGCGATGGTGGCGACGCCTTCGACCATTTTCTCGCGGAAGAAAGTGCGCGCGTCCGGATAGCCTTTGATCTTCTCCTTGACCTTCGCCTTCACCGCGGAGGGCAAATCGTCATACTCCAGGCAAGCCCGCGGGTGCACGCCGATCTCGTTGTTGATGATGAACTCGAGGCGCGCGAGTCCGACGCCGGCGTTGGGGAGCTGGCAGAACTCGAAGGCGAGCTCGGGATTGCCCACGTTCATCGCGATCTTGACCGCGATGCGCGGCATCTCGCCGCGCTCGCGGCTGGAGACCTCGAAGGGCAGCAGTCCATCGAACACGTTGCCGGTATCGCCCTCGGCGCAGGAGACGGTGACTGACTGGCCGTCTTTCAGCTTATGGGTGGCGTCGCCGCAGCCCACCACGGCAGGGATGCCGAGCTCGCGCGCGATGATCGCCGCGTGGCAGGTGCGGCCGCCGCGGTTGGTGACGATCGCCGCGGCGAGCTTCATGACCGGCTCCCAGTTGGGGTCGGTCATGTCGGTCACCAGGACGTCGCCTTTCTTGACCTTGTCCATCTGCGCGGCGTCTTTCACCACACGCACCGCGCCGCTGCCGATCTTGTGGCCGATGGCGCGCCCGCTGACCAGCGAGCGCGAGCTGCCTTTGAGGGCGTAGCGCTCCTCGACGTCGCGGGTGCGCGACTTCACGGTTTCCGGCCGCGCCTGCAGCACGTAAATACGGCCGTCCGCGCCGTCCTTGCCCCATTCGATGTCCATCGGCCGGCCGTAGTGGCGCTCGATGGCGACCGCATAGCGGGCGAGCTCGAGGACCTCCGCATCGGTCAGCGAGAAGGCGTGGCGCTCCTTCTCGGGCACGTCCAGCACCTTGGTGGACTTGCCGGCCTTGTCCGACTTGCCGAAAACCATCTTCTCCAGCTTCGAGCCGAGCGCTCGCCGCACGATTGCCGGACGGCCTTTTTCCAGCATCGGCTTGTGGACGTAGAACTCATCGGGGTTGATCGCGCCCTGCACCAGGAGCTCGCCCAGCCCGTAGGACGACGTAATGAAGACCACGTCGCGGAACCCGGATTCGGTATCCAGGGTGAACATGACCCCGGATGCGCCGAGGTCGCTGCGCACCATCTGCTGGACGGCAGCAGATAGCGCTACCGAGGCATGGTCGAACTTCTGGTGGGCCCGATAGGAGATCGCCCGGTCGTTATAGAGGGAGGCGAAGACCTCGCGGATCGCCTCCAGCACGTTGTCGATGCCGCGGATGTTGAGGAACGTCTCCTGTTGACCGGCGAACGACGCCTCGGGCAGGTCCTCGGCGGTGGCGGAGGACCTTACCGCGAATGAGGCTTCAGATGAGGTTGATTCAGTAAGTGACTGATATTTGGAGCGTATGTCCCGCTCAAACGCCTCGGGAAAGGGCTGCTTGAGTATCCAGGAGCGGATCTCCGCGCCGCAGGCCGCCAGTGCTTTCACGTCGCTGGGGTCCAGGGTCCGCAGCCGCTCCTCGATCCGCGGTCCGAGATCGCCGAGGAATTCGCGGAATGCCGCCGCGGTGGTGGCGAAGCCGCCAGGCACGCGGATGCCGGCCGCAGCCAGGCCGCCGATCATCTCGCCCAGCGAGGCATTCTTGCCCCCGACCTGCTCCAGGTCGGTCATGCGCAAATCTTTGAGCCAGGCTACCCGCATCGGCTTAGTATTTTATCGTCCTATGAATAAGCGCCGAACCGTTTTCTTCGTCTCCGACGGCACCGGCATCACGGCACAGATGCTCGGTCACAGCCTGCTCACGCAATTCGAGGGCGTCGAGTTCGAGCAAGTGACCATGCCCTTCATCGATTCGGCGGAAAAGGCCGAGGAATGCCTCGCGCGCATCGCCGCCGAGAAGCAGAACGGCCAGCCGATCGTGTTCTCGACGCTGGTCAACAACGACGTGCGCGCGGTGGTCCGCCGCGCCGATGCCCTGTTCATCGACTTCTTCGAAAGCTTCATCGATCCGCTGGAAGCCGGCCTCGGCGTCAAGTCGAGCCACACGATCGGGCGCTCGCATAGCGCCATGGACAAGAAGGAATACCAGCAGCGCATCGAAGCGATCAACTTCGCGATGGCGCACGACGACGGCGCCTCGCACCGCGAGCTTAGCCTGGCCGATGTGATCCTGATCGGCGTCTCGCGCAGCGGAAAGACGCCGACCAGCCTATACCTGGCGATGCAATTCGGCGTGAAGGCGGCCAACTACCCCCTGATCCCGGAGGACCTGGACCGCATGAAGCTGCCCGAGGCGCTGCGCGCCGAGAAGACCCGCCTCTACGGCCTCACCATCGCGCCCGAGCGGCTGCACGAGATCCGCAAGGAGCGGCGGCCGGGAAGCAAGTACGCCGACCTGGACAACTGCCGCTTCGAGGTCGACGAGGCCGAGAACCTGATGCGGCGCGAGGGCGTGCGCTGCATCAATTCCACCAGCAAGTCGATCGAGGAAATCGCCACCACCATCCTGCGCGAGCTGCGGATCAGCCGCCAGATCTACTAAAGCCCGCATAGAGGCAGATTGCCGCCGCCGCGGCCACATTCAGTGACTCGGCGCCGGCGGCCATCGGGATCGTCACCCGCACGTCGGCGCGCCGGATCGTCGCCTCGCTCAGGCCGCTGCCTTCCGCGCCGAAGATCCATGCCGCCGCAGGATCGAGCGGCGCATCGGCCAGCGCCATGCCGCCGCGCGGCACCGTGCAGGCTACCGTGCCTTTGAAGGCCTCGATCTCGGCGGCCAGGTCGCTGGTTTCAGCGATGGCGAGCGCAAAATGCCCGCCCGCCCCGGCGCGTAACGCGCGGGGCGACCAGGGATCGGCGCAGGCGCGGTCCAGGACAACTCGCCCGATGCCGAACGCCGCGGCGCTGCGCAGGATCGCGCCGACGTTGGCCGGATCCTGGACGCCTTCGAGAAATACGGTGTTGCGGGTGACTTTCCTTGCATCCGGAACGGCGATCTCGGCAGCCACGCCCTGAGGCGTATCGCTATCCGCGATGGCGCGGAACACGCCTTTCCCGAGGATCACCGGGGTTATGCCGTTCTGGGCGACCAGGGCGCTGACCTCCGGGCTCATCGGTTCCGTCACCAGCACCGCCAGCGGCCTCACCCGATGCTGGAGCGCGGTGGCGAGGAGATGCGGACCCTCGATCAGCGCGCGCTTCTCGGAGCGACGATAGCGTGCGTCGCTCGCGAGCCTGATCCAGCGCTTCACCTTCGGATTGTCTTTCGAGGTCAGCGGGGTCACAGGGCGCAGGTCCTGAAGCCGACGAACATGTCGGCGCGCTCGGGCGTATAGAAGTTGCGGAAGCGCGCATGCGCCACGCCCGGCGGCGTGGCGAAGCTCGAGCCGCGCAGCACCTTGTGCGTGCCGAACCACGGCTCGGAGTACTCCTTGTAGCGGTCGCGCAAAAAGCCGGGGTACGGAAGGAAGGTGCTGGAGGTCCACTCCCACACATGGCCGACATTCTCCAGCCCGCCGAGCGCGGCGAACTCCCATTCCGCCTCGGTCGGCAGCCGCCGTCCCGCCCAGGCACAGTACGCCATGGCGTCTTGCCAGCTCACGTGCCGAACCGGCTCATCGTCCGGGATCGGGATCCAGCGCTCGAAGCGCCGCACCCTGCCATCCTTGCAGTAGAGCGGCTCCCGAAACTTGCGGTATTCGCCGTAGGTCACCGGACGGCGCGCCATGCGGAATGGCTCCAGCACCAGTGGATGGCTCCATTTCTCGTTGTCGAACACAAAGCCGTCGCCCGGCTTTGCGCCCAGCCGGAACAGCCCACCGGGGTATTCAAGGTCGCCTTCTCCGGAAACCGAACCCGGGGCATCCGGCGCCGGATATCCCAAGGTCTGGCGGGTGTAATGAAACGCCTCGGCATGCATCAGCTCATGGCGCAGCGCCAGCTCGACGAAATAGGGATCGCCTTCCTCCAGCCGGTCGATGACGCGCTCCAGCACTTCCTCTCGATAAGCAATCGTGTCGGCGAACGACGGCAGGGGAAGTGTCCAACGCGTCGCATGCGGCACGGTGGCGGAGTTGTACAGCGCGTCGGCGTTCGGCAGAATCGTCGCGGCTTGCTCCGACCCGCCTCTCAGGCACCAGAACTCCTGGAACCAGCCCACATGCCCGACCTCCCAGCGCGGCGGATTGACGATCGCCAGCCGCGGCCCGAGCTCGCGCTCGCCGGCGAGATCGTCGGTCAGGCGGCGGGTGTGCTCGCGGGCGGCGCGCAGCTTGTCGGCCAGGGCATGCACAGCCGCGAGTCTACTGAATGAGGATCGCGCTGGTGACGCCGGCGGGCCCAGGGACGCGCAACGGCAACCGCCACACGGCGCTTCGCTGGGCCGCGTTCCTGAGGGCAGCAGGCCATAGGGTTTCGATTTCCTCCGAGAATGTCTCGGCGGAGGCGGATCTGATGCTCGCCCTGCACGCCCGCCGCAGCCACGCCTCCATCAAGGCATTCCCGAGCGCAAAGCCGCTGGCCGTGGCGCTGACCGGCACCGACGTGTACCGCGATATCCGCACCTCGGCTGAAGCGCGCGAATCCCTGGAGCTCGCGCACCGGCTGATCGTGCTGCAGCCCAAGGCCGCCGAGGAGCTTCCTGGCCGGCTGCGCAAGAAGGTCGCCGTCGTGGTGCAGAGCTCAGCCACGTCGCTGCGGCACCGCCCGGTGAAAGGAAAGTTCAGGATCTGCGTCATCGGTCACCTGCGCGCGGAAAAGGACCCATTGAGGATCGTGGCGGCATTGCCCTACGTCGCCCCCATGGTGGATGTGGTTCATCTTGGCGCTGCGCTCGATCCGAAGCTCAAACCCGCGACGGGCGATGCACGCTACCGCTGGCTGGGCAGCGTGTCGCATGCAACCGCCTTGCGCTGGCTGGCGTCGAGCCACGCCATGGTGATCAGCTCGCGCATGGAAGGCGGCGCCAACGTGGTGTGCGAAGCCTTGCGCATCGGCGTCCCAGTCCTCGCGTCACGCATTTCGGGCAATGTCGGGCTGCTCGGTCCCGGCTATCCGGGATACTTCCGCGTGGAGGACGAACGCGCGCTCGCCCGGCTCATCACGCGCGCCGCGACCCATGCCGATTTCTACCGGTCGTTGAAAGCCCATGTACGAAATTTGCGGCCGATGGTTGCGCCGCAGGCCGAGGCGCGCGCCCTGCTCGCTGCGCTCAACGCCCTGCCAGCCAGCGCTGAGCGGTAGCACCAACTTCCTGCATCACCTGGTCGTCGGTCCTGCCTGAAGATTTCAGCACGTGGAACGAGTGGTCCGCGCCGTCCAGCCAATGCATTTGCCAGCGGTCCAGGCCGGCGACGATGGGGTCCATCAACTTCCGGTCGCAGAGCGCGTCGCGCGTGCCGTTGAAGCAGAGCACCGGAAGCTTGATCTGCGGCAAGTGCGCAGCGCGAAGCTTTTCGGGCTGACCCGCCGGGTGCAGCGGATAGGCGAGCAGCAGCAGGCCATCGCAATCGAACCCATCGGCCGCCAGCATCGAGGCAGCGCGGCCGCCCATCGAGCGGCCGCCGATGATGAGCTTGCGCGGCGCGAGCTCCCTGCGCGTCCGCAGCGCGGCCTCCGCGACGGCGGCTTTCAGTACGGGCATGGGATCGGGCCTGCCAGAGCCTTTTTCACGGTAGGGGAAATTGAACCGCACCACGTTGAAGCCCGCACCCGCAAGGGTCTGAGCCGCCCGGGTCATGCCGCCGTCCGCCATGTGCCCGCCGGCGCCGTGCGCGCAGACGAACACGGCATCCTGGCTCAG
>DATFDV010000024.1:0-22740 GCA_035251855.1 Burkholderiales bacterium | reverse complement strand
GTTGTCGGCGCGCACGATCTTGTAGGGCATCAGCTTGACGTCCTTCTGCGTCTCCTTCTCGTCGAACTTGCGGCCGATCAGGCGCTTCACCGCGTAGATGGTGTTCTTGGCGTTGGTCACCGCCTGGCGCTTGGCCGAGGCGCCGACCAGCACCTCGCCGTCCTCGGTGAACGCAACCACCGACGGGGTGGTGCGCGAGCCTTCCGAGTTCTCGATCACCTTGGGCTTGCCGCCCTCCATGATCGCCACGCAGCTGTTCGTCGTTCCGAGGTCAATGCCGATGATCTTTGCCATAGGGGTACCTTAGTTCAAGTCTTTGTCGGAGATGGGGTCTGACTTGTTTTTTGCAACCGTCACCAGCGCCGGGCGCAGCACGCGGTCGTGCAGGCTGTAGCCCTTCTGCATCACCGAAATGATGGTGTTCGGATCAGCCTGGGCTTCCACCGCGGCCATCGCCTGGTGACGATGCGGGTCGAAGCGCTCGCCGGCCTTCGGGTCGATCTCGCGCACGCTCGATTTCTCGAGCGCCGAGCGCAGCTGCTTCAGGGTCAGCTCCACCCCGCTGATGTCGCCGGTCTTCTGCGCCGCTTCCAGGCTGTCCATGACCGGCAGCAGCCCTTCGGCAAAGCGCTCCAGGACGTACTTCTGCGAGGACGCCGCCTCGGCCAGGGCTCGCTTGCGGGCGTTTTCGGCGTCCGCCACCGCTCGCATCATGCTGTCGCGCTGCTGCTCGAGCCGGGCCTGGGCCTCGGCGAGTAGTTCTTCCAGCGACTTTTCGTTCTGAGGTTGAACAGTCTCTTCCTGCATCTTGTCCTAATGGGGATGGGTGTCGCCGCTTTCAAGCCGCGCACAGTGAAACTCCGCAGATTAAAGGCCTTGATTTTATGAATAAACCTCTGAAATACACGCTGCTCGGCCTAGGCGGCCTGGCGGTCATTGCGGTCGCCGGCGCGGCGGTCTTCGCGCTTACTTTCGATCCGAACCGCTACAAGGCCGACATCGAGCGCCTGGTGAAGGAAAAGACCGGCCGCACGCTCGGCATCAAGGGCGACATCGAGATGGCGTTCTGGCCCAGCCTCGGCGCCGACATCGCCGGAGTCAGCCTCACGGAAAAGGGCTCCGACCAGCAATTTGTTTCCCTCGACAGCGCCCACGCCTCGGTCAAGCTCATGCCGCTGCTGCGCGGCGAGTACATCGTCGACTCGGTCAAGCTCTCCGGCGTGAAAGCACGCATCGTGAAAGGCAAGGACGGGCGCTACAACTTCTCCGACCTGATGGACGGCGGCGACAAGAAGGAAGTCCAGGCCAAGAAAGCGTCGGAGCCCTCGGAGGGCGGCCAACCCGTGGTGTTCGACATATCCTCGGTCGACGTGGAGAAGGGGTCGATCACGTACATCGACCAGGTGGCTGGCCAGGAGTACGCCATCGAGGACTTCAAGCTGAAGACCGGCCGCATCGCGCAGGACGCCGAGGGCAAGCTGGAGCTGGCGATGACGGCGAAGCGCAAGGCGCCGGCGCTGGAGGTGAAGCTATCCGCGGACGGCAAGTACCAGCTCAAGGACGGCGTGCTGAGCGGCGACGTCACCGCCAAGCTCGACGAGTCGACCATCAAGGCGAAGTTCACCGCCGCCGAGCCCTACAACTTCGAAGCGAGCATCGACCAGCTGAACGTGGACCGCTATCTCACCGGCGACAGCTCACCACCGGCGGCTAAACCCGCGCCGCAGGAGAAAAAGCCGGCAGAAGCCCAAAAGCCACAGCAGACGGCCAAGCAGGAAGACACGCCGGTCGACCTGTCGGCGCTGAAGGGGATCAACGCGGCCGGCAAGCTGCAGGTCGGCCAGCTGCAGGTTCACGGCCTCAAGCTCGCGGACCTGAACGCGCAGATCCGGGTGGAGAACGGCCGCGCCGCCATCGCGCCGCATTCGGCCAATCTCTACGAGGGCGCGGTCAAGGGCGAGGTGGTGGCGGACGCCAACCGCAACCAGATTTCCCTGAAGGAGCAGCTCACCGGCATCGCGATCGGGCCGTTGCTGCGCGACCTCGCGCAGAACGACAAGCTCGAAGGAAAGGGCGATATCACGCTCGACATTACCGCAACCGGCACCACGGTGAACGCGATGAAGCGCTCGCTGGCCGGCACCACCAAGGTGCGGCTGGCGGACGGCGCCATCAAGGGCATCAACATCGCCGAGATCATCCAGAAGGGCCGCAACCTGCTCGGCTCGCAATCGGCCGCCGCCGGGCAGAGCGCCAATGACAACTCGCGCCGCACCGATTTCACCGAGCTGACCGCGAGCTTCGTGATCAAGAACGGCGTGGCGCACAACGAGGACCTCGACGCCAAGGCGCCGCTGTTCCGGCTAAACGGCAAGGGCGACATCAACATCCCGGCCGCCAGCCTGGACTACGTCGCCAAGGCGGCGGTGGTCGCCACCACCAAGGGCCAGGGCGGCGCCGAGCGCGACCGCCTCGCCGGCCTTACCGTTCCGGTGCACCTGAGCGGGCCGTTCGACGACCTGAAGTACGACGTCGATTTTCGCGCCATGGCGGGGGAGGCGGCGAAGTCCGAAGTGGGCGAGAAACTGAAGGAACGCCTCGGCGAGAAGCTCAACGACGAAAAAATCCGCGACAAGTTAAAAGGATTGTTAGGGCGGTAAAAGGGATTGTCAGAACGGTAGGGGTTACCCCGGCGCACCCTCAGGAAGTCCCCGAGTGCGGCGCTCGGGGGGCACTCGTATGCTGCAAATGCGATGCTGAACCTCCTGCGCTATTCGCAGCTCCTCGCGCTGGCGGTGCTGATCGCGGTGGTCGTCGCGCTGTCCATGCTCTACCGCGGACTGGTGTTCGACGCGATGGTGGAGGCCGAGAGCCACGCCAGCATCGCGCTGACCAAGACCTTCGCCAATGCCGTGTGGCCGGCGCACGCCGACTTCGTCAAGCGCGCCGCCTCGCTCGATCGCGCCACCCTCGCCGGGCGGCCCGAGATCGCCTCGCTCGAGGACGAGCTGCGCCGCCTGGCCGACGGCCTGCCGGTGGTCAAGGTGAAGATCTATGACCTCAACGGCCTGACCGTCTTCTCCACCGACGCCCGCCAGATCGGCGAGGACAAGCTCTCCAACCCTGGCTACCGGCGCGCGCGCGACGGCTACCCGGCGAGCAACCTCACCTATCGCGAGCGCTTCGACGCCTGGGAAGGCGAGCTCGCCGAGCGCCACATCCTGGCGACCTACGTGCCGGTGCATGTCTACGAGGCCGCGCCGGTGGAGGCCGTGCTCGAGGTCTACACCGACATCACCGAGCTGGTGGCGCGCATGGAGCGCAGCCAGTGGACCATTCTCGCCGCGGTGCTCGGCGGCATGGCCGCGGTGTACCTGGCGATGCAGCTGATGCTTGCGCGCTACCACCGCCTGCTGCGCGAGCAGGAGCGCGAGCGCGCCGCGCAGGAGGAGCGCATCCGCCACCAGGCCTACCACGACTCGCTCACCGGCCTGCCCAACCGCGCGAGCTTCGCCGAGCATCTCGACGAGGCGATGCGCCGCGCGAAGCGCGCCGGCTGGCCGCTCGCCCTGCTGTTCCTCGATCTCGACAATTTCAAGCGCGTGAACGACAGCCTCGGCCACGACGCCGGCGACCGGCTGCTGCGCGTCGCCGCCGAGCGCATCCGGCGCGCGGTACGCGAGGCCGACATGCTGTTCCGCATGGGCGGCGATGAGTTCACCGTGCTGCTCGAGGATGTGCGCGGGCCCGAGGAGGCGGCGATGGTGTCGAGCCGCGTGCTCGAGGCGATGGCCGAGCCGCTGCAGCTGCAGCACCACGAGATCTCGGTCACCGCGAGCATCGGCATCGCGCTCTATCCGCGCGACGACGTGGTGGCCGAGCGCCTGCTGAAGAGCGCCGATACCGCGATGTACCGCGCCAAGGAGCTCGGCCGCAACCGCTACGCTTTTTTCGCGCCGGAGATGAACGAGCGCGTCGAGAGCCAGATCCTGGTCGAGGCGGCGCTGCGCCGCGGGCTCAAGAATCACGAGTTCGTGCTGCATTTCCAGCCCCGCGTGTCGGTCGCCAGCGGCCGCGCCACCGGCGCCGAGGCGCTGCTGCGCTGGCGCCACCCGGAATGGGGGCTGGTCGAGCCGGCGCGCTTCGTCCCGCTGCTGGAGGAAACCGGCATGGTGGTGCCGGTTGGCGCCTGGGTGCTCGCCGAGGCCTGCCGCCAGGCGCGATCGTGGCAGGATGCCGGCCTGCCGCCGCTGCGGGTGTCGGTGAACCTTTCGTCGCGCCAGTTCCGCAGCGAAACCCTGCTCGACTCGGTGAGCGAAGCGCTGCGCGCCAGCCGCCTTCAGCCGCAGATGCTCGAGCTCGAGCTCACCGAGAGCCTGCTGGTGGAGAACGTCGAGCACGCCATGGGCGTGATGGGCAAGCTGAAGGCGATCGGCGCCGCAATCTCGATCGACGACTTCGGCACCGGCTATTCCTCGCTCGGCTACCTCAAGCGCTTCCCGATCGACAGCCTGAAGATCGACAAGAGCTTCGTGCGCGACATCGCCACCAGCCCGAAGGACGCGGCGATCGTCAAGGCGATCTCGGCGCTGGCCCGCTCGCTCGGCATCGGCCTCATCGCCGAGGGCGTGGAAGAGGCGTGGCAGGTGGAATTCCTGCGCGGCCGGCACTGCACCGAGATGCAGGGGTTTCTCTTCAGCCGCGCGCTGCCGCCGGAGCAGGTGGTCGACGCGCTGTCGCGCGCCTATCCGCTGCCGCGGGCGAGCGCCGCGGTCGCCGCGCTGCAGGCCTAGGCGGCGGCCCTGCGGTTGGAGGCGAGGCGCTCGTCGACGAGCGCGACGATCGCGTCGAGCTCCGGGTGGCTGATGCCGCGGTGCGCGGCAATCGCCTGCACCAGCTTGTCCACGCGCTCGATGTAGCCCGCGCCGTTGAACACCGCGCGCGCGGCTGAGGAAGGGGCGCCGAGGCTTGCAGCCGCGGCGGCGTATTTGTCGAACGGTACTAAATCCTGGGGCGCCGCGCCCAGGCCGATGCACAGCTCGCGCACCCAGTCGTACACGGAGCGCGCGCGCTCGGCGTCGCCATGCACGGCGTCGCGGATGGCGCGCGGGCCGTCGGGCGTAATGCAGCGGTAGTTGCCAGCGAGCAGCATGGCCCACTTCGCGAGCGGCACGAACAGGCTCTCATGCACCTTGAGCTTCACCGGCAGGTCGACCGCGCCGATGTCGGTCTCGAGCCGCCGAAGGATCGCGGTGTGCGCCTCCGAGCCGAAGCGCGCCGCCTTGAAATTGGTTGGCAGCATCACCTTGAGCACGTTCGGCGGCCCGCCGGCGGGGCGCAGCGCTTGCGGGTCGGGGCTGCACAGGCTGAGCGTGGCCGGATCGAACGAGTGCCAGACGGTTTGATCGGTGTAGCAGCCGGCTGGCAATTCCGCTGGCAGGCCGGGCAGGCGCCGCAGGTACGGCGGCGGCGGCATGTTCATCAGCGATAGGCAGGGCACCCCGGCTTTCGCCGTGCGGTCGAGGAGCTCGCGCACGCCGGCCGAGCCGTATTGCGGCTCCTGCATGGCGAGCACTGCGAGGTCATAAGCGGCGGGATCGGCGGCCGAGGGCATCGAGGCGCGCACCGCGCCGGGCAGGCTTGGCGAGGCGATCTCCACCGGCGCGCCGCCCTTGACGGGAAACAGCACCCGCGTGCCTTCGCGGTTGATCAGCTCGGCGGTGGCGCGCTGGCACACCAGCGTCGCGTCATGGCCAGCGGCGGCCACCTTGGTTGCGAACAGCGAGCCATAGGACGCGCCGAACACCAGCACTTTGTACGCACGGGACATCCACGCAGCTTAGGCGACGCGTGCGCGCGCGATCTGCGCGAGCGCGCTGATCCATTCGGCGGATTCGTTCAGGCAGGGGATGAGGCAAAGGTCCTGGCCGCCAGCGGCGCGGAAAGCCCGGTGTGCGGTGATGCCGATCTCTTCCAGCGTCTCCAGGCAGTCGCACACGAACCCCGGGCAGACCACGTCGATCCGCTTCAAGCCTTCGCCGGCGAGCGCCACCAGCGTCGGCTCCGTATACGGCTGCAGCCAGTCCGCATAGCCGAAGCGGGACTGGAAGGTGGTCTTCCAAGCCTCGTCCTTCAGGCCGAGCCTGGCCGCCAGCAGCGCCGCGGTGGCGTGGCACTCGAGCTCATAGCGCTCGGCGCCTTTGCGCGGCAGGCCATGGAAGCTCATCACCAGCATCGCGCCGCGGCCTTGCTGCTGCCAGTGGCGCTGGACGTTCGCCGCCAGAGCGTCGATGTACGCCGGATGCCCGTAGAAGCTCTCGACCATCGGCGTGCCCGCCGGCAGGACGTCGCGCACGCTCTCGGTCGTGCTTTCGGCGTACTGCGGATAGAGGGGAACGACCAGCGGGTCGTCGATCCCCGTTAGCGCTGAAGAAACAGAAGGCTTGCCATACCGCATGGCGTACCTCACCGGAATCCCGAGCTCTTCCTGCAGCAGCGCGGCCTGCCGCATCGTATGCACGGCGAGGGGCGAGCCTTCCGGCGTCCAGATCAGCTGGTACTTCTCGGCCGATTTAGCCGGACGCGTGCGCAGCACGATGCCATGCAGGATCGGCAGCCATACCCAGCGCGGCAGCTTGACCACGCGCGGGTCAGACAGGAATTCCCTCAAATACTCCCGCACGGCCGGCGGCGTCGGGGCCGCTGGGGTGCCGAGGTTGACGAGTAGGACGCTCTCCATGGGTACGAAAAAGGGGTCAGGACCCTTTTTCACTTCGGCTGCGCGTAACTCGCCTGAAAAAGGGTCCTGACCCCTTTTTCGTCAGTGCTTGGACAGCACGCTGGACAGCAGCTTGGCGGTGACGTCGACGATCGGCACTACGCGCTCGTAGGCCATGCGCGTCGGGCCGATCACGCCGACGGTGCCGACCACCTCGCCGTCCACCTTGTAGGGCGAGGTCACCACGCTGACGTCGTCGGGCGCCGCCACGCCGGACTCGCCGCCGATGAAGATCTGCACGCCTTGGCCGCGCAACGCGAGGTCGAGGATCTTGACCAGCGAGGTCTTGCGCTCGAACAGCTCGAGCAGCTGCTTCAGGCGCCCCATGTCCTGCGACAGGTCCTTCACGGCGAAGAGGTTGCGCTCGCCGGAGAGAACGTACTGCTCGCCGCCCTCGGCGAGCGCGCTGCCGGCGTCGAGCGCGGCGCTCATCAGCTTGGTCACGTCCTCGCGCATCTCGCGCAGCTCGCTCTGCAGCCGGCCGCGCACCTCCTCGAAGCTCTGGCCGGCGTAGTTCTGGTTGATGAAGTTCGCCGCCTCGATCAGCTCGGTGGGCCGGTACTCGACCTCGGTGAACAGGATGCGGTTCTGCACGTCGCCGTCGGGCGTGACCACGATCAGCAGGATGCGCTTCTCGGACAGCTTGAGGAACTCGATGTGCTTGAAGGTCACCCCGCGCCGCGGCGTCATCACCACGCCGGCGAACTGGGTGAGCTGCGAGAGCAGGTTGGAAGCGGTCTGGATCACGCGTTGCGGGTTGTCGGGATGCAGCTGGTCCTCGATCGCGTGCAGGTCCTGCGACTGCAGCTGGCGCACCACCAGCAGCGTGTCGATGAAGAACCGGTAGCCCGCGGGCGTGGGCACGCGGCCGGCCGAGGTGTGCGGGCTGGCGATGAAGCCCAGGTCTTCCAGGTCGGCCATCACGTTGCGGATGGTGGCGGGCGAAAGATCGAGCCCGGAGAACTTCGACAAGGTGCGCGAGCCGATCGGCTGGCCCTCGGCAATGTAGCGCTCGATCAAGGTCTTGAGCAGGATTTGCGCGCGCTTGTCGAGCATGGATTCATTGTACACTCGCCGCATGTCGTTCCGCCGCATTGCGCTCATAGGCAAACCGCGCAGCGCCGAGAGCGAATCCTCATTGCAGCAGCTGCGTGATTTCCTGCGCAAGCGCGGCTGCGAAGTCCTTCCCGAAGGTGCAACCAAAGCGGACCTCGCGATCGTCGTCGGTGGCGACGGCACCATGCTCGGCGCGGCGCGCGAGCTGGTGCGCCACCACGTGCCGCTGGTCGGCATCAACCAGGGCCGCCTGGGCTTCATGACCGACATCGGCCACGACGACATGCAGACCGGCGTCGGCGCCATTCTCGACGGCAATTACGCGCTCGAGGAGCGCTCGCTGCTCGACGCGCAGATCCAGCGCCAGGGAAAGACGGTGCTGAGCACCATCGCGCTCAACGAAGCGGTGATCGGCAAGGGCTCGCAGGGACGGCTGATCGAGTTCGAGCTGCGCGTGGACGGCGAGTTCGTCTACCGGCTGCGCGCCGACGGCATCATCGTCGCCACGCCGACCGGCTCGACCGCATATGCGCTCTCGGCGCAGGGCCCGATCCTGCATCCGGCGGTGGCGGCGCTCACCCTGGTGCCGCTGAATCCGCACACCCTGTCCGCGCGCCCGGTCAGCGTGAGTGATCTCAGCGTGATCGAAATCGAGATGAAGCATGCGCTCGATGCGCGCGCGCACTTCGACGGCCTGGCACTGCACGACATGGTGGAGGGCGACCGGCTGGTCCTCAAGCGCTCGGCCGACGCGGTGCGCTTCGTCCATCCGCCGGGCTACGGCTACTTCGCCACCCTGCGCGAGAAGCTGGGCTGGAGCGAAGCCCGCGAGAAGCGCCGCGCCACCGACTAGCCATGCTGCGCGCGCTGGAGGTGCGGGACTTCGTGATCGTGGAGCGCGCGAGCCTCGAGCTCGACAAAGGCTTCACCGCGCTGACCGGCGAGACCGGCGCCGGCAAATCGATCCTGGTCGACGCCATCGAGCTGCTGGTGGGCGGCCGCGGCGACGGCGGCCTGGTGCGCGAGGGCGCCGAGCGCGCCGAGCTGTCCGCGGATTTTGATTTTCATAGTGAGGCTTTGGCGTCGTGGCTAATGGAATCGGACCTCGCGGGCGACCCTGGCGCGCTGATCCTCAGGCGCAGCATCGACCGCAGCGGCCGCTCGCGCTGCTTCATCAACGGCCATGCCGCCACCCTCGCCCAGCTCAAGGCCGCGGGCGAGCACCTGATCGACATCCACGGCCAGCACGAGCACCAGTCGCTGCTGCGCACGGCGGCGCAGCGCGCGCTTCTCGATTCCCACGTCGGATGTGAATCCCTGGTACAGGAAACCGGTGACGCCTACCGCGCCTGGAAGCGCCTGCAGGCGCTGGCGGACGAGGCCGAGAAGAATTTTGCTCAGCGTGAACGCGAACGCGCGGAGATCCAGGCGGCGTTCTCTGAATTAAAAAAACTTGGCCTGCAGGAGGGCGAATGGCAGCAGGTCTCGGCCGAGCACACGCGGCTGCAGCACGGCTCGAGCCTGCTGGGCGGCGCGCAGTCCGCGCTCGAGGCGCTGGCGGAGGCGGAGGGCGCCTCGCTCACCCAGCTCGCCGCAGTGGTGAACCGCCTGAAGGCGCTTTCGGCGCATGACGATCGCCTGAAGGCGGTGGTGGAGCTGCTCGAGTCCGCCGAAGCGCAGGCCGGTGAAGCGGTGCGCGACTTGCGGAACTACGCTTCGCGCGTCGAGCTCGACCCGCAGGCGTTGCGCGACACCGAAGCGCGCATCGAAGCGCTGCACGCCGCGGCGCGCAGGTACCGGGTGCGACCCGAAGGTTTGCATGAGCTGCTGGTCCAGACGCAGAAGCGGCTGGCCGAGCTCGAGCTCGCGGTCAATCCCGAAGCGCTGCGCAAGGAAGTCGCGGCCACGCAGGGCCGCTACGAAGCGGCGGCCAAAAAGCTTTCCGCCAAGCGCCGCGCCGGTGCGGAGGGGCTGGGCAAGGCGGTCACCGCCGCCATGCAGAAGCTCGCGATGGGCGGCGGCCGTTTTGCCGTGAAATTGACTTCTCTGGAACAGCCGTCGGCTATGGGAGCAGAAGAAGTTGAATTCGAAGTCTCCTCGCACCCGAGCCTGCCGCTACGTCCACTCGCCAAGGTCGCTTCAGGCGGCGAGCTGTCGCGCATCAGCCTGGCCATCCAGCTGGTCGCCGCCAGCGCCTCGCCGGTGGGCGCGCTGGTGTTCGACGAGATCGATTCGGGCATCGGCGGCGCGGTGGCCGAGACCATCGGCAAGGCACTGCGCCAGCTCGGAAGACAGCGCCAGGTGCTCTGCGTTACGCACCTGCCGCAGGTCGCTGCGAGCGGGAATGATCAGTGGTCGGTGCTGCGCTCGGGAATGAAGGTGAAGCTCTTGCGCCTGGATCGCAGCGCCAGGATCGCCGAGCTTGCTCGCATGTTAGGGGGTGCCGAGAGTACTGCGCGGAAACACGCCGCCGAGCTTCTCGACGAAACCTAGAATCAGGGACAGACCACGTTTTCCGCTGGCGCGGTAAAAGGGGTCAGGACCCTTTTCGGTTAGCTATGGGCAGCGCACGAAAAGGGTCCTGACCCCTTTTACGCCGTTCGGTGCGGGCAGTTTTTCTTGGTGCAGTCCGCGTACAGGGCGAGCGAATGCCCGTGTAGCGCGAAGCCGCGCTGGCGCGCGACGTCGGCCTGGCGCTTCTCGATGTCGGGGTCGTAGAACTCCTCGACGCGCCCGCACTGCAGGCACAGCAGGTGGTCGTGGTGGCCGCCCTGGTTGAGCTCGAAGACCGCCTTGCCGGTCTCGAAGTGCTGGCGGGCGAGGAGGCCGGCCTGCTCGAATTGCGTGAGGACGCGGTAGACGGTGGCGAGGCCGACGTCGATGCCCTCGGCGATCAGCGCCTTGTACACGTCTTCGGCCGAAAGGTGCCGCACCTTGCTGCCCTCGAAGAGCTCGAGGATCTTGCGGCGGGGCAGGGTGGCCTTGAGCCCGCTGTCCTTGAGGCTTTGCACCGTGCTCATCGGTGGCATTATATGCGCATGCCTCGGGCATTCTTGCGCTGCGCTCTCGTCGTTGCCGGCCTCGCGCTGGCCGCGAGCTGCAGCTACGTGCCGAGGATTCCAGGCGTCACTCCTTACCGCATCGAGATCCAGCAGGGGAACTTCATCTCGCAGGACATGGTCGCGCAGCTCAAGCCGGGCATGAGCAAGGAGCAGGTGCGCCTCGCGCTCGGCACGCCGCTCCTCACCGACATCTTCCACGCCGACCGCTGGGACTACGTGTTCTGGCGCGAGAAGCCCGGCGCCGACCGCGAGCAACGCAAGCTGACCGTGTTCTTCGAGGACGGCAGGCTGACGCGCCTCGACGGCGATCTGGTCGCGGCCGGCGCTACGCAATGAAGGTTGCCGTCGCCGGGGCCGGCGGGCGCATGGGTCGCGCGCTGATCGACGCCGTGGTTGCCGACGGCGAGCTCAGCCTGATCGCGGCGCTGGACGTGAAGGGCAGCAGCGCCGTCGGCGAGTCCGTCGGCGGCAGCAAGGTGACCACTGACCTTGGCGCCATTTCGCAAGCCGACGTGCTGATCGACTTCACGCGCCCCGAAGGCACGCTCGCCCACCTCAAGCACGCCCGGGCGATGGTGATCGGCACCACCGGCTTCACCGAAGAGGACAAGGGTCGCATCGCCGAGGCGGCGCAGCGCATTCCCATCGTGCTGGCGGCCAATTTTGCCGTCGGCGTGAACGCCGCCTACAAGCTTGCCGAAGTAGCGGCCCGCATCCTGGGCGATGCCTACGACGTCGAGATCGTCGAGGCGCACCACCGCCACAAAGTCGACGCGCCTTCGGGCACCGCGCTCGAGCTGGGCGAGATCGTCTCCCGGGCTTTGAAGAAAAAGGATTTTGTCTTTGGCAGAAAAGGCGTGATCGGCGAGCGGCAGCCCACGCAGATCGGCTTCCATTCGATCCGTGGCGGCGACATCGTCGGCGAGCACACGGTAATCTTTGCCGGCACCGGGGAACGCGTCGAAGTGACGGTGCGCTCGCAGAGCCGCACCACCTACGCCCAGGGCGCGTTGCGCGCCGTGAAGTTCCTGCAGGGAAAAGCCCCCGGCCTGTACGGCATGGCCGACGTTTTAGGCCTATAATCCTTCCTTCAATGAAGCGGGAGTGGGCGGCGCGATTTTTCGTGCCCAGAGCCTCCTCCCGCTTTTCACGTGCGCTGCAAAAATGGCTAACTTCGAACCCGCCGTGCTGGTCCTTGCCGACGGGACGGTCTTTCGCGGCCGTTCCATCGGGGCGCATGGCGCCGCCGTCGGAGAGGTGGTGTTCAACACGGCGATGACCGGCTACCAGGAGATCCTTACCGATCCCTCCTATTGCCGCCAGATCGTCACCCTCACGTACCCGCACATCGGCAATACCGGGGTGAACGCCGAGGATGCGGAGTCCCGCCGCGTCTACGCCGAAGGACTGGTGGTGCGCGACCTGCCGCGCCTGCTCTCCAGCTGGCGCTCGCAGGGCGACCTCACTTCATATCTCAAGAAAAACAAGGTCGTAGGAATCGCCGAGCTGGACACGAGGAAGCTCACGCGGATCCTGCGGGAAAAGGGCGCGCAGAACGGCTGCCTGACCACTGATGCCGACGTCGAGTCAGCCCTGGCGAAGGCCAAGGCCTTTCCCGGCCTCGCCGGCATGGACCTGGCCAAGGTCGTTACGACCGACAAGCCCTACGAATGGAACGAGGGTCGCTGGCAATGGGGAAAAGAGCAGGGCAGCGGCTATCGCAAGCTCGACAACCCGCGCTTCCACGTCGTCGCCTACGACTACGGCATCAAGCACAACATCCTGCGCATGATCGCTGACCGCGGCGCGCGTATTACCGTAGTACCGGCTTTTTTTCCAGCCAAGGACGTTTTGAAACTGCGGCCGGATGGCGTGTTCCTCGCCAACGGCCCGGGCGACCCCGAGCCGTGCGATTACGCCATCGAGGCGATCGGCGAGATCCTCGACGCGACGAACGTCCCGGTGTTCGGCATCTGCCTCGGCCACCAGCTGATGGGCCTCGCCTCGGGCGCGAAGACGCTGAAGATGAAGTTCGGCCACCACGGCGCGAACCATCCGGTGAAGGACCTCGATTCGGGCCGCGTCGTCATCACGAGTCAGAACCATGGTTTCGCAGTAGACCCTGCGACGGTTCCCTCCAATATGCGGCCCACTCACACTTCACTGTTCGACGGCTCGCTACAAGGCCTGGCCCGCACTGATCGGCCGGCGTTCTGCTTCCAGGGGCACCCCGAGGCGAGCCCGGGGCCGCACGACATCGGTTACCTCTTCGACCGCTTTGCAAAGCTGATGAGCGATGCCAAAGCGGACTGACCTCAAGAGCATCCTGATCATCGGCGCCGGGCCGATCGTGATCGGGCAGGCGTGCGAGTTCGACTACTCGGGGGCGCAGGCGTGCAAGGCGCTGCGCGCCGAGGGCTACCGGGTGGTGCTGGTGAACTCCAACCCGGCGACGATCATGACCGACCCGGAGATGGCCGATGCCACGTACATCGAGCCCATTACCTGGCAGGTGGTGGGGCGCATCATCGAGAAGGAGCGGCCCGACGCGCTGCTGCCGACGATGGGCGGGCAGACGGCGCTCAACTGCGCGCTCGACCTCGCGCGCGAGGGGGTGCTGGAGAAGTACGGCGTCGAGCTGATCGGCGCCTCGCGCGAGGCGATCGACAAGGCCGAGGACCGCGAGAAGTTCAAGGCGGCGATGACGCGCATCGGCCTGGGCTCGGCGCGCTCGTCGCTCGCGCACTCCATGGAAGAGGCGCTGCAGGTGCAGGCCGGGATCGGTTTTCCGGTCGTGATCAGGCCCTCCTTCACCCTCGGCGGCACCGGCGGTGGCATCGCCTACAACCGCGAGGAGTTCATCGCCATCTGCGAGCGCGGCCTGGAAGCGTCGCCCACCAAGGAGCTCCTCATCGAGGAGTCGCTGCTGGGCTGGAAGGAATTCGAGATGGAGGTGGTGCGCGACCGCAAGGACAATTGCATCATCGTCTGCTCGATCGAGAACCTCGACCCGATGGGCGTGCACACCGGAGACTCGATCACCGTCGCGCCGGCGCAGACGCTCACCGACAAGGAATACCAGATCATGCGCGACGCCTCGATCGCGGTGCTGCGCGAGATCGGCGTGGACACCGGCGGCTCGAACGTGCAGTTCGCCATCGATCCCGCGGACGGGCGCATGGTGGTGATCGAGATGAACCCACGCGTGTCGCGCTCCTCCGCGCTCGCCTCCAAGGCGACCGGGTTTCCGATCGCCAAAGTGGCGGCCCGGCTGGCGGTGGGCTACACGCTCGACGAGATCGCCAACGAGGTGACCGGCGGCGCGACGCCGGCGTCCTTCGAGCCGTCGATCGACTACGTGGTCACCAAGGTGCCGCGCTTTGCCTTCGAGAAATTCCCGCAGGCCAACGATCGCCTGACCACGCAGATGAAGTCGGTGGGCGAGGTGATGGCCATCGGCCGCACTTTCCAGGAGTCGTTCCAGAAGGCCCTGCGCGGCCTCGAGATCGGCGTCGACGGCTTGAACCAGCGCACGCGCGACCGCGAGACCCTCGAGAAGGAGCTGGGCGAGCCCGGGCCGGAGCGCATCTGGTACGTGGGCGATGCGTTCGAGAACGGCTTCACGCTCGAAGAGGTCTACCGGCTGACGAAGATCGATCCCTGGTTCCTCGACCAGATCCTGCAGATCGTCGAGCTGGAGATGAAGCTCGATGACCAGAAGCTGGACGACATCGATGCCGATACGTTGAGAGACCTGAAGCGCAAGGGCTTCTCCGACCGGCGGCTTGCCTATCTGTTCAACTCGAACGAAAACCTCGTAAGAAAAAAGCGGCATTCTCTCGGCATTCGCCCGGTGTACAAGCGCGTCGACACCTGCGCGGCGGAGTTCGCATCGAAGACGGCCTACATGTACTCGACGTACGAAGAGGAATGCGAAGCGCAGCCGACCTCGAAGAAGAAGATCATGGTGCTGGGTGGCGGGCCGAATCGGATCGGGCAGGGCATCGAGTTCGACTATTGCTGCGTCCACGCGGCCTTTGCGCTGCGCGACGACGGCTTCGAGACCATCATGGTCAACTGCAACCCCGAGACGGTGTCGACCGACTACGACACCTCGGATCGCCTCTACTTCGAGCCGCTGACGCTCGAGGACGTGCTCGAGATCGTCGACAAGGAAAAGCCCTGGGGGGTGATCGTGCAGTACGGCGGCCAGACCCCGCTCAAGCTCGCGCGCGACCTCGCCGCCGCCGGCGTGCCCATCATCGGCACCAGCGCCGACTCGATCGACGTCGCCGAGGACCGCGAGCGCTTCCAGCAGCTTCTCACCCAGCTCAAGCTGCGCCAACCGCCCAACCGCACCGCGCGCTCGGTGGAAGAGGCGGTGAAGCACGCCGAGGCCATCGGCTATCCGGTGGTGGTGCGCCCGAGCTACGTGCTCGGCGGCCGCGCCATGGAGATCGTGCACCAGCAGTCCGAGCTCGAGCGATACATGGCGAACGCGGTGAAGGTCTCGAACGATTCGCCGGTGCTGCTCGACCGCTACCTCACTGACGCGATCGAGATCGACGTCGACGCGGTGTGCGACGGCAAGAACGTGCTGATCGGCGGCATCATGGAGCACGTCGAGCAGGCCGGGGTGCACTCGGGCGACTCGGCGTGCTGCCTGCCGCCGCACTCGCTCGCCAGCCACCTCGAGCGCGAGCTGCGCCGCCAGACCACGCAGATGGCGCGCGCCCTCAAGGTCAAGGGCCTGATGAACGTGCAGTACGCCATCCAGAAGGACACCGTGTACGTGCTGGAAGTGAACCCGCGCGCTTCGCGCACGGTGCCTTACGTCTCCAAGGCGACCGGCCTGCCGCTCGCGATGATCGCGGCGCGCTGCATGGCCGGCAAGACGCTCAAGGAGCAGCAGGTCGAGGAGGTCACGCCGACCTACTTCTCGGTGAAGGAAGCGGTATTTCCGTTCGCGCGCTTCCCGGGCGTCGACACCATCCTCGGGCCGGAGATGAAATCGACCGGCGAGGTGATGGGCGTGGGCGAGACCTTCGGCGAGGCGTTCGTGAAGTCGCAGCTCGCCGCCGGGGTGAAGCTCCCCAGCGGCGGCCGCGCCTTCATCAGCGTGCGCGACGGCGACAAGCACGCCGCGGTGCAAGTCGCGCGCGACCTCACCGAGCTCGGCTTCACGCTGCTCGCCACGCGCGGCACCGCCGGCGTGATCAAGTCGCACGGCATTCCGGTCACCGAAGTGAACAAGGTCGCCGAGGGCCGCCCGCACATCGTCGACATGATCAAGAATGGCGACGTGAGCTTCATCGTCAACACCGTGGAAGCGACGCGCACCGCCATCGGCGACTCGCGCTCGATCCGCACCACCGCGCTCGCGCGCCGCGTCACCTACTACACCACCGTCGCCGGCGCCAAGGCGGCGTGCGCCGGCATGAAGCATATCGAGCGCCTGGAGCCCTATCGGCTGCAGGACCTGCACGCCCGTCTTCGCCAAGGCACACCGGAGCCCGTCCCCTCATGAAAACACCGATGACAAGGCGCGGCGCCGAGCTGCTGCGCGAAGAGCTGCACCGCCTGAAGACCATCGAGCGCCCCGCCAACTCGCAGGCGATCGGCGAGGCGCGCGCGCACGGCGACCTGTCCGAGAACGCCGAATACCACGCCGCGCGCGAGCGCGCCGGCTTCATCGAGGGCCGCATCTCGGAGCTCGAGGCCAAGCTCGCCAACGCCCAGGTGATCGACCCGAAGCTGGTCGATGCCGACGGCCGCTGCGTGTTCGGCGCCACCGTCGACGTCGAGGACGAGGCCGGCGAGAAGTCGACCTGGCAGATCGTCGGCGAGGACGAGGCCGACATCAAGAAAGGCCGCATCTTCGTGAGCTCCCCCATCGCGCGCGCCCTGATCGGCAAGGAATCCGGCGAGCGCGTCGAGGTGCAGACCCCCGGCGGCTTGAAGCGCTACGAGATCATCGACGTCCGCTACGAATAAATCGGGGTCAGAGCCCGAATTCGGTACCGGCACTACGGCTACGCGCCCTCGCAGATGAACCACCCCATCGACCCGGTCGTCGCCCGCTCCGCGTTCGTCACCGGCCTCGCCTGGAGCTTCATCGTCCTGGCGTGCTTTGCGAGCGTGATTTCGGTGCTGCAGAACATCATGATCGCCCTGATGTTCCCCATGGAGGAGATGCGGGCGGCGATGAGGGAATCCGAAACCACACCGCCGATGCCGGCGATGTTCCGCTTCATGTTCGAGTACTTTCAGTACGTCGTCGCCGGATTTCTGCTGCTCAGTGTTGGCACGTTGATTTCGGCGATCGGACTTCTCAGGCGAAAGAACTGGGCGCGGCTGATTTTTGTCGTCATCATGGCGTTGGGCATTGTCTGGAATCTGGCCAGCCTTGCAATGCCGTTTCTAATGAGCTCGATGATGCCGGAGATGCCCGCGCCGCCGCACTCCGACTTCCACGATAATTTCAAGCTGATGTGGAACATCATGATGGGCTTCACCGTCGTGATGTGCCTGGCATTCGCCGCATTGTTCGCATGGATCATCAAGCGTCTGCTGGCGGCCGACATCAGGAGGGAGTTCGTCGGGACTTCCTAGTCCTTCGACGCGCCAGCCCAGCCGTTCGCGGTGATGTCGAACGCGATGCCGTCCGGGTCGTGGTACTTCACCTCGTAGAACTTGGTCCCGCCGGAGGGCTCCCCCATCCAATGCGTGGCACCGGCTGACTCGACGGCCTTCATGGCCGCGTCTACGTCATCGACCAGGAAGCCGAAGTGGTGCACGCCGACGAAGTCGCGGCCGCGCTCGCCTGCAGCTTCTTCGGTCTTGTAATTCAGCAAGGCGAGGTTGATGGTGCCGTCGCTCAGGTAGACGCCCCGGGCGTTCTCCCAATCGGTCTCGCCGACCTTCTGCATGCCGAAGGCGCGCATGTAGAACTCGGCCGCCTTCCATGGGTCCGGCACGGTGATCGCGATGTGTCTTAGCTTGGCCATCAGCAATGTCCTCCAGGCGTTATCCTATCGGTAGGGAAACGGCAGGGGGGACCGTGGTTTCAATCCACAGGCCGCATACGCTGATCGAGCTCGCGATGGCGCGAAGCCTCCTCGCCGCCCATGAGATCCCGTACTTCGTGCACAACGGCGGATACGCCAGTCTCTATCCGGGCATGCAGATCGGCCTATTGAACGTCCCCACCATTATGGTGCCGCCGTCAGCGGCGGAGTTCGCGAGCGAGCTGCTGCGCGCCTACCTTCCCGACGTCGAGGACCACCTGCAGCCGAAGGCCGAGCGTTCCCCCTGGCACATTCTGCGGATGGTCCTGGAAGCGATGGCGTGCGTCTGGTTCGTGCGCCGTATAGGCGCGAAGTACGAGCCTACGGACGAAGCTACGTCTTAGGACTTCTTGTAGCGCTTCGGCACGAAGGGCAGGGAAGCGATGCGCACCGGGCGCGGCGCGCCGCGCACGCTTGCGAAGAGCTTCTGCTCGGTGGATCCCACGTAGCCGAGCATGATCGCGCGCTGCGTCGAGGGCGAGATCGTGCCGCTCGTCACCACGCCCACCTGCCTGTTTTCCGAATCGAGAAGCGGCGCGCCATGGCGCACCGGTACCGGCTCCTCGCCTTCCAGGCCTTGCAGTTTTCTGGCCGTTCCTTCGCGCGCCTGGCGCAGATAGACGTCAGCGCCCGGAAATCCGCCCTGTTTCGAGCCGCCCGCACGCCGCGAGCGCGCGATTGCCCAGCCGAGGCTCGCTTCCATCACCGTGGTGTCGGCGTCCATGTCCTGACCGTACAGATGCAGACCAGCCTCGAGCCGTAACGTGTCGCGCGCGCCCAGACCGACCGGCTTGACGGCGGGGTTGGCGAGCAGCTTGCGCGCCAGGGTCTCTGCTTCGCGGTTTGATACCGAAATCTCGAACCCGTCCTCGCCGGTATAGCCCGAGCGCGAAACCAGCAGCTCGTCGAATGTCGCGACCTGCATGAATCCGAGGGACCTCACTCCCGCATGGAGGGAAGCGAGCGCCGCCTCGGCCGAGGGCCCCTGCAGCGCGATCAGCGCGCGGTCGAGAAGCTCGAACGACAGCGCGGGGCACAGCCTGCGCAGCAGCTCGAGATCCTTCTGCTTGCAGCCGGCGTTGGCCACGATGCGCACTTCATCGGGCAGCGCAGTGACCATCAGGTCGTCCTCGATGCCGCCGCGCTCGTTCAGCAGCAGCGAATAGCGCTGCAGGCCGGGCTTCCAGCCGTCGAAGTCGAGTGGCAGGGCGCGCTCGAGCACGGCGAGCAGGCCCGGGCCGGTGACGCGCAGCTGGCCCATGTGCGAGACGTCGAAGAGTCCAGCCTGGTCGCGCGTGTGCAGGTGCTCGGCGCGCAGCCCGTCGCGGTACTGCACCGGCATTTCGTAGCCCGCGAACGGCGTGAAGCGCGCGCCCAGCTCGGCGTGGAGCGCGTGGAGGACGGTCCTTTCTTCAGGCATACGCCTCGATCGGCGGGCAGGTGCAGATGAGGTTGCGGTCGCCGGCGGCGTTGTCGATGCGCTTCACCGGCGGCCAGTATTTCGCCGCGCGCAGCCACGGACGCGGGTAAGCCGCCTGCTCGCGGCTGTAGGGATGCTTCCAGTCGCCGGCGAGCTCGAGCGCGGTGTGCGGCGCGTTCTTCAGCGGATTGTCGGCGCGGTCCCAGGTGCCGGCGCGAATCCGCTCCACCTCGGCGTGGATCGCGATCATCGCATCGCAGAAGCGGTCCAGCTCCTCCTTCGACTCGCTCTCGGTGGGCTCGACCATCAGCGTATCGGCCACCGGGAACGAAAGCGTCGGCGAGTGGAAGCCGTAGTCCATGAGGCGCTTCGCCACGTCCTCGGCGCTGACGCCGCAGCTCGGCTTGAGCTTGCGCAGGTCGAGGATGCATTCGTGCGCGACGCGCCCCCGTGCGCCCTTGTAGAGCACCGGGAAATAGGGCGCGAGGCGGGCGGCGATGTAGTTGGCATTGAGGATCGCGAGCTCGGTTGCGCGGCGCACGCCGGCGGCGCCCATCATGCGCAAATACATCCAGGAGATCGGCAGGATCAGCGCGCTACCGTACGGCGCCGCAGAAACTGCGTCTCCTTCGAGCGGATGACGCGGCAAGAAAGGCGTCAGATGCGCGGCGACTGCGATTGGACCCATGCCGGGCCCGCCGCCACCATGGGGGATGCAGAACGTCTTGTGCAGGTTGATGTGGCACACGTCGGCGCCGATCTGCGCCGGCTTCGCCAGGCCGGCGAGCGCGTTCAGGTTCGCGCCGTCCATGTAGACCTGACCTCCGGCGGCGTGCACCGCCTCGCAGATCTGCACGATCGCCTCCTCGAACACGCCGTGCGTCGAAGGGTAGGTGATCATCAGCGCGGCGAGCCGCGCGCGGTGCTCGGCCACCTTGCGCTCGAGATCGGCGAGGTCGACGTTGCCGTTCGGGTCGCAGCCGACCACCACGATGCGCAGGCCCATCATCTGCGCGCTGGCCGGGTTGGTGCCGTGTGCCGAGGCCGGTATCAGGCAGACGTCGCGCTCGCCTTCGCCTTTCGCCGCCAGGTAGTCGCGGATCGCCAGCAGCCCGGCGTATTCACCCTGCGCTCCGGAATTGGGCTGCAGCGAGACGCCGGCGAAGCCGGTGACTTCGGCGAGCATGCCTTCCAGCTCGCGGATCATCTCCAGCGTGCCGCGCACCTGCTCGGCCGGCGCGAACGGATGCAGGGCTGCGAAGCGCGGCCACGAAATCGGCAGCAGCTCGGCGGCGGCATTGAGCTTCATCGTGCACGAGCCGAGCGGAATCATCGAGTGCACCAGCGACAGGTCGCGGTTCTCGAGGCGCTTCAGATACCGCATCATCTCGGTCTCGGTGTGATAGCGGTTGAACACCGGGTGCGAGAGCACCGCGTCGGTGCGCCGCAGTGCCGTTGGAATGGATGCCGGCAAGTTGTCAACCGGCTCGCTGAGGTGGACCTTCTTGCCTGAAAGCGCTTCGGCGACATCCGCCACGTCTTCGAGCGAGGTGAGCTCGTCGAAGCTCACCGCCACGCGGGAGTCGTCAAGATAGCGCAGGTTGATGCGCTTCGGGTCGGCGCGCGAGCGGACGGCTTCCGCCGACGGCACCTTCACCACCACCGTGTCGAAGAAGCGCTCGCTTTCGCAAGGCACCTGGACGGCGAGCAGCCGCGCCATGTAATTGGCGCGCCGGGCGATGCGCGTGAGCCCGCGCGGGCCGTGGTAGACGGCATAGAAGCCCGCCATGTTGGCGAGCAGGGCCTGCGCGGTGCAGATGTTGCTCGTCGCCTTGTCGCGTCGGATGTGCTGCTCGCGCGTCTGCAGCGCCATGCGCAGCGCCGGACGGCCGGCGGCGTCGACCGATACGCCGATGATGCGGCCCGGCATCGAGCGCTTGTACTCGTCGCGGCACGCCATGAACGCCGCGTGCGGGCCGCCGAAGCCCATCGGCACGCCGAAGCGCTGCGCCGAGCCGATCGCCACGTCCGCGCCCATGGCGCCGGGCGAGCGCAGCAGCAGGAGCGCGAGCAGGTCGGTGCCCATCGACACCAGGCCTTGGGCAGCATGGATGTTGCCGATCAGCTCGGAAAAGTCACGGATGCGCCCGAAGGTGTCGGGATACTGCAGGTGCGCGCCGAACACTTTCTCCGGCTGCACGTCCTCGCCCACGATGAGCTCGATGCCCAGCCATTTGGCGCGCGTGCGCATCACGGAGAGCACCTGCGGGTGCACCGCGCTGTCGACGAAGAACGCCGCCGACTTGCTCCTGGCGCTGCGCCGGATCATCGCCATCGCCTCCGCCGCGGCGGTGGCCTCGTCGAGCAGCGAGGCATTTGCCACCGGCAACCCGGTGAGGTCGATCACCATCTGCTGAAAGTTGAGCAGACCTTCGAGGCGTCCCTGCGAGATCTCGGCCTGGTAAGGCGTGTACGCGGTGTACCAGCCGGGGTTCTCGAGCACGTTGCGCTGGATCACCGCCGGCGTATGCGTGCCGTGGTAGCCCATGCCGATGAAGCTGCGCCAGACCTCGTTGCGCATGGCGTGGACGCTCAGCTCCGCCAGCGCCTCGGGCTCGCGCATCGCCTCGCCGAGCGCAAGCGGCTCCTTCAGCAGGATCCCGGCCGGCACCACCTCGCGCACCAGGGCGTCGAGCGACTGCACCTTGAGCGCGTCGAGCATCTGGCGCTGCGTTGTCTCGTCGCTGCCCAGATGGCGGCCGGCGAACTCGCCCTTGTTCAGCAGATCGTCCAGATCGCTCATTGCTTTGACCGGGTTTGGTTTCTAGAAAAGCCAACCCCCCGCTCGCAAATGCCGCTCGCTTCCCCCCTTGTCAGGGGGGCAAGAAACGAAGCGCCGTTCATACGCCCGCCGACTTGGCGTAGGCGTCGCGCGCCAGGAGCTCGCCGAGCTCGCCCTTGTCGGCGAGCTTGATCTTGAACAGCCAGCCGCTGCCGTAGGGCGATTCGTTCACGCTTTGCGGCCGCTGCGCGAGCTCCTCGTTGGCGGCGACGATTTCGCCGGAGACGGGCGCGTAGACCTCGGAGGCCGCCTTCGTCGACTCGACCACCGCGCAATTCGCAGCGCGCGCGATGCGCGTGCCGACCTTCGGCAGCTCGACGTAGACCAGATCGCCGAGCTGCTCGGCGGCTACCGCAGTGATGCCGACGGTCACGGTCCCGTCGCCGTTATCGGCGATCCATTCGTGCGATTCGGTGTACTTCAGTTTCTCTGGCAGATCCACGGCGCCTCCTCGAGCGAGCATGACCGACCCGGCTGGGTCACGCCCCCTCTGTCCGTTTGCCTGAGAAATTGGC
>DATFDV010000023.1:0-2257 GCA_035251855.1 Burkholderiales bacterium | reverse complement strand
GCTGCCCACCGCGGTGGCGTGCTGCAGCTGCAGCTGCTCGATGGCGGCGCGCAGGTCGTGGCGGTTGCTGGTCGGCGCCTGCACCAGCGCGGCGCTGCCGGCGAAGGCGACCACGCCGATGCGCGTGCTGCGCGGCTGCTGTGCGATGAAGGTGCGCGCCGCCGCCTGCGCGGCCTCGATGCGCGACGGTTGGACGTCGTTCGCCCGCATGCTGCCCGAGACGTCGATCGCCAGGATCACCGTCTCGTGGTGCGTAGGCAACGTGACCACCGCGCTGGGGCGTGCGACCGCAGTGAGCATCGCGGCAAGAGCGGCGAACAGGATCGCCGGCGGCAGATGGCGCCGCCACCACAGGCCCTTGCCGACCGCCGCCTTGACAATCTCGAGGTTGGCGTAACGCAGCGCCGCCTGCTTTCTCTTCTTCAAAACGAAAACATACAAAAGCACGATGGCCGGCATGCTCACCAGCAGCCAAAGGAATTCCGGCGAAAGGAAGCTCATCAGAAGGGCGGCGTTCCGGCGGCCTTGGCCGCGGTCTCGATCGGCACCGCGAAGCCGATGCCGGCGAAGCCGCCGCCGCCCGGGTCGAGCATCGCCGTGACGATGCCGACCACCTCGCCGGCGGCATTGAGCAGCGGCCCGCCGGAGCTGCCCGGATTCACCGCGGCGTCGAACTGGATCAGGTTGCTGAGCTGATCGCCGGCGTTGGTGCGGAAGCTGCGCTGCAGGCCGGACACCACCCCGGCGGTCACCGACGGCCCGATGCCGAACGGGAAACCGACCGCCACCACGTCATCGCCGTACTTGAGGTCGGCCTTCGGCCGCATGGTCGCCGCCGCCAGGTCGTCGGGAACCGTCTCGGCCTGCAGCACCGCCAGGTCGTTCTCCGGCTGCTGAGAGACGATCTTCGCGTCCGATTGGAGGCCGTCGGCGAACACCACGCGGATGCGGCCGGCGCCGGCCACCACGTGCAGGCTGGTCAGGATCGTGCCGCGGTTGACGATCACTACGCCGCTGCCGGTCGGCCGCTGCGCGTACTCGTCGTATTCGAGCGCGTCGGCCGCGGTGAGCACGCGCACGATGGCGCCGTGCACCGCGCCGAACACCTTCGCCGCCGGCGAGGGCAGCACCTGCTCGGCGAGCGTGCGCTGCACCGCGGCATCGATCGCCTCCTGGGAGAGCGTTTGCGCCTCCGGCGTACGGAAATGGCTCGAGAGCGAGAGCAGCACCAGAAGTATTAGCGCGCCGAACAGAAGCTGGCGCTCGTAGGCGCTGTAGAGATCACGCCACCGGCGCTTCACCGGCGGCTCGACAGGTTTGTCCGGACGCTCAGGCGCGGGGCGCGCGGCCGCCCGTGATTTTTGGGAATTGCTGTAAAGAGAAGCGCGCCTCATGCGGCACCGGTTGTCGGTTGACCGCATTGTGACTAGCCAGTTCTATGCCCGTGCCGTGCGGGGATGAGCCTCTAGACGGATACTGGAAAACTACAGAAAACGGGGCCCCCGCCTTCGCGGGGGCGACGGCTTCAGAGCACTCTGTGGAACCAGGCGAGCGACAGTCCGGCGGAAACCACTGCCAGGAGCGCCGCCAGCCCGGAGAACAAGGCGGTCACTTCGGTCTTCTTGCGCTCCATCACCAGCCGGGCGTTCAGCGACTGGTAGACCTTCTTCAGATCCAGCGCGTTGCCGGCGTAGAAATACTCGCCGCGCGTGATGTCGGCGACCGCCTTGAGGGTCTCTTCGTCGAGGCGCACGCGCATCGACCAGCCTTCGAAGCCGATGATCTTTCCGTCGGGCGTGCCGACGCCCACGGTGTAGATGCGCACCCCGCGGTCGGCGGCCATCTTCGCCGCCTGCACCGAGTCCGGGCCGGTGGTGCGCTGCCCGTCGGTGAGCAGGATGATCACCGCCGAGGCGTAGGAGCCCGGCGGTACCGGCTTGTCGACCGGGTTGCCGGGCTTCTGATTCTTTTTTGGTCCATCCATTCCATAGGTGAGCGCGCCGATATCGATGCCGGCGTCGGGAAAGATGGTGGCGAGGGAAACGATGATCGCGCTGCCGATCGCAGTGGCGCGCTGCAGCTGGAAACGATCGATGGCCGCGATGACGTCTTCGCGGTTGCGCGTCGGCGCCTGCGCCACGGTGGCGGTGCCGGCGAAGGCGACCACGCCGACGCGCACGTTCTCCGGCTGCTCGGCGACGAACTGCTTGGCGGCGTTCTGCGCCGCCACCAGGCGGTTGGGCTCGACGTCGGTGGC
>DATFDV010000022.1:0-4934 GCA_035251855.1 Burkholderiales bacterium | reverse complement strand
TCCTCGAGCGGGACGTTGAGGTCGCAGCGGATGAAGACGCGCTTACCCCGGAGGTCGACCTCCGACATCCGCTTGAACTTCATTTATTTTGCTGCGACGGCTCCGACTTCGGCGAACACCGCCGCCACGTCCAGCATCCGGTTGGAGAAGCCCCACTCGTTGTCGTACCAGGAGGTCACCTTGACGAGGGTGCCGTCGGAGACGCGGGTGAGGGTCGAGTCGAAGATCGAGCTCGCCGGGTTGTGGTTGAAGTCCGAGGAGACGAGCGGCTCGGCGTTGTACTCGAGGATGCCCTTCAGGTCGCCGTCGCAGGCCTGCTTCACCGCGCGGTTCACTTCATCGACCGTGGTCGGCTTCTTGGCGACGAAGGTCAGGTCGACGATCGACACGTTGATGGTCGGCACGCGGATGGAAAAGCCGTCGAGCTTGCCGTTCAGGTGCGGCAGCACCAGGCCAACGGCGGCCGCGGCGCCGGTCTTGGTCGGGATCATGTTGTGGCCGGCCGCGCGCGCGCGCCGCAGGTCCTTGTGGAACACGTCGGTCAGCACCTGGTCGTTGGTGAACGAGTGGATGGTGTTCATCAGGCCCGACACCACGCCGATGCGCTCGTCGAGCGCCTTGACCAACGGTGCGAGGCAGTTTGTGGTGCACGAGGCATTGGAAATGACCGTATCGCTCTCTTTCAGGGAGCGATGGTTGACCCCAAAGCAGATCGTACGGTCTACGTCCTTCTCGCCGGGCGCGGAAATGATCACCTTGCGCGCGCCGGCCTGCAGGTGGGCGCCGGCTTTCGCCTTGCTGGTGAACAGGCCCGTGCACTCGAGCACCACGTCGACGCCGAGCTGGCGCCAGGGCAGCTTGGCCGGGTCGCGCTCGGCCACCACCTGGATGGGGTCGCCGTTCACAACAATGGTTTTCTCTTTGACTTCGACGCGCGCCGGAAACTTGCCATGGGCGGTGTCGTACTTGAGCAGGTGGGCGTTGGTCTGCGCGTCGCCGAGGTCGTTGATGGCGACGAACTGCAGGCCGTGCTTCTTGCCGCTTTCATAGTGGGCGCGCAGCACCATGCGCCCGATGCGTCCGAATCCGTTGATGGCTACTTTGATCATTTCAATATGCTCCTTACTGCTTTCAGGATGTTGTCCGGGGTGAAGCCGAAGTGCTTGAACAAGTCGCCGGCCGGGGCTGATTCGCCGTAGCGGTCGATGCCGACCACCGCGCCCTCGGTCCCCACGTACTTGCGCCAATAATCGCTGACGCCCGCCTCGACCGCTACCTTTGGGAGTCCCGAAGGGAGCACCGAGTTCCGGTAATCCGCGTCCTGGCGGTCGAAAACGCTGGTCGAGGGCATGGAAACCACCCGCACCGGGGTTCCGGCAGCCGCCAGCTGTTTCTGGGCCTCAATGGCGATGCCGACTTCGGAGCCGGTGGCGATGATCACCGCCCTGGCGCCGGGGGCATCGGCCAGAACGTAGGCGCCTTTGCCGATCCCATCCAGGGTCTCTCTTTTCTGAAATGGGACGTTCTGGCGAGTCAGGAGGAGCGCAGTGGGCCCGTTCTTGCGCTTTAGCGCCGCCGCCCAGGCCACCGCCGTTTCGACCGTGTCGCACGGGCGCCAGACGTCCATGTTCGGGATCAGGCGCAGCGCGGCGGCGTGCTCGATCGGCTGGTGCGTCGGTCCGTCCTCGCCCAGGCCGATCGAGTCGTGCGAGAACACGTAGATGGTGCGCGCGCCCATTAGCGCGGCCAGGCGCAGGGCATTGCGGGCGTAGTCGGAGAACACCAGGAAGGTGCCGCCGTACGGGATCAGCCCGCCGTGGAGCGCGAGGCCGTTCATCACCGCGCACATGCCGAACTCGCGCACGCCATAGAAGATGTGATTGCCGGAGAGCGACCCCGGCGCCACAGCCCTGGAAGCCTTTACCCAGGTGAGGTTGGAGCCGGTGAGGTCGGCCGAGCCGCCGACGAGCTCGGGCAACGCCGGGACCAGCGCTTCCAGGACGTTCTGCGAGGCTTTCCGCGTGGCGATGGTTTCGGCTTTGCCGTTGAAGTCCGAGACCAAGCTCTGGAAAACCTGCTCTGCATTCCCGGGTAATTCCCCTTTCATGCGGCGCTCGAACTCGGCGGCGTCCTCGGGGAATGCCGCCTGGTAGCCCTTGAGCAGCTTCTGCCAGCGCCGCTCCAGCCGCTTGCCTGCCCCGCGCGCGTCCCAGCCGTCGTACACGGATTGCGGGATCTCGAACGCCGGGTGCGGCCAGCCGATGGCGGCGCGGGTGGCGGCGATCTCCTCGGCGCCCAGCGGCGCGCCGTGCGCCGCGCCGGTGTTGGCTTTCTTCGGCGCGCCCTTGGCGATGGTCGTCTTGCAGCAGATGAGGGTCGGCCGTGCATTTTCCCGGCTACTTTCCCGCTTGCCCTTCCTGATGGCCTTGTCGACCGCCTCGAAATCATGGCCGTCCACGTTGGGGATCACCTGCCAGCCATAGGACTCGAAGCGCTTGCGCACGTCGTCGGTGTACCACTGCTTGATCTGGCCCTTGTCGGAGTCGATCGAGATGCCGTTGTCGTCGTAGAGGGCGATCAGCTTGCCCAGGCCCAGGGTCCCGGCGAGGGCGCAGGCCTCGTGAGAGATGCCTTCCATCATGCAGCCGTCGCCGAGGAACACGTAGGTGAAGTGCTCCACCAGCTCGTGCCCGGGCTTGTTGAAGCGCGCGGCCAGCAGCCGCTCCGCGAGCGCCATGCCGACGGCGTTGGCGAGGCCCTGGCCAAGTGGGCCGGTGGTCGTCTCCACGCCCGGCGCGCAGCCGCGCTCCGGGTGGCCCGGCGTCTTGGAGCCGAGCTGGCGGAAGCGCTTCAGCTCCTCGATCGGCAGCGCGTACCCGGTGAGGTGCAGCAGGCTGTAGAGAAGCATCGACCCGTGACCGTTGGAAAGCACGAAGCGGTCGCGGTTGGGCCAGTCGGGATTGGCCGGGTTGTGGCGCAGGTGGCGCTTCCAGAGCGCCACCGCGATCTCCGCCATGCCCATCGGCATGCCGGGGTGACCGGATTTCGCCGCCTCCACCGCGTCCATGGCGAGCGCTCGAATGGAATTGGCGAGCTCGGCCTCGGTGGCTTTGGCCGTGACAGGAGAGTCCATCGGAAGCGGCAAATTATACTCAGCGCGATGAGGAGAAATGAGATGAGGCAATGAGCGAGCTTCCCTTTCGTTCGCCCGCGCAGTTCGAGCCGCTGTGCTTCTGCGAAACCAGCGGCGAGGGCCACTGGTTTGTGTTCTGCGGCGACAAGCTTCTGGTCGAGCTGGGACCGCCGGAGCGGCCGAGCGACGACGCGCGTTTTCGCGCCCGGCCGGCTTTTGCGCGCTTACCGTTGTTTAAAAACCACAACCCATGGGGTTCCGATCTAACCCGAACGCTGTATCTAGGGCGTCTGGGCGGCGTGGATTGCTGGACCGCCGAGCTGCCGGCGAACGCGGCTGCGCCCGCCGGATTGTCCTGGGAAGGCCTGCGGCCGCTGTTCTCGGTGCTCGACGACGACCACTTCGCGCTCGCCGGAAGGGCGCTGCAGCTCCTGCAGTGGGACCGCGACCACCAGTTTTGCGGCCGCTGCGGCACGCCGACGCAGCCCAAACGCGAGGAGCGGGCGCGCCTCTGCCCGGCCTGCAAGCTTTCGGCCTACCCGCGGGTAGCGCCCGCCGTGATGGCGCTGGTTCATAGGGGAAACGAGGTCCTGCTGGCGCGCAGCCCGCACTTTCCGGCGGGCATGTTCAGCGCGCTCGCCGGCTTCGTCGAGCCCGGCGAGTCGCTCGAGCAGTGCCTCGCGCGCGAAGTCGCCGAGGAAGTCGGCGTGCAGATTCGCAACAGCCGCTACTTCGCCAGCCAGCCGTGGCCGTTCCCGCATTCGCTGATGATCGCGTTCGTCTGCGAGTGGTCGAGCGGCGAGATCCGTCCGCAAGCCGGAGAAATTGAAGAAGCAAATTGGTTTGATCTATTGCATTTACCGAAACTTCCAAGCAAAATCTCGATCGCTCGGAGATTGATCGACGCGGTTTGTCAAGAGCTCAGTCGATCGAGCGAAGAGCAAAACTGATTCACTAGGAGGTTTTGAACGAGTTGAGCGCGATCAGAGAGCGCTGTGCGCCGAAAGGCGCGGATGGGAGGCGTGGCCTGTACTCCACAGGCTGCGCCTTCGCATTTTGGAGGGTACGCAAATGAATGGTCTGCATCTCATCGGTGACCTCACCGGCTGCCGCTGCGATCCGCAGCTACTCCTCGACGGCGAGAGTTTTCGCGCCAAGTGCATCGAGATGGTCGCGGCCGCCGGCCTGACGACCATGGATGCCACTTTCCACACGTTCGAGGGAGGCGGCTTCACGGGCACGGTGGTGCTCGCCGAGTCCCACCTCGCCATCCATACCTGGCCCGAGCGCCAGGGGCTGACGCTCGACGTCTACGTCTGTAACTACAGCGCCGACAACTCCGCGAAGGCGCGGAAGCTGTTCGAGCAGATGATCGACTACTTCCAGCCGACCGAGGCCGCGCGCCACGAGGTCGACCGGGGCGAGCATTTGCTGATGGAGCCGCTCAACGACTCGACCGGCTTCTACATCAAGGCGACCAAGCAGGTCGGCGAGTGGCAGACGCGCTTCCAGAAGCTGGCGATCTACGAGACGCCGCATTACGGCAAGCTGTTCCGCCTCGACGGGTTCAACATGACCTCCGAGAAGGAGGAGTTCGTCTATCACGAGAACCTGATTCACCCCGCGTTGACGGCCCATGCCGCACCCAAGAAGGTGCTGATCATCGGCGGCGGCGACGGCGGCTCCTCCGAGGAGGCGCTCAAGCACCCCTCGGTCGAGCAGCTGACCATGGTCGAGATCGACGGCTACGTCATCGAGGTGGCGAAGACCCACTTCCATGCCGTGCACCAGGGCGTGTTCG
>DATFDV010000021.1:0-2202 GCA_035251855.1 Burkholderiales bacterium | reverse complement strand
CGCCGGGCGATCGCGGTACTTGGCGATGCTCGAGTCGAACAGCTCGATGAGCGAGCGGAACTTCTTCGGATCGATGTCGGCCGGGACGCCGGCGGGATAGCTCTTGAGCCAGATGCGGTCCATGTCTTCTCCTCCGGGACTGCTGATTCTAGATAAAAATTCGGGGTCAGGTTCGCAATTAGTCGGTCAACCGAGAGCCCCGGCAAGCCGTTTTCGGGGTATGGCGAGGGTCTCGCGGCTCGTTTTTCCGGGCGTGGCAATGCACATCATTCAACGCGGGAACAACCGCAACGCCTGCTTTGCGCATGACAGCGACTACCTGACTTACCTCGGCACCCTGCGGGAGCTTTCCGTGAAGCACCAGTGCAAGGTGCACGCGTACTGCCTCATGACCAACCACGTGCATCTCCTGCTAACGCCTTCTCATGCCCAGGGGTGCGCATTGCTGATGCGCGACCTGGGCCGCTCCTATGTGCTGTATTTCAACCGCCGGCACGATCGCAGCGGCACGCTGTGGGAAGGCCGCTTTCGGTCCTGCCTTGCCGAGTCCGCCCGTTACGTGATGGCCTGCTATCGCTACATCGAGCTCAACCCCGTGCGTGCCGGCATGGTCGGCGAACCCGGCGGCTATGCCTGGTCGAGTTATTTTGCGAACGTCGCCGTGCGGCCCGATCCGATGATCGAGCCGCACTGCGAGTTTCTGGCCCTGGCGGCGAATGAGGCCTCGCCGCATGCCGCCTATCGCGGACTCTTCGAGCACCCGCTCGACGAAGGGATGGTAAGCGCGATCCGCGAAGCCACCAACGGCGGCTATCCGCTGGCGAGCGACGCGTTCAAGGCAAGCCGGTTGGCGCCGCTCGGATTGCGTACGCAGCGCCGCAAGCCGGGGCCGCGGCCACCGCCGGCGGAATTGCGCACCTGACCCCGAATTATTTGTGCTTGAAGGTGGGCTTGCGCTTCTCGACGAAGGCCGCCATGCCTTCCTTCTGGTCCTCGAGCGAGAACTGCGACTGGAACACGCGCCGCTCGAAGAGCGAGCCCTCGGCGAGGCTGGTTTCGTAGGCGCGGTTGATGGATTCCTTGATCATCATCACGACCGGCAGGGAGTAGTTGGCGACTTTATCGGCCACTCCCATCGCCTCGTCCATCAGCCGCTCGAGCGGCACCACGCGCGACACCAGGCCGGCGCGCTCGGCCTCCTGCGCATCCATCATGCGCGCGGTGAGGCACAGGTCCATCGCTTTCGCCTTGCTGGTGAAGCGCGGCAGGCGCTGCGTGCCGCCGTAGCCGGGCATCACGCCGAGGTTGATCTCCGGCTGGCCGAAGCGCGCGTTTTCGGCTGCGATCACGATGTCGCACTGCATGGCGAGCTCGTTGCCGCCGCCGAGGGCATAGCCCGCCACCGCGGCGATCACCGGCTTGCGCAGGCCGCGGAAGTGCTCCCAGGTGGTGATGTAGTCGTTGAGGTAGGCCTGCATGTAGGTGAAGTCCTTCATCGCCGCGATATCGGCGCCGGCGGCAAAGGCCTTCTCGTTGCCGGTGAGCAGGATCGCGCCAATGCCGGCGTCGGCGTCGAACGCGAGCAGCGCCTTGCCCAGCTCGGCCATCAGCCCGGGGCTGAGCGCGTTCAGCTGCTTCGGCCGGTTGAGGGTGATGACGCCGACGCGCCCCTTCGGCTCCGCGGTGATGAATTCAAAGCTCATGAGTGTCGACTACCTTTGCATAAAAGCCGTTGAGCGCGGCGAGGAACGCGGCATGCACCTGCCGCGCGGGCACCTTTTCGCCGGCGTAGCTCTGCGCGCGCGTCGCGCAGGCATCGCCGAGCAGGGTGATCTTGTAGCCCAGGTCGGCAGCGTGGCGCACCGTGGCGTCCACGCACATGTGCGTCATCATCCCGGCCACCACCAGGTTCTTGATGCCGGACTCCTTCAGCGTCTGCTCCAGCCTGGTGCCGCGAAAACTGTTCGGGAAGTTCTTCTCGATCACGCTTTCATCCGCCAGCGGCTTCACCGCCTCGTGGATCTCCGCACCCTTGGTGCCGGGAATAAAAAACGTCGATCCCGGCCGCACGGACAGATGGCGCACATGGATGACCGGATCGCCGCGCTTGCGGAATTTCTCGAGAGCAATGCCCGCCTTCGCGCCAGCGGCGTCGGCGGCCTCCAGCTCCATCGCGCCGCCGGGGAAATAGTCGTTCTGGAT
>DATFDV010000020.1:0-3738 GCA_035251855.1 Burkholderiales bacterium | reverse complement strand
GGGGGTGAACTGCTCGGCGTTGGTGCCGATGTTGATCTTGTGCACGTTGTACGGCAGGCCGCACTCCTCCAGCATGATGGAAACCTTGCGGCCGTTGGGTGTGCTCCAGGTATAGAGTTCGATCATGGTGAAGTGGCTCGTCACGGTGGTGTTGGTTCTGGTCGTGTTCTCGGTCGTTTCGCAGCGCTGGCGCTGGCGCGTTCCCGGCGACTTCAGCGTGCCGGTGCGCGGGCGAATGTACTACATCCCCGTTGCAAGCACGCTCCTGTTTTCGCTGGTGCTGTGGCTGCTGAGCAAGGTCATCTAGGTCGCCTCGGCGATCGCTTTGGTCCGCGCTTCATCCAGCAGCCTCGGAATCTGATCGGCAGAGCCTGCCTTCGCGGCAATCGCTCCCCCATTCACCGCCGCTGCCGCGCGCAACGCGCGCTCGATGCGCGCTTTGTCGATGCCGGCGTCGGCGAGCTGCGCGACCCGCAGCAGCTCGGCAAAGCGCTCCGGGCGGCGGAATGCGTCCGCCGTTTTGAAAAGATCAAGAAAAGCTTGTGGGGTCGAATTTCCCAATTTCTTCCGGCTGCGGCAGGCGGTCAGCGCCAGCTCGCGCACCTCGTTCGGTGCGCGCAGCCGCTCGCAAAGCGCGTTCACCTCGCCCTCCTCGAGCGGCCATGTCAGCAGCGCGAAGCGCTCGGCAACCGATGGGAGCTGGGTGATGGCGGCGGGCGGCGTGGCGAGCTCGGGCATCAGCTTTGCGGACAGGCCGCAGCGCTCGAGTACCTCGAACATCCGCTGCGGATGCGCCTCCCCTATCCCCTTCGAGAACTCCTGCCACACGCGCTCGGCGACCAGGTAGTCCGCCTCGCCTTCCTCCACCATGCGGCGCATCAGCTGCATGGTCTCGGGATGAACCTCGAAGCCGAAGCGCGCGGCGAAGCGCGCAACGCGCAGGATGCGAACCGGGTCTTCAGCGAAAGCCTCGCTCACATGTCTCAGCACCCGCTGTTTCAAGTCCTTCCGACCATGGAACGGATCGATCAGGGTCCCGTCGTCAGCCTTGGCGATGGCATTGATCGTCAGGTCGCGGCGCTTGAGGTCTTCCTCCAGCGTGACCCCGGGTGCCGCGTGGACGGTAAAGCCCTTGTAGCCGGGGCCGCTTTTGCGCTCCGTGCGGGCCAGCGCATATTCCTCGTGGGTCTGCGGATGAAGGAACACCGGGAAATCCTTGCCCACCGGCTTGAAGCCCTGCTTCACCATCTCCTCGGGCGTGGCACCGACGACCACGTAGTCGTGCTCTTTGACCGGCAGGCCGAGCAGCTCGTCACGAACCGCTCCGCCTACGGTATAGATTTTCACTTCGTTGCGTAGGGTTCGTCCGCCGCCACGAACTCCGTCTCGCGCCGCGCGGCATCGCTCCACTCACGCACGGCGGAAAGCGCCAGCACCGCCTCGCAATACTCCTGGGCGACGCGCGGCACCTTGACGGCGTAGGTCTGGAAGCGGGTCACCACCGGGGCGTAAAAGGCATCGGCGATGCTGAAGCGGCCGAACAGCAGGCTGCCGGCGCCACCGAAGCGCTCGCGGCACGAAGTCCACAGCGACACGATGCGCTCGATGTCCTTGCGCGAAGCCGGCGTCATGCCCTTGCCGGGATGCTTGCTGCGGATGTTCATCACCATTGCGCTGCGCAGCGCCTGGAAGCCGGAGTGCATCTCGGCGCAGATCGAGCGCGCGGCGCGGCGCGGCACCTCGTCTTCGGGCCAGAGGTGCTTCTCGGGATGCATCTCGGCCACCGTCTCGGCAATGGCCAGCGAATCCCAAACCGGCTCGCCGTCGATCATCAGGACCGGCACCTTGCCGGCGGCGGAAAACTTCTCGATGCCGGCCACCCGCAGGCCGCCGTCGCTTTCGTCGAACTTGAGCTGCACTTCCTCGAACGGGATCTGCGCCTGGCGCAGCAGCACCCACGGCCGCATCGACCACGAGGAGTAGTTCTTGTTGCCGATGACGAGCTGGAGTTTCATGGGCAAAGTTTAACGCGGCAAGGCGAGCTCGGCGATCAGGCCGCCGCCGCTCGCGTTGCGCAGGATCACATCGCCGCCGTGCCAGCGCGCGATGTCGCGCGCGATGGACAGGCCGAGGCCCGTGCCGCCGCTGTCCATGTTGCGCGAGGCGTCGAGGCGATAGAACGGCTCGAATACCCGCTCGAGCTCGGCCTCGGGGATGCCGGGACCGCGGTCGCTGACGGCGATGCTCAGGCGACCGGGCGAGTCGATCACCTCGATATCGGCCCCGCCACCGTAGCGCACGGCGTTCTCGACCAGGTTCTCCAGGCAGCGGCGCAGCGCCTGCGGGTCGGCGCGGTAAGGGCCGAGCGCCGCGCCGCGCACGCTCAGCGCCTGCCCGGCCTCGCGGCGGTCTTCGCACACGCTCTCGATCAACGCACCGACGTCCAGCGGCTGGCGCTGCGCGTCCTTCCCGCTGGTCCGGAAGAACTCGAGCGTGGTTCCCACCATGGTCTGCATCTCATCGAGGTCACGCAGCATCTTGCTGCGGATTTGCGCGTCCGGCAGCATCTCCGCGCGCAGCCGCAGGCGGGTGATCGGCGTCTTGAGATCGTGCGAGATCGCGGTCAGCAGGCGGCTGCGCTCCACCAGGTAGCTGCGCACGCGCTCCTGCATGCGGTTGAAGGCGGCGATCACGCGGTGGATCTCGCTCGGCCCGCTGTCGGGGAGCGGCGCGGTCGCGGGATTGCGCCCGATGGCGTCGGCCGCGTGCGCCAGGCGATCGAGGGAGGCGGTAATCATGCGCACCAGGAAGCCGGAAAGCGCGAAGCACGCCAGCATCAGCAGCAGGAGCAGCGGCACCAGGTTCTCGAAGCGGCGCAGCGGCTCCTGCGGCACGTTGACGTCGAACACCGCCACCGTGCCGTCCTGCAGCACCACCTGCACCACGATGGCGAACGGCTCGGGCAGCAGGAAGTAAAAGTGGCGCGCCATCCAGCGCTCGAAAGGCCCGGCGGTGGCGCCGTCGGGGCGCGGCTGCGGATTGATGTCGACCCGGATCGGCCAGCGCGCGCCGATCTGCCGCTGCACCTCCTCGGTGAACTCGGCCTCGTAGCGGTCGTGCTCGGTGAATCCGCTCGCCACCGCCACCGGCTCGCGGCTCAGGGTCGCGCGCAACTGCGGGCTGCTCACCTCCTGCACCACCTTTTCGCGCTCGGCGGGCGGCAGGCGGTTGAGGATGCGCACCGTCTGCGCGATGTGCGAAGCGATCTGCAGCGAGGCCAGGCGATACACCGAGCTGCCGCGATCGAACAGATGGATCGCCACGCTGCCGATCTGCACGATGATCAGGCCGGCGATCAGCACCAGCATCGTCCGGCCGAAGAGCGATGCCGGAAGAAGCTTCATCAGCCCAGCCGTTCGACCGCCGCGGCCAGAACGTAGCCTTCGTTGCGCACCGTCTTGATGATGCGCGGCTCGCGCGCGTCGTCGCGCAGCCGCAGCCGCAGGCGGCTCACCTGCACGTCGATGGAGCGGTCGAAAGGCGAGCCGTCGCGCCCCACGGTCAGGTCCATGAGCTGGTTGCGGTCGAGCACGCGGTTCGGGTGCTCGGCGAACACCGAGAGCAGCTTGAACTCCGCGCCGCTCAGTGCCACCACCACGCCGTCGGGCGCATGCAGCTCGCGCGTCGCGAGGTCCACCACCCAATCCTCGAATCGCAGGCGCCGATGATCGGATCGCG
>DATFDV010000019.1:0-5675 GCA_035251855.1 Burkholderiales bacterium | reverse complement strand
GTGATCTCGATCGGGTCCTCGGCGGTCCAGATCTTGAGGTCGGCCGTGTTGAGCTCGCGCAGCAGCGAATGCAGGGTGGTGGTCTTGCCCGACCCGGTGGGCCCGCACACCAGGAACAGGCCGTGCGGCCGGGAGATCAGGCGCTTCAGCGCCTCGAGCTGCCGGGGCTCGAAGCCGAGCGCGTCGAGCGCGACCGGCGACGCCGCGGCGAGCACGCGCATCACGATGTCCTCCAGCCCGCCGGCGGTGGGGATGGTGGCGATGCGCAGATCCACGTCGAGCGGGCCGAAGCGGCGGAACTCGATCTTGCCGTCCTGCGGCTTGCGCCGCTCGGTGATGTCGAGCTGCGCCATGATCTTCAGGCGCGAGACCACGGCCTTGCGGAAGCGGGCGGGCAGGTCGAGGTAGGTGACCAGGGCGCCGTCCTTGCGGAAGCGCACGCGCAGGTCCTTGCCGCCGGGATTCGCCTCGATGTGGATGTCGGAGGCCTTCTGCTCGGTGGCGTCGATGATCATCTTGTTGACCAGCTGCACCAGCGTGTTGTCCTGCTCCACCGACTGCGTGTCGTCGATGTCGGTTTCCGCAGTCTCGGCCGCAAGGCGGTGCGTGAGCTCGCCGATGCCGACGTCGCTGCGCCTGCGCACCTCGGCGACCGCGGCGACCCGCTCGCCGTAGACCCTCTCCAGAGCGGCGCGGATGTCCTCGCCCGAGGCCATCACCGGCAGCAGCTTGGAGCCGACGACGAAGCGCAGCTCCTCGAGCTTGGCCATGTCCATCGGGTTCTCGATCGCCACCGCCAGCGCGTTGTCGGACTCCGCCACCGGCAGCGTCTGGAAGCGTTGCGCCACCGCGGCAGGGATGCGCTTGAGCAGCTCGGGCGGAATGCGGAAGCTCTTCAGGCTGATGTAGGGGATGCCGAGCTTGCGCGCGATCACCGCGTTCACCACCTCGGCGTCGACCACGCCCATGTCGGCGAGGATCTGGCCGAGCGGGATCGAGCGGTCGCGCGCCTCGATGACGAGGGCGGCGTCGAGCTCCGACTCGGTGAGGTAGCCCAGCTCGACCAGCGTCTCGCCGAGCTTCTGGATCGGCTGGCTGCGCTGCTGCTTGAGGGCCGCGGCGAGCTGCTCCGGCGAGACGATCTGGTTCTCGGTCAGGTATTCGCCGAAGCGGCGCGAGCGCAGCGCCGCCTGGCGCGAAAGCGCGGCGTCCACCTCTTCGGGGGTGGCGAGCTTTTGCTCCACCAGCATCTCGCCGATCGGCTTGCCGATGCTGGCCGAGTCGGTGGCGTCGGCGGGGACGAACCAGCGCGTCACCGCGCCGCCGCGGTCCGGCGGAAAGAGAAACACGCCGCAAAGCGCGTGCACGCTGCCCACGGTCTCGCCCTGGAAGAGGTTGCCGTTGAGGAGGCGCATGGCGAACGGCTGCTGCTCGGCTGGTGAATACAGCTGCGCCGTGTCGTCGGGGCGAAGGGCCGGGCGCCGGATCTCGACCGGCCGGCGCAGCTGCACGCCAAACAGCAGGGCGAAGGGGACGCTCACCGAGTCGCCCGCGTCGTCGGCGCGGAACCTGAGCTGCAATGCCTCCGGAAAGAAGGAGAGCAGAACGCCTGAAACCTTACGGCCATCGCGGTAAACGAGCAGGCAGTCGCTGCCGTCGGCCGCCGCGGCGGGATCGCTGAACTCGTAATACGGCGGCGCCGGCCACACGAACGCCGCGGCGCGTGTTTTTGCCTGCGCGGCGGCGACCTGCGCGCGCGACATTTGCGCGGTGGTATCGACCGACTTGCGCTTCAAGCCGCGATCCCCTCGAAGTCCAGCACCACGCGGCCCACGACGCGGCCGGCCTGCAGGTCGTCGAGCGCGCCGTTCACTTCCTGCGCCGGGCGGGTCTCGACCGGCATCGGCTTGAGCTTGCCCTTCTTCGCCAGCGCCACCACCTCCTTCAGCTCCTGCAGGCTGCCGACGTAGGAGCCGACGATGCCGATGGCGCGTTGCGCAATCGGCGGCAGCGGATGCGTGAGCTCGCCGCCGTGCAGGCCGACCAGGACGTAGCGGCCGCCTTTGCGCAGCGCGGCGATGCCGAGCGCGGCGGTGGCGGGCGTGCCGACGAAGTCGATGGCGCCGGCGATGCCCTGGAGCTGCTGCGCGGCGTCGGGGCTGCGCGTGTTGACGGTGAACCTGGCGCCCAGCTTCGTTGCGCTCTTCAGCTTGGCGTCATCGATATCGCAGGCGACGATGTTCTTTACGCCCTTGGCGCGCAGCACGGCGACGCCGGCCATGCCGACGCCGCCGCAGCCGATGATCGCCACACGGTCCGACGTCGTGAGCGGCGGCAGCTTGGCGCTGGCACTGTACGCGGTGACGCCCGAGCAGGCGAGCGTGGCGGCGAAGCCTTCGTCGATGCCCGAGGCGTCGAGCAGGTATTTCGCATCCGGCACAAGGAGGTGGGTCGAATACCCGCCTGCGCGGTTGACGCCGAGGATGCGGGTGCCCGAGACGCAGTAGTTCTCCTGACCCGCCTTGCAAACCGCGCATTTCCCGCAGCCGATCCAGGGATGGATCAGCCGCTTCTGCCCGACCTTCACGCCTTTCGCTTTCGGCCCGAGGGCCTCGACGATGCCGAAAGGCTCGTGGCCGAGCGTAAACGGCGGCACGCAGCCTCGCTCCTTCACGTAGAAGCGCTTGCCGCCGCCGAGGTCGAAGTACCCTTCCCAGATGTGCAGATCGGAGTGGCACACGCCCGAGCGCGTGACGCGCATCAATACTTCGGTTCCCTGCGGCCGCGGCGTGTCGAGCATCTTTTTCTGCAAAGGCTTTCCGTGCTCGATGATCTGGTACGAAATCATGCTTTGGCTGCCTCATTCAGTGCTTGATCGAGATCCCACAGGATATCGTCCAGCGTCTCGATGCCGACCGACATGCGGATCATGTCGGGCATTACGCCGGCCTTGATCTGGTCGGCTTCCTCCATCTGGCGATGGGTGGTCGAGGCCGGATGGATGACGAGCGTCTTCGCATCGCCGATGTTGGCGAGGTGGCTCATGAACTGCGCCGCATCGATGAAGCGCTCACCGGCCCGAGCTCCGCCTTTGACACCGAAGTTGAGCAGCCCCGAGGCGCCTTGCGGCAGGTACTTCTTGGCGAGCGCGTGATATTTGTTGTCAGGAAGCCCCGGGTAGTTCACCCATGCCACTCTCGGATGATCTTTCAAAAACCGGGCAACGGCCAGGGCATTCGCGCAGTGCCGCTCCATGCGCACGTGCAGCGATTCCAGGCCCTGCAGCAGCAGCCATGCGTTCATCGGCGAAAGCGCCGGGCCGAAGGTGCGCATGATCTCCATGCGCGCCTTCATGGTGTAGCCGAAGTCGCCGAAGGTCTCGTGGAAGATGACGCCGTGGTAGCCCGGCGAGGGCGTGGTGAACTCCGGGAACTTGCCGTTGCCCCAGTTGAACTTTCCCGACTCGACGATCACCCCGCCCATCGTGGTGCCGTGGCCGCCGATGTACTTGGTCGCCGAATGCACCACGATGTCGGCGCCCCATTCAATTGGCCGGCAGAGGTAAGGCGAAGGCACGGTGTTGTCGAGCACCAGCGGGATCTGCGCGTCGTGCGCGATGGCCGCCAGCGCCTCGATGTCGACGATGTTGATCAGCGGATTGCCGAGGGTTTCGGCGTAGATGAGTTTGGTGTTCGGTTTTAAGGCTTTTCTAAAGGCGGCGGGGTCGTCGGGATGGACGAACGTCGTCTCGATGCCGAGCTTTTTGAGATTCACATGCAACAGGGTGTGGGTGCCACCGTAGAGCGTGGACGCCGACACGATGTGGTCGCCCGCGCTGCACAGGGTGAGGATCGCGGTCGCCTCCGCGGCCTGGCCGGTGGCGCAGGCGAGCGCCGAGCGGGCGTTCTCCACCGCGGCCATGCGCTCCTCGAACACCGCGACCGTCGGATTCGAGATGCGCGAGTAGACGTTGCCGAAGGTCTGCAGATTGAACAGCGACGCCGCGTGCTCGGCGGAGTCGAACACGAACGAGGTGGTCTGGTAGATCGGCGCGGCGCGCGCCCCGGTCGCCGGATCCGGGATCTGCCCGGCGTGCAGGCACAGCGTTTCGATTCCGAACTTGCGGTCCGCCATGGAACCGCGATGTTACTCGGGCTTCGGTTCCTGTGGTTCTTCCGCCGGGCGCGAGGCGGCGCGCCGGTACTCGGAGGGCGGCACGCCGACCTGATTCAGGAAGAAGCGCGTGAAGTTGCTCTGCGCGGAAAAGCCGAGCTCGGCCGAGACCTCGGCGATCTTCCCCTGCCCCGACGACAGGCGCGAGATCGCGGTCTCGACGCACAGCATGTCGAGGTAGGCGCGCGGCGAGAAGCCGGTGCACATCTGGAACAGGTCGTAGAAGCGCGAGCGCGACAGGCCGACCTGGCTCGCCAGGTCGTCCATGTTGAACTCCTTGTTCGGCCGCGCGCGCAGCAGCGCGATCGCGCGCCGGATGCGGCTGTCCTCGAAGCGCGAGCCGCGCCACGCCGGCGACGAGGTGCGCCGGCGCGCGAGATAGGTCTCGACGATCGAGAGCAGCAGCTCCTGCAGCATGAAGTCGAGCCGCTCGGCGGACACGAAGCGGTCGTTCAGTACTTCGACGGCCAGGGTGTCGGCGAGGCGGCGGATGCGCGGAGTGATTTCCTCGCGCGACTGGACGAAAGGCTGGGCGTCGCCGGCGCCGAACACCGCCGGGAAGCTGGCGCGCAGCCAGTCGCCGGCGGCGTGCAGGACCAGAATGCGTACGGGGGCCGTTGCGGTGTGGACTTCGCCGGGATTGAGGAACAGCAGGTCATCGCCGGTGGCTTGCATGAGGATCGCGGGATCGCCCTGCGCGGCGCAGGTATGGCCGGCGGCCAGGTCGCTCAGTACGAGCCGGCCGAACCTACCCTCTAATATCCTCACCAACCCCCCCATGCCGGAAAGCATACCTCAGTAGGCTAGCCAACGGGGGCGTTTCGCCGAGATCACCTTCGTATTGACCCCCACCCAGTTCAGCCCGCCGAACAGGCGCCCGTGCTCGATCTTGACGCAGCGGTCCATGACCGTTTCGAGGCCGGCCGCCCGCGCCTTGGCGGCGGCTTCCTCATTGCGGACCCCGAGCTGCTGCCACAGTACCTTGGCGCCGATATGGATCGCATCCTCGGCGATCGGCATCACGTCCGCAGTCTTGCGGAACACGTCGACCATATCGACCGGCTGGCGAACATCGCGCAGCGACGGATAGCATTTTTCACCCAGGATTTCCGGGTACTTGGGGTTGACCGGGATCACGCGGTAGCCGTGCTCCTGCATGTACTTGGCGGCGAAGTAGCTCGGCCGGAACCAGTCGGCCGACAGCCCCACCACCGCGATTACCTTGCACTCGCGCAGGATGCGGCGCAGCGTGTTGATGTCGTCCATGGTCGCGAGTCTATAATCAAAACACCCCCGAGGAGACCCATCGATATGTACGTCGAAGAGCGCGTTTATCGCCTGAAAATCGGCGCCGTCGCCGAGTACTGCAAGAACTACGAAGAAAACGGCATGAAGATCCAGCTGAAGCACCTGCCGCACATGGTCGGCTACTACTTCACCGAGGTCGGCGGGCTGAACACCATGGTGCACCTGTGGGCCTACGACAGCCTCGACCAGCGCGA
>DATFDV010000018.1:0-8397 GCA_035251855.1 Burkholderiales bacterium | reverse complement strand
AGCCACGTGCAGAACGAGATCGACATCACCTGCCTGCCCGACCACCTGCCGGAGTTCGTCGAGGTCGACCTGAGCGGGCTTGCGGTGGGCAACTCGATCCACGCGCGCGACCTCAAGCTGCCGCAGGGCGTCGAGCTGGCGCTGAAGAAGGACGACAACCCGGCGGTCGCCACGGTGGTCGTGCCGCAGCTGATCACCGAGGAAGAAGAAGCCGCTGCCGTGGTGTCCGCTGCAGAGGTTCCGACCACCGCGCAGGCCGCCGAGCCGAAGGAAGGCGAGGCTGCTGCCGAGGGCGCCAAGCCTGGCGAGAAGCCGGCGCCCAAGGCCGGTGCCGACAAACCTGCCGAGAAGGCGGAGAAAAAAGAGAAGAAGTGATAAGGCTGGTCGTAGGCCTCGGCAATCCGGGCAAGGAGTACGAGCGCACGCGGCACAACGCGGGGTTCTGGCTGGTCGAGCGCTTCGCGCAGACCAGCGGCTTTACCCTGCGCAAGGATCCGAAGTTCAAGGCGCTGGTCGGCAAGAACGCTGCCGGGGCGTGGTTCCTGCTGCCGCAGTCGTTCATGAACCTGAGCGGCCAGCCGGTGCAGATGCTCGCGGGCTTCTTCAAGATCAAGCCCGAGGAGATCCTGGTGGTGCACGACGAGCTCGACTTTGCGCCGGGCGTCGCGCGCCTCAAGCAGGGCGGCGGCATCGCCGGGCACAACGGCCTGCGGGACATCTCCCAGCGCCTGGGCTCGCACGACTACTGGCGCCTGCGCGTGGGCGTCGGCAAGCCGCCTGCCGGCGCGGAAGGCGCCGACTACGTGCTGCAGAAGCCGGCGGCCGAGGACAAGGCGGCCATCGACCAGGCCATCGACCGGGCGCTCGCGGTGCTGCCCGAGATGCTGACCGGCGACATGCAAACCGCGATCCAGAAACTCCATTCCGGCGAGCCGAAGCCGGTGGAGAAAAAGGAACCGTCGCCGGAAAAGAAGCCTGAACCGCAGAAAGCCGGCGGGCTGCTGAAGTCCCTGTTCGGAAAAAAATAGCTTGAAATGCGGCATCGTCGGGCTGCCGAACGTCGGCAAGTCCACCCTGTTCAACGCGCTGACCAAGGCCGGCATCGCGGCCGAGAACTATCCGTTCTGCACCATCGAGCCGAACGTCGGCATCGTGCCGGTGCCCGACCCGCGCCTGGAGGCGATCGCCGGGATCGAGCACCCGCAGAAGGTGGTGCCGGCGGTGGTCGAGTTCGTCGACATCGCCGGCCTGGTGGCCGGCGCGTCGAAGGGCGAGGGCCTGGGTAACAAGTTCCTCGCCAACATCCGCGAGACCGACGCCATCGCCCACGTGGTCCGCTGCTTCGAGGACCCGAACGTGGTGCACGTCGCCGGCAAGGTCGACCCGGTGTCGGACATCGAGACCATCAACACCGAGCTCGCGCTCGCCGACCTCGATGCGGTGGAACGCCAGATCTCCAAGCACGCCAAGCTGGCTCAAACCACCGGCGACAAGGAAGCGGTGCGCCTGGTCTCGGCGCTGAACAAGGTGCGCGAAGTGCTCGACGCCGGCCGGCCGGCGCGCTCGGCCGCTCTGTCGAAGGAGGAGCGCGCGGTCATTGCCCCGCTCTTCCTGCTGACCATGAAGCCGACGATGTACATCGCGAACATTGCGGAGCAGGGTTCTCAGAAGCTTCTTTCCCAGGTTGAGGCTCATGCGGCCAAGGAGCGGGCACCGGTGGTTCCGGTCAGCGCGGCAATCGAATCGCAGATCGCCGACATGTCCGACGAGGACAAGCAGCTCTTCCTGCAGGACATGGGGATGGAGGAGCCGGGCCTCAACCGCGTGATCCGCGCCGCCTACGCACTGCTCGGCCTGCAGACCTACTTCACCGCCGGGCCGAAGGAAGTGCGCGCCTGGACGGTGCGCGCCGGCGCCACCGCGCCGCAGGCCGCCGGGGTGATCCATACCGATTTCGAGCGCGGCTTCATCCGCGCCGAGGTGGCTTCCTACGAGGACTTCGTCGCCTGCCGCGGCGAGCAGGGCGCCAAGGAGGCGGGTAAGCTGCGCCTCGAGGGAAAGGACTACGCCGTGCGCGACGGGGACGTGATCCACTTCCGCTTCAACGTATAAGCCTGGGCGCTCGTCCGAGCACCCCACCAGTGGGAAGTGTGTCGCAGCGCGCCGAGCGCGCTGCGCGTATCCTTCGCTTCGAAGCGACTAAGAACCTGAAGGGAGAGCCATGAACAAGAACATAACGGGGGTCCTCCTCCTCGCGCTCGCGGCCGGCTGCAGCACTAACCCGCAGGAGGGAGCCTCCGCGCCGCCGCTGGACCCGACGCGCAGGGTGAGCGAGCAGGACTGCAGCAAACCCATCGATACCGACGGCGGCAACCTGATGTGCCGCGAGGTCAGCGAGGCCGAGCGCCGCGCCAGGGCCGCGGAAGAAGAACGCCAGGCCCGGGCCCGCAAGGAAGCCGAGGAGCGCGCCGCGCGCGAGCGCCTCGAGCGTGAGCGCGCCGAGCAGCTCGCCCGGGAAGAGGCCGCCCGCAAGCTGCGGGAGGCGGAGGAAGAGCGGCTCGCCGCCGAGCGTCGCCGGCTCGAGGCCGAGGCCGCCCGCAAGGCCCAGGAAGAGCGCGAGCGTCTGGAAAAGGCGGCGGCGGAAGCCCGTGCCCTCCAGCTTGCCGAGCAGGAAGCGCGTGAGGCGCGCGAGCGCGCCGCGCAGGAAGCACGCGAGGCAGCCGCGCGCGAGTGCCGGCGTCTGGAGCAGGAACGCTCCGAGGGCCGGGCGGTACTCGAGAACTTCGTCGCCACCTACGGCAAGGTCGGCGAATTCAAGGGGATTGCCGGACAGATCAGCGCGTTCCTCGGCAAAGCTCGCAAGGTCAAGCCATGCCCGCCGGCATGAAGGCACGCGCGGTGCTGATGCACGCTTGAGCCTGAAATTCGAAACCGCCGGCCAGAAAGACCTGCCGCGGCTGGTCGAGCTGCTCGGCATCCTGTTCGAATCCGAGGCCGAATTCAGCGCCGACGCCGCGAAGCAGCGCGCCGGCTTGCAGGCGATCCTCGCCAATCCGGCGATCGGCCGCATCTTCGTCGCGCGCGACGGGCGCGAGCTGGTCGCGATGTGCAGCCTGCTCTACACCATCAGCACCGCCGAAGGCGGCAAGGCGGCGCTGTTCGAGGACCTGGTGGTCGCCCCGGAGCATCGCCAGCGCGGCATCGCCGCGATGCTCCTCAAGCACGTCATCGAGCAGGCGCGCGCCGAGGGCGTGCTGCGCCTGACGCTCCTGACCGACATGCAAAACGAGGGCGCGCAGGCGCTTTACCGGCGGCTAGGATTCGTCGGCTCGCCGATGAAGCCGATGCGGCTGAAAATCAAAAAGGGACCCTGATGAAACTGCTGCTCGCGATCGCAGCCGCTGCGCTGGCCTTCCCCGCATTCGCTCAGAAGCCAGACGATGCGCAAATCAAGCGCGGCCGCTACCTGGTCGAGATCGCCGGCTGCAACGACTGCCATACCGCCGGCTACGCGCCGAGCGGCGGCAAGGTGCCCGAAGCGCAATGGCTGCTCGGCGATGCGCTCGGCTGGAATGGTCCGTGGGGAACCACGTACGCGACCAACCTGCGCCTTTATATGCAGGGCCTCACGGAAGAGCAATGGGTCAAGAAGGCGAAGACCTTGAATGCGCGCCCGCCGATGCCCTGGTTCAACGTGCGCGCGATGACGCAAGACGACCTGCGCGCGATGTACCGCTACATCCGCAGCCTTGGCCCCGCGGGCAAGCCGGCGCCCGCCTACCTGCCGCCGGGCAAAAAGCCGCCACCGCCCTTCGTCGCGTTCCCGAAATAGCGTTCGGCGAATATTTTGCCGAGGGTGCGGCGGAAGGCGATTACTTCCGCGCTCTCGAGCAGCCCGCGACGCGTCATCTCGCGATGCAGCCGGGGCAGGTTGTAGTGCGGCACCGAGGCGTAAAGGTGATGCTCGATGTGGTAGTTCACCTGGTGCGGAAAGATCAGCCACTCGAGCCACGCCGGGGCCAGGTTGGTGCGCGCCGCGGTGAGCGGTGATGAAAAGTCGGTGGTCGCCCCATGCTCGGCGATCGCGCGCAGCCGCAGGATCGCCTGCACGACGGTGACCAGTGGCAGCACCCATAGCACCAGGTACTGGACGAGGTAGCCGCTCCACGTCATGAGCAGTAAGAGCATGAGATGGAAGGTAATGACCATGTTGCGATCGCGCCGCGCCTCGTCTCTGAGCTTCTGCGAAGTGTCATCGAGCGGCCGGAGGGCCACATTGGTTTTGGTGTTGAGCGCCGGCGCACCGCCGAGGAAGTACGCATAGGTCTTCCAGGCAGTGAAACCCGAAAGGTCCTTCAGCAGCTTGCGAACGAGATAGCCGCGGCCGCGAGGATAGCCGCCGTGCAAAGCGGTATCCGGATCGAGCTCGCCGTACAGGTTGTTGTGATGCATGCGGTGGATCACGCGGTAGGTGCACATCGACAGGCCTTGCAGCATCGCGCAAGTGCGGCCGACGACGTCGTTCAGCAGCCGGTTCTCGTAGAGGAGGTAATGCGCGGCGTCGTGCGCGATGACGAAGAGCGCGTGCTGGCGTGTGCCGATGATCAGGATGCAGATCAGCAGAACCAGCGGGTTCGGCCAGTAATACACGCCGGTTGCCACGGCGCCGGCGAGAACGGCGAAGTCACTGAGGACGGCAGCACTCGCCCGCCAAGGTGAGCGCCGCGTGAGTTCCTGGACCAGCTCGCGCGGCAGCGCCTTGCGAAAATCGTCCTTGAACTCCTCACCCTTCATGGGTCGCTTTTCCTATTTGTCGAGGCCGCCGACCAAGATGTACTTGATCTCCATGTACTCCTCGAGCCCGTACTTCGAGCCTTCGCGGCCCAGGCCCGACTGCTTCACGCCGCCGAAGGGCGCAATCTCGGTCGAGATGATGCCGACGTTGGCGCCGACGATGCCGGCTTCCATCTGTTCGGCCACCCGCCAGACGCGCCCGATATCGCGGCTGTAGAAATAGCCGGACAGTCCGAACTCGGTGTTGTTGGCGAGGCGAATGACTTCCTCCTCGGTCTTGAAGCGGATGAGCGGCGCCACCGGCCCGAAGGTTTCCTCGTGCGACACCAGCATCTCGGGCGTGACCCCCGTCAGCACGGTGGGCTGGAAGAACAGGCCGCCCAGGGAATGTCTTTTCCCTCCTAAAACCGTTTTTGCTCCTTTGCTCAGCGCATCGGCGACGTGGGCTTCGACTTTCTTCACGCCCTGCTCGTCGATCAGCGGCCCGATGATCACGCCCGGCTCGGTGCCGGCGCCGACCTTGAAGCCCTTCACCTTCTCCGTGAGCTTCGCGGCGAACGCGTCATAGACGCCGTCCTGGACGTAGAGCCGGTTCGCGCAGACGCAGGTCTGCCCGGCGTTGCGGTACTTCGACGCGAGCGCGCCCTCGACCGCGGCGTCGAGGTCGGCGTCGTCGAACACGATGAACGGCGCGTTGCCGCCGAGCTCGAGCGAGAGCTTCTTGATGGTATCGGCGCACTGCTTCATCAAGATGCGGCCGGTCTCGGTCGAGCCGGTGAAGGAGAGCTTGCGCACCTTGGGACTGGCGCACAGCTCGGCGCCGATCGCTTTCGAGTCTCCGGTCAGCACGTTGAGCACGCCCTTCGGAATGCCGGCGCGCTCGCCGAGCTCGGCCATGGCAAGCGCGGAGTACGGGGTCTGACCGGCGGGCTTGATCACCACGGTGCAGCCGGCGGCGAGCGCCGGCCCGGCCTTGCGCGTAATCATCGCGTTCGGGAAATTCCACGGCGTGATCAGCGCGCAGACGCCGATCGGCTGCTTGATCACCAGCACGCGCTTGTCGGCCTGGTGCTGCGGAATGACGTCGCCGTAGGCGCGCTTGCCTTCCTCCGCGAACCACTCGATGAACGAGGCGCCGTAGGCGATTTCGCCGCGCGCTTCGCTCAACGGCTTGCCCTGCTCGGCGGTGAGGATCTGCGCCAGGTCCTCCTGGTTCGCCATCATCAGGTCGAACCACTTGCGCAGGATGACGGCGCGCTCCTTTGCGGTCTTCGCGCGCCATGCGGGCCAGGCGCGCTCGGCGGCGTCGATGGCGCTACGCGTCTCTTCGCTGCCCAGCTTCGGCACCGTGCCGAGCACCGACCCAGTGGCGGGATTCACCACCGAGAGAGTCTGCGAACCGCTGATCCACTGGCCGTCGAGGTAGCACTGCGTGCGGAACAGCTTGGGATCCTTGAGGGGAAGGGCGGGAAGCCCGGCCTGCGTGGGAGCGTTCATGATTGCCTCCGGGAAGCCAAAATTCTACCTACAATAGTGTGACAACCTGAGGAGGCGTCATGCGAAACATTCTGCTCGCCGCGCTGCTGTGCGCGGCCACTTCGGTATTTGCCCAGTATCCGCAACGCCCGGTCCAGCTCATCGTGCCTTGGGGCGCGGGCGGTGGCACCGACGCCACGGCGCGCATCATCGCCACGCTACTGGAGAAGGAGCTCAAGCAGCCGTTCAACGTGGTGAACCGCACCGGCGGCTCGGGCGTGGTGGGCCACGACGCGATCGCCAAGGCGTCGCCCGACGGCTACACCATCGGCATGATCACGGTGGAGATCACGATGATGCACCACGTCGGTCTCACGCAGCTCAAGCACACCGATTACACGCCGATCGGCCTGGTGAACGCCGATCCGGCCGCGATCAACGTGCGCGCCGATTCCCCTTACAAGTCGGTGAAGGACCTGATCGCGGCGATCAAGGCCAATCCCGGCAAGATGAAAGCCTCGGGCACCGGCCAGGGCGGCATCTGGCACCTGGCCATCGCCGGGCTGCTGAAGCAGCAGGGCATCGATCCGAACGCGCTGCCGTGGGTGCCGTCGAACGGCGCGGCGCCCGGCATGCAGGACATGGTGGCCGGCGGTGTCGACGTGGTGCCGTGCTCGATTCCCGAAGCGCGGCCGATGATCGATGCCGGCAAGGCGCGAGCGCTCGCCATCATGGACGCCAACCCGCCGGCGCTCTATCCGAACGTGCCGACGCTGAAGAAGGAGCTCAATAGCGACTGGGCGATCGCCGCCTGGCGCGTGATCGCCGCGCCCAAAGGCATTCCGGCGGAGGCGCAAAAGACCCTCACCACGGCGCTGAAGAAAGTCTACGACTCGAAGGACTACAAGGACTTCATGGCGAGCCGCGGCTTCGGCGTGATCTGGGCCGATCCGCAGGGCACGGCGAAGTTCATGGCACAGTCGGACCAGAATCTCGGCGCGGCGCTGAAAGCGGTAGGACTCGCCAAATAAAGCTCCATGATTCGCTGAGCGGCGCGGCGCTGATCGCGCTCGCCGCGGCGATCCTCTGGCACATCCAGGGGTTCCCGGCGATGCCGGGGCAGAAGTTCGGCCCGGCCTGGTTTCCGGGGTTGGTCGCAGCCGGGCTGGGCGTATGCGGAGTGCTGCTGGTTTTTGCGGGACTTCGCCGGCGCGCGCCATGGGTGCAATTCCCGGAATGGATGCATCGCGAGCGCTCGCGGGCCGCCGTGCTGGCGGTCCTCGGCGGCGTCGTGTTCTACATCCTCGCCGCCGACAAGCTCGGCTTTTTTCTCACCGGCATGGTCATCGTCGCGCTGTGGGTACGCGTGCTGGGCGCGTCGTGGCGCACGACGATTGCGATGGCGGTGATCGCGCCACTCGTCATCCATCTGGCCTTCTATAAAGGGCTGCGCGTACCGTTGCCCTGGGGACTGCTCGAGCAGTGGGCGTTCTAGGTCAAGCCTTCGGGCTGGTGTTGGACTGGTACGTGCTGTGGGTGATCCTCGGCTCGGCGGTGTTTGGTCTCTTTGTCGGTGCGGTGCCCGGGCTCACCGCGACCATGGCCACCGCGCTGCTGGTGCCGGTGACCTTCTTCATGCCGCCGGTGCCGGCGATCGCCTGCATCGTGACCGCCACCGCGATGGCGATCTTCGCCGGCGACATCCCGAGCTGCCTGCTGCGCATGCCGGGCACGCCGGCCTCGGCGGCCTACACCGACGAGGCCTACGCGATGACCAAAAAGGGCCAGGCGGAAATCGCGCTCGGCGCGAGCCTGGTGTTCTCCGTGGCGGGCGGCCTGTTCGGCACCGCGGTGCTGATCGTCGCGGCGCCGGCGCTCGCCGAGGTCGCGCTCAATTTCTCGTCGTTCGAATACTTCTGGCTGGTGGTGCTCGGGCTGATGAGCGCGGTGTTCCTCGCGCACGCCAATCCGCTGAAGGGCATCGTCTCGCTGCTGCTCGGCTTGCTGGTCGCCTCGGTCGGGCTCGACAACCCGGCGGGGTTTCCGCGCTTCACCTTCGGCAACGCCGAGCTCACCGGCGGCCTGACCCTGATCCCGATCATGATCGGCATGTTTGCGGTGTCCGAA
>DATFDV010000017.1:0-23756 GCA_035251855.1 Burkholderiales bacterium | reverse complement strand
CCAGCAGCGGCTCGAGGACAAGACCACGCAGATCAAGGGCATCGGCTCGCCGGCGTACATGTCGCCCGAGCAGCTGCGCCTCGAGCCCCTGAACCAGCAGACCGACATCTATTCGCTGGGCGTGACCATGTTCCGCCTGCTTACCGGGCGCCTGCCGTACGAGGCGGGCAGCCACGTCGCGCTCACTTACGCCATCCTCAACACGCCGCCGCCGAAGCCCTCCACCTACCGACCCGACCTGCCGCCGCTGCTCGACGAGATCGTGCTGAAGGCGATCGACAAGGACCCGGCGCAGCGCTACAGGACCTGGCTCGACTTCGGCAAGGACGTCACGCGCGCCTTCATGAGCCTGCGCCCGGGGCCGGAAGTCTCCACCTCGGAACCGGAGAAGTTCGGCAAGCTGCGGGAGATGTCGTTCTTCGAGGGCTTCGGCGAGGTCGAGCTGTGGGAGGTGGTGCGCGTCGGCACCTGGCAGACCGTCGAGCCGGGCACGGTGCTGATGCGCGAGGGCGAGCCCGGCGACATCTTCTACCTCCTGCTCGACGGCGAGGTCGACGTCACGCTGCTCGGCAAGCCGCTCACCACGCTGAAACCGGGCGCCTGCTTCGGCGAGATGCTCTACTTCGCCGACAGCGTCGGGCGCCGCACCAGCACCATCACCACGCGCGACAAGGTGATGGTGGTGCAGATCAAGTTCGCCGCGCTGCGCATCGCCAGCGACGCGTGCCAGAACTGCTTCCACAAGGCGTTCATGCGCGTCCTGGTCGAGCGCCTGGCCAAAGCCAACCGCCTGCTCGCGCAGGCCTCGGCCTAGTCCGCCAGGACGATTCCGGTCCTGGCGATGACCTCGCCGAGGTGCTTCCGCTCCCCGTCGATGTAGGCCTGGAACTCCGCCGGCTTGTCTCCTGCCGGCACCGCGCCCATCCCCAGCACGCGCTCCTTTACATCCGGGAGGCGCATCGCCTTCGCGGTCTCGTCGCTCAGCCGGGTCACGATGGCCGGCGCGGTGCCGGCGGGCGCGGCCAGGCCCCAGGTCTGCGAGATTTCGTACCCGGGCACGGTATCCGCGATCGTCGGCAGCTCGGGCAGGCGCGGGTTGCGCTGCGCACCGGTGGTGGCGAGCGCACGCACGCGGCCGGCGTTCATGTGACCGGCAGCCGAGATCGGCGAGGTGATGATGAAATGCGGATTGCCCGCGATCACGTCGAGCAGCCCGGGCGCCGCACCCTTGTAAGGCACGTGGGTGATCTTGATGCCGGCGAGCAGGTTGAGCATCTCGCCGGCAAGGTGCGCGGGCGAGCCGATCCCGGCGGATGCATAGTTGTAGACGCCTGGCTTGCTTTTCGCGAGCGCGACGAGCTCGGCAACCGAGTTCGCCGGCAGCGCCGCGTTCACCACCAGCACGTTCGACGCGGTGGCGATGCGCGAGATCGCCACGAAATCCTTCGCCGGATCGTAGGGCAGGTTCTTCTTCAGGCTGGGGAGGAGGGCGTAGATCGAGGTGGTGGTCAACAGCAGCGTGTAGCCGTCGGCGGGGGCTTTCGAGGCGATGTCCGCGCCCAACACCCCGGCGGCGCCGGGCCGGTTGTCGACGATGACCTGCTGGCCGAGGCTCTCGGAGAGCTTCTGCGCGAGGATGCGACCGAGCTGATCGGGCGCGCCGCCGGCGGCGTCCGCCACGATCAGGCGCACCGGCTTGGCCGGATAGCTCTGTGCGATCCCGCCGCTGGAAAGCAGGGCCAGCAGGAGCAGTACGATCAGTCGCTTCATGGCCTTATCGTACTCCGACGGCTCGCGATGATCAGACCCAGTCCGGAACCGGCGATCAGCGCGATGCCGATGAGCGCGATGCCGTCGGGAAGCTGGCCGAAGACCAGCCAGCCCAGCGCGAGCACCACCAGGAGCTGGGTGTAGCCGAAGGGCGAGAGCAGCGTCGCCGGGGCGAGGCCGTGGGCGCGGATCAGGAGGAAATGGCCGACCGCGCCCAGGATGCCGATGGCGGCGAGCATGGCGGCGTGCAGCGGTATCGAAGGCAGACCGGCAATAGAGCCCGGGAACACCGGCGGGATGGCGAAGATCGCCATCGCCCCGGGATAGAAGAGCGTGGTGATCGGATCGTCGCGGCCGGCGAGCTTGCGCGTCAGCAGCTGGTAGCCGGCGAAGAAGAAGGCGCAGCCCAGCGGAAGCACCGCCCACCAGGTGAAGGCGTCGCCGCCGGGCCGGATGATCAGGAGGACCCCGGCAAAGCCGCCCGCCAGGGCGAACCAGGTCCGCGCGCTCACGCGCTCACCGAGGAGCGGGCCGCCGGCCAGGGCGACGATGATCGGCGCCAGGAACACGATGCTTGCCACCTCGGCGATCTGCATGTGGTTTAGCGCCACCACGAATATCACGCTGCTGAAGACCAGCATCAGGCTGCGCAGCACCTGCACGCCGGGCGAGGAGGTGCGCACCAGGCGCACGCCCATGCGCGGCAGGAAGATGGCCATCATCACCAGCGTCTGCATTACGTAGCGCAGCCACACCAGCGCAGAGGCCGGGTAGTAGGCCACCAGGTACTTCGACATGGTGTCCAGGCAGCCGAAGCAGAAGGTGGCGAGGACCATGAAGCCGATTCCCCGCAGCGCGTGAGGGTGCCTCGCGTCCACCGCAGGTGAGCCCTAGAAGGACCGCGGCAGGCCGAGGACGTGCTCGGCGACGTAGGAGAGGATCAGGTTGGTGGAGATCGGCGCCACCAGGTAGAGGCGGGTCTCGCGGAATTTGCGCTCCACGTCGTATTCCGCGGCGAAGCCGAAGCCGCCGTGGGTCTGCAGGCAGACGTTCGCCGCCTCCCAGGAAGCCTTGGCGCACAGGTGCTTCGCCATGTTCGCTTCAGCGCCACAAGGCAGTTTTTTGTCGAACAAACCTGAAGCCTTGTAGCGCATCAGGTTTGCCGCCTCGATCTCCATGTACGCCTCGGCGATCGGGAACTGGATCCCCTGGTTCTGGCCGATCGGGCGGTCGAATACGATTCTCTCGGACGCGTACTTGGTGGACCGTTCGATGAACCAGTACCCATCACCGATGCACTCCGCGGCGATCAGGATGCGCTCGGCGTTGAGGCCGTCCAAAATGTAGCGAAAGCCCTTGCCTTCCTCGCCGATCAGGTTCTCCGCCGGGATCTCCAGGTTGTCGATGAACACCGAGTTGGTCTCATGGTTCACCATGTTGCGGATGCGCCGCGCGTCGATGCCCCTGGACTTGGTGTCGACGAGGAAGATCGACATGCCTTCGCTCTTCTTCTTCACTTCCGCGAGCGGGGTGGTGCGCGCGAGCAGGATCATCAGCTCGGAGTGCTGCAGCCGGGAGGTCCACACCTTCTGCCCGTTGACCACGTAGCGGTCGCCTTTGCGCACCGCCATGGTGGTGATCTTGGTGGTGTCGGTGCCGGCGCCGGGCTCGGTGACCCCCATCGCCTGCAGCCGCAGCTCGCCGGTGGCGATCTTCGGCAGATACTTCTTCTTCTGTTCCGCCGAGCCGTGACGCAGGAGGGTGTTCATGTTGTACATCTGGCCGTGGCACGAGCCCGGGTTGCCGCCCGAGCGCGACACCTCTTCCATGATCACCGTCGCTTCGGTGAGCGAGAGGCCGGAGCCGCCGAATTCCTCGGGGATCAGCGCCGACATCCAGCCCGCCTTGGTGAGCGCCTCGACGAAGGCCTCCGGGTACGTGCGCTGCTCGTCGATCTTCTGCCAGTAGGCCGAGTCGAACTGGCTGCAAAGCTGGCGCACCGCGTCGCGCAGCTCGGGGAAATTCTCGCGTCCGCTGTTCATGTCTTGTCGAGGTGCTGCGTCGCCTGCGCTTCGACCTGGTGCCAGATCGCCTCGGCCATCGGCTCGCGCGATTCCTCCAGCAGGTGCCCCACCAGGCCCACCGCGCGCGCCATCACGCCGATGCCGCGCACCACGCGCCAGTCCAGGCCGAGCTCGCAGGCGAGGGCGCCGATCGCGCCGGTGGCGTTCAGGGTGAGGTTCTTGAGTTTCGCGATCTCTTCCATCCTGCGGCAGTAGTTGCCATAAAACCCCGTTTCGCGCGCGAGCTCGAACAGGCGCACCGCACGCGGGTCGACCGGCTTGTGCAGATGGTGTCCGAGCCCGGGGATGCGCTTGGTCTCGGCGACGATCTCCTGCGCACTCTTGCCTGTAGAGAGCATTTTCGCCGCACCCTCCATCGAGCCGACGAAGACGCTTCCCAGCCCGCATAAGCCGGCCGCCACCGCCGCCTGCATCGCTTCCGGTGCGCCAAGGTAGGTCATGCGTGCCGCCAGGGCGCTCGGCGTGACCCCATGCTCGACCAGCGTCACGGCCATCGCGTTGAACAGGCGCGACTCGCGGGGATTCGGCACGCGGCCGGTCAGCTCGAGGAAAGCCATGTCGCCGAGGTTCAGCGTGCCGAGGATCTCGCCCGGCAGGTCCTTGCCGCGCACCACGATGCGCTCCCGGGTCGACCAGCCGAGGTCGCTCTTGATCGTACTCATGTCAGCTCTTTCTTCAGGACCTCGGGGTTGACCAGGTTGCGCGGCCGCTCGCCGCGCAGGATACGCAGCATCTCGTCGGCTGCCGCCACGCTCGCGCGCGCTCGCGACTCCTGCGTCACCGCCGCCAGATGCGGCGTCAGGATCACGTTCTCCAGCGCGAACAGCGGATGCCCGGGCTCCAGGCGATAGTGCTCATAGACGTCGAGCATGGCGCCGGCGAGGCGCTTTCCGCGCAGCGCCTCGATCAGCGCTTCCTCCTGCACCACCGGGCCACGGCCGACGTTGATGAGCCACGCCGTCGGTTTACACAAGGAAATGCTTTGCTTATTGACGAGGTAACGCGTCTGCGGTGTCAACGGGCAGGCAAGCACCACGAAATCCGATCGGCGCAGAAGCTCTTCGAGCGAAGAAGGCGAGGCTTCCGCCGGCAGCCGGTCCAGGCGCCGCTGGTGGCCGAGCACGTTCATGCCGAAGCCGTTGCGCGCGATCTTCGCCAGGCGGCCGCCGATCTCGCCGACGCCGACGATGCCGAGCGTCATGCCGGCGAGCTCGCGGGCGGGGGCGCCGAGCACGCGCGCTTCATCCCATGTCTTTGACCGGAGCGTCCCTGTGATCGAAACAATATTCCGCGCTAGCATGAGCATCGCCATGGCGCAGTACTCCGCCACCGACTGCGCGTTGATGCCGGGCAGGTTGGCCACCATCACACCGTGGGCCGTTGCCGCCGCCACCGGCACCAGGTCCGTGCCGGTGCCGTGCACTACCACCGCGCGCACGCGCGGCGCCGCCTCGAACAGATCATCGGGCAGCTTGCTGCGCGTGAGCACGCCATCGACCTCCCGCGCGAATTGTCTGAGGGTGGCAAGGTCGCTGTTCGGCGCGCGCACCACCTCGACTTCGCGCCGCAGCGCCTCCTCGCCGGCCGGGGCGATGGTGTCGGTGAGCAGCACCCGCTTCAAAGCGGGTCCCAGGAAAACACGTCCTGCGAGCGGTGCAGGGGATAGAAGTGTTGTTTCAAGGCCGGCATTGCATGGGAAGAAATCGTTTCCGGCGTCCAGCCCTCGGAGCGGTGCACCGAGCGCAGCGGCCGGCTCTGCGACATGAGGAAGATCTCGTTGGCGCGCACCGCAAAGATCTGTCCGGTCACGTCTTTCGCTTCGTCGGATGCCAGGAAAACTGCCAACGGCGCGATCTTGGCCGTCTCCATCGATTTGAGCTTTTCCACCCGCGCCTTCTGGTCCTCGGTTTCGGCCGGAATCGAGCCGATCATGCGGCTCCAGGCGAAGGGCGAGATGCAGTTCGAGCGCACGTTGAACTTCGCCATGTCGAGCGCGATCGACTTCGACAGACCGGCGATGCCGAGCTTGGCCGCCGAATAGTTGGCCTGGCCGAGGTTGCCGACCAGTCCCGAGGTCGAGGTCATGTGCACGTAGCAACCCGACTGCTGCGACTTGAAGTGCGGCGCCGCGGCGCGCGCGACGTAGAACGAGCCGTTCAGGTGGACGTCGATAACCGCGCGCCATTCCTCGACCGACATGTTGAAGAAGAAGCGGTCGCGCAGGATACCGGCGTTATTGACCACCACATCGATCCTGCCGAAGGCATCCAGCGCAGCCTGCACGATGCGGTTGGCCGATTCCCACTCGGCGACGCTGTCAGTGCTGGCCAGCGCGATTCCGCCTTGTTCCTTTATTAGATTGACAACCTGTTGCGCCGGCCCGGCGTCCCGGCCTTCGCCCTTCACCGAGGTGCCGATGTCGTTGACCAGCACGCTCGCCCCGGCGGCCGCCATGGCGAGCGCAAAGTCACGGCCGATGCCGCCCCCCGCGCCCGTGACGACGATACTTTTACCTTCCAGCTGCTTCAATCGCGGAAGCCTGGGTACTTCCTGTCGGCGAGGCGCAGGAGCGCCGGCCATTCGAGCGGCCCCCAGCGCCGGCGCGTCTCGGGCCGGTAGAGGTGGTTGGTCTTCTCGATCACCTCCTGCGCAGGAACATGCAGCTTGGTGTTGCAGGCCATCGCCGCGACCTGCGCCTTGCACGCGCGCTCCAGCCAGAAGAGGTTGGTGAAGGCCTCCGAAACCGTCGGGCCCACGGCGAGCAGGCCGTGGTTGCGCAGGATCATCGCCTTGAAATTGCCGAGGTCGCGAACCAGGCGCGCCTGCTCATCGAGGTCGATCGCCACGCTCTCGTACTCGTGCATGCCGACGCCGTCGAAGTACATCGCCGTCTGCGTGATCGGCAGCAGCCCGCAGTCGAGCGCCGACACCGCCATGCCGGCGATCGAATGGGTGTGGATCACGCAGCCCACGTCCGGGCGTCCCTTGTGCACCGCGCTGTGGATCACGAAGCCGGCGTGGTTGATGCCGTAGCCGGTGCCCGAATCGAGCACCACCTTGCCCTCGAAGTCGATCTTCACCAGGCTCGAGGCGGTGATCTCGTCGTAGGTCATGCCGTAGGGGTTGATCAGGAAGTGGCCTTCCTCGCCGGGCACCCGCGCAGAGATGTGGTTGTAGACGAGGTCGTCCATGCCGTAGTGATGCACCAGGCGGTAGCAGGCGGCGAGATCGACGCGGGCCAGCCATTCCTCGTTTGAAACACGGTCCCGCATGGACCGGGTCCGAACCTGCGAAAGGTCGCTCATAGGCCGGGTATTATAATTTCCGCCTCCCATGAAAGTCCTCGTCGCCATCAAGCGAGTCGTCGATTTCAACGTCAAGGTTCGCGTCAAGGCCGACGGCAGCGGCGTCGAGACCGCCAACGTCAAGATGTCGATGAACCCCTTCGACGAGATCGCGGTGGAGGAGGCGGTGCGCCTGAAGGAGGCCGGAACCGCCACCGAGATCGTGGTCGTTTCCTGCGGGGTGCAGGCCTGCCAGGAGACGCTGCGCACCGCCCTGGCGATCGGCGCCGATCGCGCCATCCTGGTGGAGAGCCAGGCCGAGCTGCAGCCGCTGGCGGTCGCCAAGCTCCTGAAAGCGGTGTGTCTGAAGGAAAACCCGGGGCTGGTGATCCTCGGCAAGCAGGCCATCGACGACGATTCCAACCAGACCGGCCAGATGCTTTCGGCGCTGATGGGCTGGCCGCAGGCCACTTTCGCATCGAAACTAAAACTTTCCGGTGAAAAAGCCGAGGTCACCCGGGAGGTCGACGGCGGGCTCGAGACCATCTCGATCAAGCTGCCCGCGGTGGTCACCACCGACCTGCGCCTGAACGAGCCGCGCTACGTCACCCTGCCGAACATCATGAAGGCCAAGAAGAAGACGCTGGAAAACCTCAAGCCCGAAGCGCTGGGGGTCGACGTGTCGCCGAGGTTGAGCACGGTGAAGGTCGTGGAACCGGGCAAGCGCAAGGCCGGCGTGAAGGTCGCGGACGTCAAGGCGCTGGTCGACAAGCTTCGCAACGACGCCAAGGTGCTATGAGCGTTCTGGTCGTCGCGGAGCACGACAACAAGACCGTCAGGAAGGCCACCCTCAATACGGTGGCGGCGGCCCAAAAGCTGGGCGGCGAGATCCATGTCCTGGTCGCCGGCCACCAGGCAGGCGAGGCGGCGAAGGCGGCGGCGCAGATTTCCGGGGTGAAGAAAGTCCTGCTGGCAGATGCGCCGCACCTTGGCGATTTCCTCGCCGAGAACGTGGCGGCGCTGCTGGTTCAGGTCGCAAAGAACTATTCCCACGTGCTCGCGCCCGCCACCTCGAACGGCAAGAACGTGATGCCGCGCGTGGCGGCGCTGCTCGACGTGCAGCAGATCTCGGATATCTCGGGCGTAGAGGGCGCCGACACCTTCGTGCGCCCCATCTACGCCGGCAACGCGCTCGCCACGGTGAAGTCGAAGGACGCGATCAAGATCATCACCGTGCGTACCACCGCTTTCGATGCCGTGCCGGCCTCCGGGGGTTCCGCCTCAGTCGAGAACATGGTCGCTCCTGCGGATAGCGGACTGTCGTCCTTCGTAACCCGGGAAGTGTCGAAATCCGAGCGCCCGGAGCTCACCGCCGCCAAGATCATCGTCTCCGGCGGGCGCGGCATGGGCTCGGGCGAGAACTTCACCAAGGTGCTCGAGCCGCTGGCGGACGAGCTGGGGGCCGCGATGGGGGCCTCGCGCGCGGCGGTCGACGCCGGCTTCGTGCCCAACGACTGGCAGGTCGGCCAGACGGGCAAGATCGTCGCCCCGGACCTCTACGTCGCGGTCGGCATCTCGGGCGCCATCCAGCACCTGGCCGGCATGAAGGACAGCCGGGTCATCGTCGCGATCAACAAGGACGAGGAGGCGCCGATCTTCCAGGTGGCCGATTTCGGCGTGGTCGGGGACCTGTTCCAGCTGGTGCCCTCGCTCGTCGAGGAGCTGAAGAAGTGAGCTACCAAGCCCCCCTCAAGGACATGCGGTTCGTGCTGAACGAGCTGGCGGGGCTGGGGGAAGTGGCGAAGCTACCGGGATACCAGGACGCGACTCCCGATACCGTCGATGCAATCCTCGAGGAAGCCTCGAAGTTCGCATCTGAAGTGCTTGATCCAATTAATCATATTGGTGACCAGCAAGGGTCAACATGGGCGGACGGAGCGGTCACCACGCCAGCGGGATTTAAGGCGGCATACCAACAATACGTGGCCGGCGGGTGGGGCTCGCTGCCCTTCGATGCGGCGGTGGGCGGGCAGGGTCTGCCCAAGCTGGTCGCGACCGCAGTCGAGGAGATGCTGACGTCGTCGAACATGTCGTTTTCGCTTTGCCCGCTGCTGACTCAAGGCGCGATCCACGCGCTCGAGCTTTGCGGCTCCGAGGCCCTCAAAGACACCTATCTCGCCAAGATGATCCACGGGTCGTGGACCGGCACCATGAACCTGACCGAGCCGCAGGCCGGCTCGGACCTGGCCCTGGTGCGGACCCGGGCCGTGCCCCAGGGCGACCATTACAAGATTTCGGGCCAGAAGATCTTCATCACCTACGGCGAGCACGACCTGTCCGAGAACATCGTGCACCTGGTGCTGGCACGCACGCCCCAGGCGCCCGAGGGCGTGAAGGGCATCTCGCTTTTTCTCGTGCCGAAGTTCATCCCTAACAAGGACGGCACACCCGGCGAGCGCAACAGCGCGCGCTGCGCCTCGATCGAGCACAAGCTCGGCATCCACGCCAGCCCGACCGCCGTCATGGTGTTCGAGGACGCCGTCGGTTATCTGGTCGGCGAGGAGAACAAGGGCCTGTCCTACATGTTCATCATGATGAACGCGGCCCGCTTCAGCGTCGGGCTGGAAGGGGTCTCGATCTCCGAGCGTGCTTTCCAGCGCGCTCTCGCGTATGCGAAGGATCGGTTGCAGGGCCGCGATCTGGCCGAAGGTGCCAAAACGGTGCCGATCATCAAGCATCCCGACGTGCGGCGCATGCTGATGCTGATGAAGTCGCAGACCGAGGCGATGCGCGCGCTGGCGTATGTCGTCGCGGCGGCCATGGACTTCGCGCACAAGACCCAGAGCAAGGTTCACCAGGCCTTCGTCGACCTGATGATCCCGGTGGTAAAGGGCTGGTGCACCGAAACCGGCATCGAGGTCGCCTCGCTCGGCGTGCAGGTGCACGGCGGCATGGGCTTCGTCGAGGAAACCGGCGCCGCCCAGTACCTGCGCGATGCGCGCATCACCACCATCTACGAAGGCACCACCGGCATCCAGGCGATGGACCTCGTCGGCCGCAAGATCGCCCGCGAAGGCGGCGCCACGGCGAAAGCCTGGCTCGGCGAGCTGAAGAAGCTCGACAGCAAGCTCGCGGGCCACCCGGAAATCCGCAAAGCCCTCGCCGACGGCGTGAAAGCCGTGGAAGAGTGCGTCGACTTCATCGTCGGCGCCAAGGACCCGAGGGTCCAATTCGCTGGCGCCGTGCCGTTCCTCAAGCTGATGGGCATCGTCGCTGGCGGCTGGCAGATGGCGCGCGCAGCCGTGGTTGCCGAAAAAACAATGAAGAGCGGCGACAAGGACTTTCTGGCCGCCAAAATAGCGACGGCGCGCTTCTACGCCGACCACGTCCTGGTCCAGGCGCCGGGCCTGCGCAATACGGTGGTCAACGGCGCTGCCGGCGTTCTCGCGCTCTCCGAAGAGCAGTTCCTCGCTGCGTAGAAAAGGGTCCTGGCTGCGTAGAAAAGGGTCCTGACCCCTTTCTAGGCGCCCATTCCGAAGAAGCGGCGGATCTTGGTCGCCAGGCGCACTTCGGCCTCGGCGACCGGCCCGGCGTCGGAAAACGCCTGGCGCACCTTCTCGAGGTCGCCGCGCCGCCCGCCCATCACGCGCTTGATCTCCTCGGAGATCTCCGGGCGGCCGAGCAGCAGCTCCTGGAACGAGGCGCGGTCGAGGCGGTAGCACTCGACGTCGGTCTTCGCTCTCACCGTCGCGGTGCGCGCGTCGCCGGTGATCAGCGCCATCTCGCCGAAGAACTCGCCGGCCTGCACCATGCCGAGGACGCTCGGCGCGCCGGCGGGCGGCTCGTAGAGCACTTCGGCTTCGCCGTAGGCGAGGATATAGAGCCAGTGCGCCTTGTTGCCCTGCTTGGTAATGACGTCGCCCCGCGCGAACGGCGCGTATTGCAGCCGCTCGGCGATGTCGGCCTTGGTCTCCTCGGGCAGCGCGGCGAACGGCGGCACGCTGGCGAGCGCCTCCAGCCGGCGCGTGAGCTCGCGCCGCCGCACGGATTCGGCGTGCGCCTGGTCGCGCGTGATGGCGTGGGTGGTGCGCTGCGGCTCGGCGACGCGAATGCCGGCGCGCTGCAGCGAGGCGAAGAGGTGCACGCGCACCATCGAGTCGGTCATGTCGTCCTCATGGATGTCCGTGAGGAAGTAGCGCAGCTGGTAGCACAGGTTGCCTTCCTCGAAGGCCTTCAGCACGCAGCTCGGCGACGGGGTGCGCGCCACGTTGGGGATCGCCAGCTCGCGCATCTCGTCGTCGATGATGGCGATCACGCGCGCCGGCGGCACGCCGGGGTCGACCATGAAATTGAGCAGGCGGCGCCACTGCAGCGGTGCGCCGTCGCGCTGGCCGAGGATCTCGACGCGCGCCTTCATCAGCATGCTGTTCGGGATCACCACCGTTTCCCAGTTGCGCGTCTCGATCAGGGTCGAGCGCCAGCGGATGTCGCGCACCTTGCCGCTCACCGTGTCGACGCGGATCCAGTCGCCGATGCGCACCGAGTTGTCGAGCTGCACCGCCACGCCGGCGAGCACGTTGCCCAGCGTGTCCTGCATCGCGAACGCCACCACCGCCGTCAGGATCGCCGAGGTGGTGACGATGCTCGACAGGTCCAGCCCCGCGCCGCGCAGCTGGGCGAAGCCGTAGATCACGTACACCGCGACGATGCCGAGGTCCTCGACGATGCGCGGCGGCTGGCTGCCCGCCAGCGGCAGCAGCAGCCGGAACACGGTAAAGCCCGCCAGGCGGATGAGTGCGATCGAGGCGATGAAGCGGAACAGGGTATGAACCGTGCCGGCCGCCTCGGTGAAGTTCAGCGCCCAGATCATCGACGCCGCCGCTTCGCCGCCGATGCCGAGGAGGAACAGCCAGAGCGTATTGAGGAAGGTGGCGCGCTCGCTCGGCCGCGCATGCAGCAGCGCGAAGGTCATGCCGAACGCGGCGAGCGCGAGCCACGGCGCGGCCGAAGTCCAGAAGCCGAACGGGCTCGGCACGCCGTTCAAAGGTTTCTCTCGAAAAAGAAGTGGCCCGCCCAGGCGAACGCGTAGCCGGCGGCCGGGCCGGCGAGCAGCCACCAGAAATTCAGCGTGGAAAACGCATGCAGCGCGGCCAGCAGGCCGAGCCAGGTGCCGGCGAAATTCAGGCGCCGGCAGGTGCGGTCCGAATGCTGCGAAAGGTAGAACGGATAGAAATCAGTGAAACTGCGCGGCTTCACATCGGACGCGTGCTCTCCCATGCATGCATTGTAGCCATGTCGCGCGATCGGCTACAGGTGCAAAATTTTCAAACCGCCTTCAATGCAGCCAGGAGGGCCGCCGGAAGGCGTGCTTGCTCGCCTGCGTCTTCACCGCGCCGCCTTGCGTATCGAAGACGATTTCGCGGCTCGATGGCAGCGCTTTCCCCGCAATCGTGAGGCGCACACCGCCCTCGAACGCTTCGAACTGCAAAGTAAGCCCGCTCGGCAGGTCCTCGACGATCTGCTCGCGGATGGTGCAAAGCCTGGCAAGAGGCTTGATCGGCATCCCGGTGTGCTGCAATCCACATGCCCGGGAAGCCCGAGGTCGTTGTCGTGGGAGCGCGACAAGCGCTTTAAGGTTTCCGCTACGAAATAGTTGGCACTGCGCGGGCAGGCAGGCGCACGACCTTGCGCGAAGATTGTCCATTCCACATGGCCACCATCCTCGTCGCGGACGACAACCGCCCGAATCGCGAGGCGCTGGCGGCGCTCCTCGAGGCCGCCGGGCACGAAGTGATCCGCGCCGCGGACGGCCGCGACGCGCTGGCGCGCGCGCAGGAAGCCGCTCCCGAGCTGGTGATCTCCGACGTGCTGATGCCGGTGATGGACGGCTACGAGCTCGCGCGCCGCCTCAAGGCGGATCCGTCAACGGCCAGCGCCGCGGTGATGTTCTATACCGCCTACTTCGGCGGGCAGGATGCGCAGGCGCTGGCGCAGGCGCACGGCGTGACGCGCGTGCTGGTAAAGCCCTCCGACAACGACGAGATCCTGCGCCAGGTCGACGCCGCGCTCGCCTCGCGCGAGGAAGCGCCGGCGCAGGCGAGCGCCGACCTCGACCAGGAGCACCTGCGGGTGATGGTCGACCAGCTGCTCGAGAAGACCGGCGCGCTGGAGCAGCAGCAGCGGCGCATCCAGCGGCTCAACCGCACGCTCGAGATGCTGAGCGCCATCAACGCGCTCATCGTGCGCGCAGGAGACCGTCAGGCGCTGCTCGACGAGGCTTGCCGCATCGCGGTGGAGAAGGGCGGCTTCCGGCTGGCCTCGATCGCGCTCTCCGACGGCCCCGGCAAGGCGATGCGCCAGGTGGCGGCCGCCGGCGAGGGGAGCGCCGAGCGCGACCTCGAGCGCCTCAAGCTCGGCACTCGCTCGCTCATCTGGAACGACGCGCAGAGCGGCTCGTTCGTCGCGCTGCCGCTGCTGGTGGGCGGCGAGGTCGCCGGCATCCTGATCCTGTACGCCACGCAGCGCGACTTCTTCGACGAGGAGGAGATGCGCCTGCTGCACGAGCTCGCCGGCGACGTCGCCTTCGCCCTGCGCCACCTTGCGCAGAAGGCGCGCATGGACTACCTCGCCTACCACGACTCGCTCACCGACCTTCCCAACCGCAGCCTGTTCACCGACCGCATGAGCCAGGCGCTGAATGCGGCGCGGCGGGAAAAGCGCTTCGCCGCCGCCATCTTCGTCGACGTGCAGCGCTTCCGCATGGTGAACGAGACCTTCGGCCGCAAGGCCGGCGACGACCTGCTGCGCGAGATCGGCGAGCGGCTGCGGCAGGCGGCGCGCGAGCAGGACACGGTGGCGCGCGTCGGCGCCGACCATTTCGCCGTCGCGGTGGCGCCTTTCGACCGGCCGGGCGACACCGCCTATTCGTTCCTCGAGCGCCTGGACGGGGCGCTGGCGCGGCCGATCGTGATCGAGGGCGTGGAGCTGCGCGTGTCGCTCAAGGCGGGCATCGCGGTGTTTCCCACCGACGGCGACTCGACCGAGGCGCTGTGCGCGAACGCGGAGACCGCGCTCAACAAGGCGAAGCATGCCGGCAACCGCTACCTTTTCTACGCGCCCGAGATGAACGCCCGCGTCGCCGAGTCGCTGGCGATGGAGCACCGCCTGCGCCGCGCGCTGGAGGACGGCACGCTCGCGCTGCACTACCAGCCGAAGATCAACATGAGCACCGGCACGGTGGCCGGGCTCGAGGCGCTGATCCGCTGGAACGACTCCGAGCTGGGCTCGGTGCCGCCGGCGAAGTTCGTCTCGCTGCTCGAGGAGACCGGCATGATCCTCGCTGCCGGGCGCTGGGCGCTGGGCAAGGCGGTCGACGACATCCACCGCTGGCAGGCGCTGGGCCTCAAGGTGCCGCGCACCTCGGTCAACATCTCCGCGCTGCAGCTGCGGCAGAAGGATTTCGTCGACTCGGTGCTCGATGCGCTGTCGGAGTTCGACGGCGTGGCGCCGCTGCTCGACCTCGAGATCACCGAGAGCGTGCTGCTCGACGACATCGACGAGAGCACGCGCAAGCTGCAGGCGCTGCGCCGCGCCGGCGTCGAGGTCTCGGTCGACGACTTCGGCACCGGCTTCTGCAGCTTGAGCTACCTCGCGCGCCTGCCGGTCGACACGCTGAAGATCGACCGCAGCTTCGTGGTGCGCATGCGCGATGCCGGCTATCCGCGCAACATCGTCGCGATGATCGTCTCGCTCGCCCATACCCTCGGGCTGCGCGTGGTGGCCGAAGGCGTGGAGGACGACGAGCAGGTGCGTCTGCTGCGCGAGCTGGGCTGCGACCAGATTCAGGGCTTCTACGTCAGCCACCCCGTGCCCGCGGACCAGATCGTGCCGCTGCTACGGGGGATGGAAGAGCGGCGCGCGGCCGCGGCCTGAGGTACGCACGGCGGCGCGAAACTTGCGGCGGCCGGCCTTTCACCTGCTTGTGAAAGGAAATCCGATGGCCACCGTAGCTCACGATACCCCCTACCACGAGCGCCGTACGCAGGAGCGGCGGCGGCTCTCCCATTACCTGGCGATGCGCGGCACCGATGGTCTGCGCGTGTCCTGGGGCGGCATCTTCGGCGGCGTGCTGTGCGCCGTAGGGCTCCTCATTCTGCTGGCGGCGCTCGGTGTGGCCGTCGGCATCTCGGCCGTTCAGCCGGGCGAAACCGAGGGCTCGACGGTCGGCACCGGCGCCGGAATCTGGGCCGGCGTGTCGCTGCTGCTCGCGCTGCTGTTCGGTGGCCTGGTTTCCACGCGCATCGGCGCCATTACGGATCCGCAGACCGGCTTTTTCGAGGGCCTGCTGGTCTGGGTGGTGAGCATCCTGCTGATGGGCTATCTCACCACCAGCGGCATCGGCATGCTGGCGGGCGGCGCGTTCAAGATGGTCGGCGGCGCAACGCAAGCCATCGGCACGGTGATGCAGGGTAGCGGCGGCATCGACACCTCCGGCGGCGTCGACCAGATCCTGCAGCGCCTGAAGGATCCGAGCACCGCGCAGCAGATCGCCTCGGCCACCGGCATGCAGCAGAGCGAAGTCGAGGCCACGCTCGGCGAGACCGCGCAGCGCGTGGAGAACAGCCGCGACAATCCGGCGCAGGCCGCCGCGGAGGCGAAGCGCGGCATGGCGCAACTGATGGACAAGGCCAAGTCGAGCGGGGCGCTCGAGCAGAAGGCCGAGGAACTGAAGCCGCAGGCCGCCAAGGCCGCCTGGATCACGCTGGGTGCGCTGGTACTTTCGCTGCTGGCCGCGGTTTTCGGCGCGATGCTCGGCCGCCGGCGCCCGCCGCGGGTGAGCACCTAGTCCGCCCGGCGCAGCCCATTGGCGACACCGCGTCGCCGAAGCCGCCGGTGATTTTCAGGCGGCAGCGATATCCGCGCGCGTGCGACGGGTCCATGATGGGCCGGTGTTGAGAGTTCTCGTGGTGGAGGACGACCAGGACACCGCGGAGAGCCTGCGAAGTCTGCTCGATCTCTGCGGCTACCTGGTCGTCGTAGCGCACACCAGCCAGCAGGGCATCGAAGCCGCGCGCCGCCTGGAGCCGCACATCGTGCTATGCGACATCGGGCTTCCGGACAGCGACGGCTATGTCACCGGCAGCGTGCTGCGCCAGAGCGGGCACAGCTCGGAGGCGCTGCTGATTGCCGTCACCGGGCACAGCGGGGCGCAGAATCGCCTGCGCGCGCTCGCCGCCGGCTTCGACGAGCACCTGGTGAAGCCGGTCGATCCCAAGACGCTGCTGCAGCAACTGCAGCGCACGCACTAGCTACCTACATGTTCGGGTAGTTCGGGCCGCCGCCGCCTTCCGGCGCCACCCAGACGATGTTCTGCAGCGGATCCTTGATGTCGCAGGTCTTGCAATGCACGCAGTTCTGCGCGTTGATCTGCAGCCGCGGCCGCGTTTCCACGTCGACGAATTCATAGACGCCGGCCGGGCAGTAGCGCTGCTCGGGTCCGGCATATTTTTCCCAATTGAGAAGCGGCACCGATGCATCCTTCAGCGTGAGGTGCACCGGCTGGTCCTCGTTGTGGTTGGTATTCGAGATGAACACCGACGAGAGCCGGTCGAAGGTGAGCACGCCATCGGGTTTAGGGTAGGTTGTCGGGGAAAATTCCCGAGCGGGTCTGGTCTGTTCGTGATCCGCTCCCTTGTGCTGCAACGTCCAGGGCGCCTTGCCGCGAAACAGCACCTGGTCGATGCCGACCATCAGCGTGCCGGTATAGAGACCCTTGGACATCCACGGCTTGAAGTTGCGCGCGCGGTGCAGCTCGTCGTAGAGCCAGCTCGAGCGGAAGGCCTCTGGATAGGCTGAAAGCTCGTCGCTCGTGCGTCCGGCCTCGAGCGCATCGTGCGCGGCATCGGCGGCGAGCATGCCGGATTTGATGGCGCAGTGGCTGCCCTTGATTCGCGAGGCGTTGAGGAAGCCCGCGTCGTCGCCGAGCAGCGCGCCGCCGGGGAACACGAGCTTGGGCAGCGATTGCAGCCCGCCGGCGGTGATGGCGCGCGCGCCGTAGGAGACGCGCTTGCCGCCTTCGAAGGTCTTGCGAATCTCCGGATGCGTCTTGAAGCGCTGGAATTCCTCGAACGGCGACAGGTACGGGTTCTCGTAGCCCAGGCCGACGACGAAGCCCACCGCTACCAGCCGGTCCTCCAGGTGATAGAGGAACGAGCCGCCGTAGACGTCGGTATCGAGCGGCCAGCCGGCGGTATGCGTGACCAGCCCGGGCTGGTGGCGCTCCGCCTTCACTTCCCACAGCTCCTTCAGGCCGATGCCGTAGACCTGGGGAGCTTTTCTGAGACCGAATCGCTCCTCGAGCTGCCGCCCCAGGTGCCCGCGGCAGCCCTCGGCGAAGAAGGTGTACTTGCCGTGCAGCTCCATGCCGGGCTGGTACGCGTCGGTTTTCTCGCCCTTGCGGTTGATGCCCAGGTCGCCGGTCGCCACGCCCTTCACTGCGTTGCCGTCATAAAGGACCTCGGCGGCGGCGAAGCCGGGGAAGATCTCCACGCCGAGCTCTTCGGCCTGCTTGCCGAGCCAGCGGCAGACGTTGCCCAGGCTCACCACATAATTGCCGTGGTTCTTGAAACAGCCCGGCAGCATCCACGCGGGGGTACTGACAGAAGACTTCTCCGAGAGAAAGAGAAAGCGGTCCTCACTGACCGGCGTATTGAGCGGGGCGCCTTTCTCCTTCCAGGCGGGAATCAGCTCGGCGAGCGCCCGCGGGTCCATTACCGCGCCGGAGAGGATGTGCGCGCCGATTTCGGAGCCTTTTTCGAGCAGGCAGACCGAGCGGTCGGGCGAGCGCTGCTTCAGGCGGATCGCGGCGGCGAGTCCCGCGGGTCCGCCGCCGACGACGACGACGTCGTACTGCATCGATTCGCGGGACATGCGGGAATTATAATCAGCCCGCGATGGATCAAAGAAAGCTCGTCCATACCCAGCGCATCGAGATCCGCTGGGGCGACATGGACGCAATGGGGCACGTCAACAACACCGTGTACTTCCGCTACATGGAGCAGGCGCGCATCAACTGGTTCGAGTCCCTGGTGCCGCGCGGCGAGGCCTGGCGCACGCTGAGCATCGTCATCGTCAACGCCTCGTGCAATTTCAAGAAGCCGATCAACTATCCCGGCATGGTCGAGGTCAGGGTGTTCGCCGGCGCGCCCGGCGGGTCCAGCGTGCCGACCTACTACGAATTGCTGGTTGAAAGTCAGCTATACGCAGAGGGCGCCGCGACCGTGGTGTTCGTCGATCCGCAGAAGCAGAAGCCGATGCGCATTCCCGAGGAAATCCGCTCATTGATGCAATGAAGCCCCTGTGGACGCCGTCGCCCGAGCGCGCGGCGAGGACCGACCTCGCGCGCTTCATGAAGCTCGTCGGGCAGTCGAGCTATGCCGAGCTGCATCGCTGGTCGGTGGCGCACAGCGCCGAGTTCTGGAATGCGGTGTGGGACTTCTGCGGCGTGCGGGGCGAAAAGGGAGGCGAGGTGGTGGTGGACCCCACGCTGATGCCCGGCGCCAAATGGTTTCCGCACGCGCGGCTCAATTACGCGGAAAACCTGCTGCGCAACCGCAGCTCTTCCGACGCGATCGTGTTCTGGGGCGAGGACCGCATCAAGCGAAAAATCACCCACAAGAACCTCTATGCGCTGGCGTCGCGCATCGCGCGGGCCCTGCAGGATGCCGGCGTGGAGAAGGGCGACCGGGTCGCCGGCTACCTGCCGAACGTGCCGGAGGCGACTGCGGCCCTGCTCGCCACCGCCAGCCTCGGCGCGGTATGGTCGAGCTGCTCGCCCGACTTCGGCGTGCAGGGCGTGCTCGACCGCTTCGGTCAGATCGAGCCGAAGGTGCTGTTCTGCGCCGACGGCTATCTCTACGGCGGCAAGGAATTCGACTCGCAGGAGAAGGCGAGCCAGGTGCTCGAGCAGCTGCCGAGCGTCGAGGAGTGCGTGGTGATCGACTACCTCGGCGCGCCGGCGAGGGCCGGCACCTCGCTCTACGATTTCCTCGAGCCCTTCGATGCCGGCCAGATCGATTTCGAGCGCGTGGAGTTCAACCACCCGCTCTACATCCTTTATTCCTCGGGCACCACCGGGGTGCCGAAGTGCATCGTGCACGGCACCGGCGGCGCGCTGCTGCAGCACCTGAAGGAGCAGCGCCTGCACAGCGACGTCAAGCCCGGCGACCGCCTGTTCTACTTCACCACGCTGGGCTGGATGATGTGGAACTGGCTGGTGTCGGGGCTGGCCTCGGACGCCACGCTGCTGCTGTACGACGGCTCGCCGTTCGCCCAGCGCGGCCGCATCCTGTTCGACTTCGCGCAGGCCGAGGGCATCACGCACTTCGGCACCTCGGCCAAGTTCATCGATGCCGCCGCCAAGACCGGCCTGAAGCCGAAGGAAACGCACCGGCTGGACAAGCTGCGCGCGGTGCTCTCCACCGGATCGCCGCTCGCCCCGGAGGGGTTCGATTACGTCTACCAGAACGTGAAGAGCGACGTCTGCCTGTCGTCGATCTCGGGGGGCACCGACATCGTTTCCTGCTTCGTGCTCGGCAACCCGATGGGACCGGTCTGGCGCGGCGAGATCCAGGCCAAGGGGCTCGGGATGGCAGTCGAGGTTTTCGACGAATCCGGCAAGGCCGTGAAAGGCCAGAAAGGCGAGCTGGTCTGCACCAAGCCCTTCCCGGCCATGCCGATCGGCTTCTGGAACGACCCCGACGGCGCCAGATACCGCGCCGCCTACTTCGAGAAGTACCCGAACGTCTGGCGCCACGGCGACTGGTGCGAGGAGACCGAGCACGGCGGCCTGATCATCTACGGGCGCTCCGACGCGGTGCTGAACCCCGGCGGCGTGCGCATCGGCACCGCCGAGATCTACCGCCAGGTCGAGCAGATCGACGAGGTGATGGAGGCGCTGGTGATCGGCCAGGACTGGGAGGCCGATGTGCGCGTGGTGCTGTTCGTGAAGCTGAAGGATGGCCTGCAGCTCGATGACGCGCTGATCGAGCGCATCAAGCGGCGAATCCGCGAGAACACCACCCCGCGCCACGTTCCGGCCAAGGTCCTGCAGGTGCCGGACATCCCGCGCACCAAGAGCGGCAAGATCGTCGAGCTGGCGGTGCGCGAGATGGTGCACGGCCGGCCGGTAAAGAACCTGGAGGCGCTCGCCAACCCCGAGGCGCTGACGCATTTCCGCGACCGCGCGGAGCTGCAGGCGTGAAACAGGGACAGACCACGTTTTTCCCGGCCCGGGAGATCAAGGTCCTCGCTTTCGACCAGTACGGCACCATCGTCGACATGCAGACGGGCCTCGCCAAGGCGGCCGCCCCCTTCCTCAAGAAAAAGGGCTGGGCGGGTGAGCCGAACAGTTTCGTCACGTGGTGGCGTCGCACGCATTTCGAGAATTCGATGATCGACGCGCTGTGCGACCGCGGGCACACGCCGTACCGTGAGATCGGGCATCGCGCCGTGTCCTACGTCATGGACCGCTGCGGCATCGCGTATACGCAGGACGAAGTGCGCGGGCTGGTCGGCGAGATAGAGAAGCTGAAGCCATTTCCGGATGTGGTGGCGGCGCTGGGCAGGCTTCGCGCCAGAGGCTACAGGCTCGCCATCCTCTCGAACGGCGATCGCGACATGCTGAAGGCGGCCGGGCCCCACATCGGCTTCGAGTTCGACCACGTCATCTCGGTGCAGGAAGCGGGCTATTTCAAGCCGCACTGGAAGACCTACGCCAGGGCCGCGGAGATTCTGGGCGAGGAGCGCCCCGGCATCCTGTTCGTTGCAAATCACGCCTTCGACTGCATCGGCGCGAAATCCTACGGCATGCGCACGGCATTCATCGACCGGCGCAAGCGCCCGTTCGGCGAGACTCCGCACCAGCCGGACCTCATCGTCGCCGATTTCAGCGAGCTGGCCGCCACGCTGGCATGACGGAGGGAAAGCCGGGCGGCGGTTGCAAAATTCCGGTAAACTCCTCCATCCCTACACGCCCAAAGTAGATGACCAAGTATGTCTTCGTAACTGGCGGTGTAGTTTCCTCCCTTGGCAAGGGCATCGCCGCAGCATCCCTAGCCGCGATCCTCGAATCGCGCGGCATCCGAGTCACCAACATCAAGCTGGACCCCTACATCAACGTCGATCCGGGGACGATGTCGCCGTTCCAGCACGGCGAGGTGTTCGTCACTGAGGACGGCGCGGAAACCGACCTGGATCTGGGCCACTACGAGCGCTTCCAGCGCTCGAAGATGCGCCGCTGGAACAACTTCACCACCGGCCAGATCTACGAGTCGGTGATCAAGAAGGAGCGCCACGGCGACTACCTTGGCGGCACGGTGCAGGTGATCCCGCACATCACCGACGAGATCAAGCTCTACATCAAGCGCGGCGCCGGCGATGCCGACGTGGCGATCGTCGAGGTCGGCGGCACGGTGGGCGACATCGAGTCGCTGCCGTTCCTCGAGGCGATCCGGCAGATGGGGCTGGATCTCGGCCGCAACAACGTCTGCTACATCCACCTCACGCTGGTGCCCTACATCGCCTCCGCCGGCGAGATCAAGACCAAGCCGACGCAGCACTCGGTGAAGGAGCTGCGCGAGATCGGTATCCAGGCTGACGCGCTGCTCTGCCGCACGATCCAGCCGCTGCCCGAGGAGGAGCGCCGCAAGATCGCGCTCTTCACCAACGTGCAGAAGGAAGCGGTCATTTCCGCCTGGGATGTCGACCACATCTACAAGATCCCCATGATGCTGCACGAGCAGATGCTCGACGAGATCGTCTGCCACAAGCTGCAGATCCTGGCGAAAGCCGCCGACCTCGCGCCGTGGCGCAAGCTGGTGCACGCGCTCGAGCATCCCGAGCACGAGGTCGACATCGCCTTCGTCGGCAAGTACGTCGAGCTGCAGGACTCGTACAAGTCGCTCAACGAGGCGCTGCGCCACGCCGGCATCCACACCAGCTCGAAGGTGAATATCCATTACCTGGACTCCGAGGAGCTCGAGAAAGGCGCGAGCCCGGTGCCCCTCGAGAAGGTGGACGCCATCCTCGTGCCGGGCGGCTTCGGCAAGCGCGGCACCGAAGGCAAGATGAAGGCGATCCGCTACGCCAGGGAAAACGGCGTTCCGTACCTGGGCATCTGCCTGGGCATGCAGCTCGCGACCATCGAGTTCGCGCGCGACGTGGTCGGTCTCGCGGGCGCCAACAGCACGGAGTTCGACCGCGAGACGCCGCACCCGGTGGTGGCCCTGATCACCGAATGGCTCGACCGCACCGGACGCATCGAGCAGCGCACCGAGAAGTCCGACCTCGGCGGCACCATGCGCCTGGGCAGCCAGAAATGCCCGGTCGAGCCGGGCACCCTCGCGGCTTCGATCTACGGCGCCGAAGTAAATGAGCGCCACCGCCACCGCTACGAAGTGAACAACGTGTACGTGCCGCAGCTCGAAGCCAAGGGCTACAAGGTCTCGGCGCGCACGCCGAGCGAGAACCTGCCCGAGATCATGGAGCTGCCCGGTCACCCGTTCTTCATGGGCGTGCAGTTCCACCCCGAGTTCACTTCCACCCCGCGCGACGGCCACCCGCTGTTCAAGGCGTTCGTCGCCGCCGCCCTGCGCTACCGCGCCAGCTCGAAACTGCGGGTCGTCGCAGCCTAATTGGCCAAATGAGACTTTGCGGCTTCGACGTCGGCCTCGACAGGCCGCTATTTCTCATTGCCGGTCCGGACACGCTGGAGAGCGAGCAGCTGTGCCTCGACGTCGCCGGCAAGCTGAAGGAGCACACCGCCAGGCTCGGCATGCCCTACATCTTCAAGGGCTCCTTCGACAAGGCTAACCGCACTTCGGGCAAGAGCTACCGCGGGCCGGGGATGTCCGAAGGCCTCAAAATCCTGGAATCCGTAAGAAAACGCATCGGTGTTCCGGTGCTGACCGACGTGCACGAGGACACCCCGCTAAAAGAGGTTGCCGAGGTCGTCGACGTGATCCAGACCCCGGCCTTCCTCTCTCGCCAGACCAATTTCATCCGCAACGCCGCTTCCCAAGGCAAGCCGGTCAACATCAAGAAGGGCCAGTTCCTCTCGCCGTGGGAAATGAAGAATGTGATGGAGAAGGCCGCGAGCACCGGCAACCAGCAGCTGCTCGCCTGCGAGCGCGGCTTCAGCTTCGGCTACAACAACCTGGTGGTCGACATGCGCGGCCTGGCCGCGATGCGCGACACCGGCTATCCGGTGGTATTCGACGCCACGCACTCGGTGCAGCTGCCCGGCGGGCAGGGCACCGCCTCGGGCGGCCAGCGTGAGTTCATCCCGGTGCTCGCCCGCGCGGCGGTCGGCGCCGGCGTTTCCGGCGTGTTCATGGAAACGCACCCGAAGCCCGACGAGGCGCTGTGCGACGGCCCGAACTCGTGGCCGCTGCACCTGATGGCGGAGTTGCTTGATACGCTTGCCGAGCTCGACCGGCTGGTGAAGCGCAGAGGATTCGTTGAGGAGAAAGTGAAAGCATGAGCTCGATCGTTGACGTCGTCGCCCGCGAGATCCTCGATTCACGCGGCAATCCGACCGTGGAGGCCGACGTGCTGCTCG
>DATFDV010000016.1:0-11990 GCA_035251855.1 Burkholderiales bacterium | reverse complement strand
GACGCCGCAGCTGTCGCAGTAGCCGTACTCGTTCGCGTCGATGCGCGCGATCGTCTCGTCGATCTTCTTGATCAGCTTGCGCTCGCGGTCGCGGTTGCGCAGCTCGAGCGCCATGTCGGATTCCTGGCTGGCGCGGTCGTTGGGATCGGCAAATACCGTCGCCTCGTCCTGCATGGTGTGAACCGTGCGGTCGATTTCCTGCGAAAGCTCCGCCTTGAGGGATTCGAGGATCTTGCGGAAGTGCGAACGCTGGCGTGCGTTCATGTACTCCTCGCCCTTTTTCGCCGCGTACGGGGTGAAACCTTTTCTGGAGAGATCTACGGCCATGTTCCGCTCAAAAAACGAATGCGCTTTGTATCATTAATACCCCCCTGTCGCAAGCGAGTTGCGTTGCTCTCGCCGTGCGCTAAGAGTATCATTTGACGCCTTTTTCGGGGTGTAGCGCAGCCTGGTAGCGCGTCTGCTTTGGGAGCAGGATGTCGCGTGTTCAAATCACGCCACCCCGACCAGTTTTTGGCGTTGCCCGGTAAGCTGCCCGTAGCTCAACCGGATAGAGCACCAGCCTTCTAAGCTGGGGGTTGTGGGTTCGAGTCCCGCCGGGCAGGCCAGCAGTCGCTGTTGTTGCACAGTGGTGACCGTAGCTCAACGGTAGAGTCCTGGATTGTGATTCCAGTTGTTGCGGGTTCGAATCCCGTCGGTCACCCCAACCTTTCCCCGCCAGCCGCCTTCGGCGCCATCGCCGAGGCGGCGCTCGCGCAAATCGAGACGAATGCGCGCGGCGCGCTGGTCTCCGAGGATCCCGAGTTCCTGCATCAGCTGCGCGTTGGCCTGCGCCGGCTGCGCGCGGCCTTGCGAGCGTTCCATGGTTTGCTGCCGCCAAAAGCAGCGAGAAAACTGAAGCGTGCATTGCGCAAGCTTTCGCCGAAGCTCGGCGCGGCGCGCGACTGGGACGTGCTCGTCGCGCGCCTCGAGGCGGATGCAAGCCCGGCGAGGCTGCTGCACAAGGCCCGCGCGCGGCGCGCCAGCGCCCGCCGCGCGGCGCGACGCGCCATCGTCTCGAAGCGCTTTGCCGGCATCGGGTCTGCGGTGCGCGGCATGGCGGCCGCGGAGAGTCCCGATACCCTCACGCAATTCGGCGCCGCGGCACTCGCCCGCGCGCATCGCAAGCTCATGGCGCAGGCCGACGGCGCCGATTGGGCCGACGCGGCCGCGCGCCATGCGGTTCGCATCCGGGTGAAGCGCCTGCGCTACAGCTGCGAGTTCTTCGCGACCGCGTTCCCGTCCAGGCTGGCAACGCCATATATCGCTGCGCTGAAGGACCTGCAGGAGATCCTCGGCGCGCTCAACGACATCTCGGTAGGCCGCCGGCTGATCGGCTTCGATGCCGACGAGGCCGCGCTGCTCAGGCGGCTCGGCGCGGCCTGGCCGCGGCTCGCGAAGCGCTCGGTATTCTGGCGCGCGTGAGCTTGAACACCTCATCCTGGGGCCAGTGAAACGCGATTTCGGGGTAGGCGCGCTCCAGCGCCTTGCGGTTCTCGCCAATCTCGCACACCAGGAGGCCGCGCGGCTCGAGATGCGCCGGCGCCCCTTCGAGGATGCGCGCGACGAAATCCAGGCCCTGGGCGCCGGCCGCGAGCGCGATGCCAGGCTCGTAGCGGTATTCGGGCGGCAGCTTGCGCATCGCCGGCGTGCTGACGTAGGGCGGGTTGCTGATGATCAGGTCGTAGCGCTCGTTCAGCTCGCTGAAAAGGTCCGAGCGGATGAGCCGCACGCGCCTGCCGAGCCTGTGCTCGCGCACATTGCGCGCCGCCACCGCCAGCGCCGCGCTCGACACGTCGGAGGCATCGACCTTCGCCTTCGGAAAAGCCCGCGCAGCGAGAATCGCGAGGCAGCCCGAGCCGGTACACAGGTCGAGGATGCGCTTTGGCGCCACGCGCAGGTCCTTCAGGAGGAAGGCGATGTGGGAGCGCGGCACGATGACGCGGCGGTCGACGTAGAAGCGCAGGCCGTCGAGCCAGGCTTCGTTCAGCAGATAGGCCGCCGGGATGCGCTGCGCGATCCGCTTTTTAACGAGGGGGGCTATCCGTCGCTCATCAGCCTCACGTGCCAGATCAGTACTGAACGGTAACTTCAGGCCGCGAAGGACGAGGAAAGCGGCTTCGTCGTGGGCGTTGTCGGTGCCGTGGCCGTAGCGCAGGCGTGCCGCCTTGAATCGCTGCGCGGTTCGCTCTATTAACTGCTCCAGCGTCAAGGGAGCAAGGCGCGCAGCGTGTCCAGGTAGATGCGCGGCAGCATCTCGAGCTCGTCGAGGGTGATGTGCTCGTTCAGCTTGTGGATGCTGGCGTTGACCGGTCCGAGCTCGATCACCTCGGGGCAGATGTCGATGATGAAGCGCGCATCCGAGGTGCCGCCGGTGGTGGTGACCTCGGCCGATTGGCCGGTGTGCTTCTTCGCGGCGGCCACCACCAGCTTCTCCAGGCGGCCGCGCCGGCTGAGGAACGGCTTCGCGCCGAGCAGCCAGCTGATGGAGTACTCGAGGCCGTGCTTGTCCAGGGCCGAACAAACTCTTTTCCGGAGCGACTCGTCGCTGCTCTCGGTGGAGAAGCGGAAGTTGAAGTCGACCTCGACCGATCCGGGCACCACGTTGGCCGCGCCGGTGCCGGCATGGATGTTGGACACCTGGAAGCTGGTGGGCGGGAAGCTGTCGTTGCCCTTGTCCCACTGCGTGCGTGCCAGCTCGGCGAGCGCGGGCGCGAGGAGGTGGATCGGGTTCTTCACCAGGTGCGGGTAGGCGACGTGGCCCTGGATGCCGCGCACCACCAGCTTGCCGGACAGCGAGCCGCGCCTGCCGTGCTTCAGCGTGTCGCCGAGCCGGTCGACCGAGCTTGGCTCGCCGACGATGCAGTAGTCGATGCCTTCGTTGCGGCGGCGCAGCGCTTCCACCACCTTGACGGTGCCATCGACCGCCACGCCTTCTTCGTCCGAGGTGATGAGAAGGGCAACGGAGCCGGAGTGCCGCGGTCTTTCCTTGACGAACATTTCTGCAGCCACGACGAAGGCCGCGATGGAGGACTTCATGTCGGCGGCACCGCGGCCGTAGAGCTTGCCGTCGCGGATGGTCGGCACGAACGGGTCGGAATGCCATTCGCCGAGCGGACCGGTCGGCACCACGTCGGTGTGGCCGGCGAAGCAAACCACCGGGCTCTGGGTGCCGCGGCGCGCCCACAGGTTGGTGACGGCGCCGAAATTCATCGGCTCGCACTTGAATCCGGCGGCGCTGAGCCGCTGGGCGATGACTTCCTGGCAACCCCCGTCTTCGGGGGTAATCGACCTGCGCCCGATCAGCTCCTTGGCCAGCTCGAGCGCACTGACCTCATTAGGCATTCATGTCGATCTTGAAGTTGCCGAAGGAAGTCGTGGTGTCGGCCGCGGACAGCAGGCCTTCCTTTTTCTCCTCGCCCGCGGGCGGCACGGCCGCCGTGCCCTGACCCGTGTGGCCGGTATGGCCCGACGACCCGGACTGGCCGGTGATTTCGCCGGCGGTGGCCTGGTTGATCAGCCACAGCATGTTGGTCGCCGAGTCGGCGTTGGCCATGGCCTCGTCCTGCGTGATCTTGCCGTCCATGAACAGCTTGAAGAGGGCCTGCTCGAAGGTCTGCGAGCCGGGCGACATGCTCTTCTCGAGCGCTTCCTTGATCTCGCTGATCTCGCCCTTCTCGATCAGCTCGGCGACGTGGCGCGTATTGAGCAGCACTTCCACCGCCGCCACGCGCGCGCCGGTCTTGGTGCGCACCAGGCGCTGCGAAATCACCGCGGAGAGCGCGGCCGACAGGTCGAGCAGCAGCGCCGGGCGGTTCTCCAGCGGGTAGAAGTTGATGATGCGGTTCATCGCGTGATAGCTGTTGTTCGCGTGCAGCGTGGCAAGGCACAGGTGGCCCGACTGCGCGTAAGCGAGCGCCATCGACATGGTCTGCTTGTCGCGGATCTCGCCGATCAGGATGCAGTCGGGCGCCTGGCGCAGGGCGTTTTTCAGCGCGATCTCGAACGCCTTGGTGTCGGTGCCGACCTCACGCTGGTTGACGATCGATTTCTTGTTCTGGAAGATGAACTCGACCGGGTCTTCCAGCGTGAGGATGTGCCCGGACTTGCGCTCGTTGCGGAAGTCGAGCATCGAGGAGAGCGAGGTCGACTTGCCCGAGCCGGTGGCGCCCACCATCAGGATCAGGCCGCGCTTCTGCATGATCACTTCCTTCAACACCTCGGGCAGGCCTAGGGAGTCGAGCGCCGGAATGGTGCCCGGGATGTAGCGCACCACCACCGCCGGGGAACCCTTCTGCCGCATGGCGCTGATGCGGAAGGTGCCAACCCCCGCGAGGCTGTACGCGGTGTTGAGCTCCATCTCGTCCTCGTACTCCTTGATCTGGCGCTCGTTGAGCACTTCGTAGAGGAGCTGCTGCACCGTCTCGGCGGTCATCACCGACTGGTTGACGGGCATGGCGACGCCGTTGAGCTTGATGTTGATCGGTGCGCCGACCGACAGGAAGATGTCCGACGCCTTCTTGTCGGCCATGATCTGGAACAGCTTCTTCATTGCGGACATGGTGCTTCCCCCCTAGTACAGCCGCTAGTCTAATCCCCCCTGAGCAGTTCGTTCAGGCTGGTCTTCGCGCGGGTCTTGGCATCGACGGTTTTTACGATCACCGCACAGTACAGGCCGTACTTGCCGTCCGGGGAGGGCAAATTCCCGGAAACCACCACCGATCCGGCTGGAACGCGGCCATAGAGGATCTTTCCGCTGGCGCGGTCGAGGATGCGCGTGCTCTGGCCGAGGAACACGCCCATCGAGATGACGCTGTTTTCCTCGACGATCACGCCCTCGACGACCTCCGAGCGCGCGCCGATGAAGCAGTTGTCCTCGATGATCACCGGATTTGCCTGCACCGGCTCGAGCACCCCGCCAATGCCGACGCCGCCGGAAAGATGGACGTTTTTACCGATCTGCGCGCAGGAACCGACCGTCGCCCAGGTATCGACCATCGTCCCCTCGTCGACGTAGCCGCCGATATTGACGAAAGAAGGCATCAGCACCACGTTCCGGGCGATGTACGCGCCGCGGCGGACCATGGCGGGCGGCACGGCGCGGAAGCCGCCGCCGGAAAAGTCATAATTGGTGAATTTCGAGGCGACCTTGTCGTAATAACGCAACTCGCCCGCCTGCATCACCCGGTTGTCCTGCAACCGGAAGGAGAGCAGCACCGCTTTCTTCAGCCATTGGTGGGTGATCCACTGGCCGCCCACCTTCTCCGCGACCCGCAGTTTGCCGGCGTCGAGACCCGCGATGGCTTCCTCCACGGCATCGCGCAGGGCGTTCGTTGGCTGCAACTCGGCGCGGGATTCCCACGCCGCTTCGACGACATCCTTGGCGCTCATAGCTTGCGGGCAAACTCCGTCATGCGGTTGGCGGCCTCGACACACTCGGCGAGCGGTGCGACCAGTGCCACGCGGATATGGTTGCGGCCAGGGTTTTCGCCCCTGACTTCGCGTCCGAGATAGCTGCCGGGCAGCACCAGGACATTGTATTCATGATGCAGGCGGCGCACGAACTCGGGGTCGCCGATCGGCGTGCGCATCCATAGATAGAAGCCCCCGTCGGGCATTTCAGCTTTTAGGGGGGGCTCGATGAGTGGCAGCACGGCCTTGAATTTCTCGGCGTAGAGCCGCCGGTTCTCGCGCACGTGCTCCTCGTCGTTCCAGGCGGCGACGGAGGCCTTCTGCACCGCGATGCTCATCGCCGAGCCGTGGTAAGTGCGGTAGAGCAGGAACTGCTTCAGCAGCGCCGCATCGCCGGCAACGAAGCCGGAGCGCATGCCGGGCGCGTTGGAGCGCTTGGAGAGGCTCGAGAAGACCACCAGTTGTTCGAAGCTTCTCTTGAGCTGGGAGGCGGCCTGCAGAGCGCCCAGGGGCGGCTGCTCGAAGTAGATCTCGGAGTAGCACTCGTCCGACGCGATGACGAAGCCATGGCGGTCGGAAAGCTCGAACAGCCGCTTCCAATCCTGCAAACCGATGACCTTGCCGCTGGGATTGGCGGGCGAGCAGACGTAAAGGAGCTGCACCCCGTTCCAGTCCTGCGGCTCCCCGTAGACCGGCGTAGCGCCGGCCAGCAGCGCCGCGCCTTCGTAGATTTGATAGAACGGATTCGGGCAGACCACGCGGCCGCCCGGTGCGAGCACGGTTTGCGCGAAGGCGAACAGCGCTTCCCGCGAGCCATTGACGGGCAACACCTCGGTCGCTGCATCCGGCGCGGGAATACCGTAGCGGCGCGCCAGCCAGCGCGAAATCGCTTCGCGCAGCCCCGGCGTGCCGGCGGTCGCGGGGTAGGCGGCGAGGCCGTCCAGGTTTCCGGCGAGCGCGTCCTTGACCAGCTGAGGCGTCGGATGCTTTGGCTCGCCGATGGAGAGATTGATGGAACTTAGTTGCGGGTTCGCCGTGACGCCGGCGAGCAGGGCGCGCAGCTTTTCGAACGGGTAGGGATTGAGCTTACTTAAAAGCGGATTCACCGCGCCAACCCTTCTTCCGGTGCTCCGCGATCACCGTGGTGTAGATGCCGCCGCGTACGTTGAAGCGCGCTTCGAGCCTCATGTAGCGCGGCTTGGTCGCGCGCACCAGGTCGTCGAGAATGCGGTTGGTCACTGCCTCGTGGAACGCGCCTTCGTCGCGGTACGACCAGACATACAGCTTGAGCGCTTTCAGCTCGACGCAGAGGCGGTCGGGGATGTAGTCGAGCACCAGCGTGGCGAAATCCGGCTGCCCGGTCATCGGGCAAAGGCAGGTGAACTCCGGAATTTCCATGTGGATCCGGTAGTCGCGCTGCGGCGTCGGATTGGCGAAGGTTTCTAGCCGCTTGCTGGGTCGCGAAGGCACGAAAAACTGACGGAAGGAAGGCGCGGCGATGTTATCATTTTTCGCGTGCGACTCACGCAAATAAAGTTATCCGGATTCAAGTCCTTCGTAGATCCCACCTCGATCCAGATCCCCGGCCAGCTGGTCGGCGTAGTGGGGCCCAACGGCTGCGGTAAATCGAACGTCATCGACGCCGTGCGCTGGGTGCTCGGCGAATCGCGCGCCTCGGCGCTGCGCGGCGACTCGATGCAGGACGTGATCTTCAACGGCTCGGGCAACCGCAAGCCGCTCGCGCGCGCCTCGGTCGAGCTGATGTTCGACAACGCGCAGGGCCGCGCCGCCGGGCAGTGGTCGCAGTACGCCGAGATTTCGGTGAAGCGCACGCTGCAGCGCGACGGCGAGTCGAATTACTTCATCAACGGCACGCACGTGCGCCGCCGCGACATCACCGACATGTTCCTCGGCACCGGCCTCGGGCCGCGCGCCTACGCGATCATCGAGCAGGGCATGATCTCGCGCGTCATCGAGGCGAAGCCCGAGGAGCTGCGCGTGTTCCTCGAGGAGGCCGCGGGCATCTCGCGCTACAAGGAGCGCCGGCGCGAGACCGAGAACCGCCTGGCCGACACGCGCGAGAACTTGGCGCGCGTCACCGACATCCGCCTGGAGCTCGCCGCCCAGCTCGAGAAGCTCGAGGCGCAGGCGAAAGTGGCGACGCGCTACAAGGAATACCACGCCGAGCTGCAGCTCAAGCAGCACCTGCTGTGGTTCCTGCGCCGGCGCGATGCGGCGGCGGAGCGCGAGCGCCACGCTCAAGAGCTTTCCCGGATCACGAATGAATTGGAAGCGCACACCGCGGAGCTGCGTAGCATCGAGTCGCGCGTGGAGACCGCGCGCACGGCGCACTATGCCGCCGGCGACGCGCTGAACACCACGCAGGGCGCCCTTTACGCCGCCAATGCCGAGGTGGCGCGCTTCGAATCCGAGCTGCGCCATGCCGAGGAGACCCGCAACCGCCTGGAGAGCCAGTACACCGAGCGCCGTGCGCAGCTCGCGTCCTGGCGCGAGCAGCGCGCGCAGCTCACCCATTCCCTGCACGCGTGGGCGGCCCGCGCCGTCGAGGCGAAGCAGCGCGTCGGCGACACGCAGAAAAAGCTCGAAGCGGAAAAAGCGCTGCTGCCGCAGGCCGAGCAGGCCGATCGCGCCGCGCAGGAAGCCCTCGACGCGGCGCGCAGCGCGCTGGTGCAGGCCGAAGGCCGGCTGCAGGTGGAGCAGGCCAACTTCGCGCACCTCGAGCGCGGCCTGCAGGCGCAGGAGCAACGCCGCGAGCGTCTCGCCGCGGAGCTGCAGACGCTGGTCGAGCCCGATGCCGATGCCCTCGCCGCGCTCGAGTCCGGCATGAGCGGACTGCGCGAGGAACTGGACAAGGCGCAGCAGCGCTTCGAGACGCTGCAGTCCGAGCACGCCGCGGTCGAGGAGCAGCGCGCCCTCGCCGCCGAGGCGCTGGGCGCGGCGCAACGCGAGCACGCCGCCGCGCAGGCGCAGCTCGATACGCTGCGCCAGATCCAGGCCGCGGCCGAGGACAACGCGCCGCTGCAGGAATGGCTCGGCCGCCACGGCCTCGCGCAGGCCGCGCGCCTGTGGCAGAAGCTGCGCATCGATCATGGCTGGGAAACCGCGGTGGAGTCGGTGCTGCGCGAGCGGCTGCACGCGCTCGAGCTGACCGACGCCTCGAGGCTCTCGGCGGCCCTGTCCGATCAGCCGCCGGTCAAGGCCAGCGTGTTCGATCACGGCTCGCACCCCACGAACGCGCCGGTGGCGGGCTTGCCACTGGCGTCAAAGATTCATGTCTCCGATCCCGCCGTCGCGGGCGCGGTTGCCGACTGGCTGGCCGGTGTGGTGGCGGTCGAAGGCACGCCGGACGCGCGCATGCGCGAGGCGCTGGCGCCAGGCATCGTGATGGTGAACCGCGAAGGCCACCAGTTCACGCGCCACACCGTGAGCTTCCACGCCCCCGATCCCGAGGACGCGGGGCTGCTCGCGCGCCAGGCCGAGATCGAGGAGCTGGAGAAGCGTTGCAGCGAGCTTGAAGGAAAAGTACGCAGCGCGGAGGCGGAGCAGGCGCGTCACGACGAGAACGTGCTGGTGCAGTCCGAGGCACTCGAGGAGGCGCGGCTCGATATTTCGCAGCGCCAGAAAGCGCTGCACGACGCGCAGATCGAGGGCCTGAAGCTCGCCCAGGCGCAGGAGCGCTACCGTGAGCGCAGCTCGCAGGTGCGCGCCGAGCTCGAAGAAGTGCGCGGCGCCGCCGACCGTGACCGCGAGGCGGCGGACGCTAGCCAGGCGGCCGCGGCGCGCATCGGCGAGGAGATCACGCGCCTGCGCGCGGCGGCCGAAGCGGCGCGCGAAGCGCTGCTCGCGGCGGAAAGCGCGCTCGCCGGCCAGCGCCAGGCGGCGCAGCAGGCCGAGCGCGAGGCGCAGGACGCGCTGTTCGGCGAGCGCGAATGCGCTTCCAAGATCGCCGAGATCGACAACTCGGTGCGCGTCATCGACCAGCAGATCGGGCGCGGCGACACCGAGGTGGCGCGCCTGAACGAGGAGCTGGCCGCCGATCCGATTCCGGCGGTGCGCGCGTCGCTCGAAAGCGCGGTCGAGGCAAGGATCGCCTGCGAGAAAAACCTCGGCGAAGCGCGCAACGCAGTCGAAGCCGCCGCCGGCGCGCTGCGCGAGCTCGAAGAGGCCAAGCTGCAGGCCGAGGCGCGCGCCGCCCCCCTGCGCGAGCGCATGGGCGAGCTGCGGCTCAAGGAGCAGGCGGCGCAGATCAATTTCGACCAGTTCGCCGCGCAGCTGAGCGAAGCCGGGGCCAACGAGGAGCTGCTCGCCAGCGAGGCCGCCAAGGCGCCGCGCGCCTCCAGCCTGCAGGGCGAGATCACGCGCCTCACGCAGGCGATCGGCGAGCTGGGCGCCGTCAACCTCGCGGCGCTGGAAGAGCTCAGCACCAGCCAGGAGCGCAAGGCCTACCTCGACGCGCAGACCGCGGACCTCGAGGAAGCGGTGCGCACCATGGAGGACGCGATCCGCAGGATCGACCGCGAGAGCCGCGAGCTGCTGCGCGAGACCTTCGAGACGGTGAACGGCCACCTCTCGACCCTGTTCCCGACGCTGTTCGGCGGCGGCGAGGCCAAGCTCAGCATGACCGGCGAGGAGATCCTCGACGCCGGCGTGCAGATCATGGCGCACCCGCCGGGCAAGCGGAACGCCAGTATCCACCTGCTGTCGGGCGGCGAGAAGGCGCTCACCGCCATCGCGCTGGTGTTCTCGCTGTTCCAGCTCAACCCGGCGCCGTTCTGCCTGCTCGACGAGGTCGACGCGCCGCTCGACGACTCCAACACCGTGCGCTTCTGCGACCTGGTGCGGCGCATGTCGGCGCAGACGCAGTTCCTGTTCATCAGCCATAACAAGATCTCGATGGAGATGGCCTCGCAGCTGGTGGGCGTCACCATGCCGGAGTCGGGCGTGTCGCGCGTGGTGGCGGTCGACATCGAGGAAGCGCTGCGCATCCGGGAGGAGCTCGCAGCCTAGGTTTTATGAGCGACCTGGTCCTCGGTCTGCTCGTCCTCGGCGCAGTGCTGTTCGCCGCCGTGCTGCTCTACAACCGCATGCAGGAGCGCGCCGCGCAGCGCGCCTTCGCCGCGAAGCATCCCGACGCGCTGCTCGACCAGGCGGCGCCGCGGCGCGAGCCGGTGCTGCACAAGCCGGCCGCGGCACACGCCGCGCCCCATCCCGGCGTGGACTACACCATCGAGATCACGACGCCCCAAGCCACGCCGGAGATCCTCGAAGCGTGGGCTGCCGTCTCGAATCGCTTTGGCCGCCGCGTCATGCTGGTGCCGGGCAGGGACGAGCGCACGTGGCGCGCGGGCCTGCAGCTGGTGAGCCGCTCAGGCGTGGTGAGCGAAGCCGAGCTGATCGAGTTTCGCTCCGCGGTCGAGACGCTCGGCGCCAGGCTGGGCGCCACGCTGTCGGCGCCGGAGATGCGCGCGGCGCTGGAAGGCGCGCGCACGCTCGACAAGGCGTGCGCCGAGAGCGACATCCAGGTGGCCTTGCACGTCATCGGGCCGGGCATCGATGCCACGCCCGGCGAGCAGCCGTTCCAGGTGGTGCCGCGCGAGGACGGCGTCACCCTGGTCCTCGACGTCGCCGTGACGCCCGAGCTCGGGCGCAGCTATGAGGCGATGGCGCGCGCGGGACGCAGCCTGGCGGATACTTACGGCGCCCGGCTGGTCGACGACCGCGGCAACGCGCTGGACGAGCGCGCGCTCGCCGCCATCGGCGCGCAGCTCGAGGCGGTGCGCCAGACCCTCGCCGGCCATGGCATCGAGACCGGCAGCCCACTCGCCCTGCGCCTGTTTTCATGAGCGCCGCCCAGCGGATCAACGATCTTCGCGAAACCATCGAGCGCCACAACCGGCTCTACTACGTCGAGGACGCGCCGCAGATCACCGACGCGGAGTACGACGCCCTGTTCGCCGAGCTGCAGGCGCTGGAAAGCGCGCACCCGGAGCTGCGCACCACCGACTCGCCCACGCAGCGCGTCGGCGCCGCGCCGCTGCCGCAGTTCGACGAAGTCCGCCACCGCACGCCGATGCTCTCGATCGGCAACGCCTTCGACGAAGAGGAGGTGCGCGCCTTCGACAAGCGCGTGCGGCAGGCGGTGGGCGCCGACGTCGTCGAATATGCCGCCGAGCCCAAGTTCGACGGCCTGGCGGTCAGCCTGGTGTACCGCGGCGGCATGTTCGTCCAGGGCGCGACGCGCGGCGACGGCACGACGGGCGAGGACGTGACGCCCAATCTTCGCACCGTTAGCTCGATCCCATTGAAAATCAAGGATGCAGACCTCGAGGTGCGCGGCGAGGTTCTCATGTATCGGCGCGACTTCGAGGCGCTGAACGAGCGCCAACGCGCCGCGGGGCAGAAGGAATATGTGAATCCGCGCAATGCGGCGGCAGGCGCCATCCGGCAGCTGGACTCGCGCATCACGGCGAGCCGGCGGCTGCGCTTCTTCGCCTACGCGCTGGTCTCGGAATCGGCCT
>DATFDV010000015.1:0-8424 GCA_035251855.1 Burkholderiales bacterium | reverse complement strand
GAGCCAATCGATGGCGCCATGCAGGTTCACGCGGCACAGCTCGGGAAGGAGGACGTGATAGCCCCGGTCCCGCAGCGACTCCGCCATGGCGCGCTCGCGCGCGTCAGGCTCGTTGCGAGGATGCAGGCCATCGCAGCGGTGCAGGCTGATGGCCGCCGGGCGCGGCGCGGCGCCGGGCGCCGCCAGCCACCAGCCAGACAGGTCGGCGAAGCCCATCTTCTCCGCGCCGGGCAGCGGCTGCGCGCGCGCCGCAGCCGAGAGAAGCGCGGCGAGAATCATGCATACTGCCGCGCACCGAAAACCAAGGAGGATGGTCATGCCCGCGGGCTTCAGGGTTCTCAAGCGACGGCGCACGGTCGATGCCGCATGGGTCGACAAGTTTCGCAGGATTCCGGTCGCCAATATCAGCGATTCGATGTTCCGCATGAGCGCCGGCGGCGCGCGCTTGCGGCCCTACCACGCCGGCGGCGCGATGGCCGGGCCGGCGCTCACCGTGCGCACCGCGCCCGGCGACAACCTGATGGTGCACATGGCGCTCAACCTGGCGGTAAAGGGCGACGTGATCGTCGTCGACGCCGGCGGCGACCTCACCAATTCGCTCATCGGCGAGCGCATGCTGGCGTATTGCCAGGCGAAGGGCTTCGGCGGCATCGTGATCAACGGCGCGGTGCGCGACGTCGGCTATATCCGCAAGCACGAGTTTCCGGTGTACGCCGCCGGCGTGACGCACCGCGGGCCGTACAAGAACGGGCCCGGCGAGATCAACGTGCCGGTGGCGCTCGACGGCATGGCCATCGAGCCCGGCGACCTGGTGGTCGGCGACGACGACGGCCTGCTCTGCATCCCGTACGGCGATGTCGCCGCGGTCTGTCAGCTGGCGCAGGAAAAATACGAGATGGAGACGCGCACCTTCAAGGACATCGGCAAGGGCGACAACAACCGCGCCAAGTACGAGCAGACGCTGCGGGAGCTGGGATGCGAATTCGAGTCCTGATCGGCTCGCTGCTGGTGGCGGGCGGCGCGCTCGGCCAGGAGCCGCCGATCGCGTACCCGCGCGGCGAGCTGGGCGTGCGCTACTGGCTGAGCACCGGCGAGAACAAGCACGCACACAACGCCCAGGGCGCCGACCCGTCGCTCGGCAACCCGACTTCGGTGCTGCTGTACGAGAACCTCGACGCCAACGCGCTGGAGGTCTTCGGTCGCGGGCTGTTCGCGCGCGAGTGGTTCCTGAAGGGGCTGCTCGGCGTCGGCCGCATCAACACCGGCTCGTTCGACGACGAGGACTTCAACGCCGGCCAGGTGAAGTTCTCCGACACCACCTCCTCGGTGAGCAGCGGCTGGCTCTCCTACGGCACCATCGACGTAGGCCGTCAGTGGGTGCTGCGGGAAGGCGCGGTTAACCTCGGCGTGTTCGCCGGCTACAGCCAGTGGACCGAGGAGGTCGAAGCCTCGGGCGCCACCGACCACCTGGGCTTCATCGGCGGCGACATCGACCGTAGCGTTCAAGTGATCAATAACAAGCTGACCTGGAAGGCGCTGCGCATTGGATTCGCGAGCCAATTCATCTTCGGGCGCGCGCGGCTCTCGGCCGACCTCGCCGTGATTCCGTACGCGGAGTACCGGAACGAGGACAGCCATCTCCTGCGCCAGAGCCCCTCGGACCTGGGGCGGGCGCCGAATATCATCCATACCGGCGACGGGTACGGCGTGCAGCTTGACGCCGAGCTGGGCTACGAGGTTTACCGGCGCACCGTCGTCGCCCTGGGCTGGCGCTACTGGTACCTGGAGTCCAGGGAAGGCAAGCGAACGACGCCCAGCCGTCCCGACGTCCCCGAGCTGCCGATGACGGAGCTGTACTCCAGGCGCACCGGCCTCACCGCCAGCCTGCGCTACCTCTGGTAGAACTTATTCGCGAACGCGCGCCAGCTTCTTGACGTCGGGGAGGCGGCGCAGCGCGCGCATGACGCGCGCGAGGTGCTGGCGATTGCGCACCTCGAGGACGAAGTGCATCGCGGTGAACACCGTGCGGTCGTCCCCCATGGTGATCGAGTCGATGTTCGAGCCGGCGTCGGCGATCTCGGAGGCCACCTTGGCGAGCACGCCGCGCTGGTTCTCGACGGTGACGTTGATCGCCGCCTGGAACAGGCGCGTGGTGCGCGCGTCCCACTCGACGTCGATCCACTGATCGGGCTCGTTCTTGCGCGAGCGCAGGCTCGCGCCGCAGTCGCCGGCGTGCACCACCAGCCCCTGACCCTTCTTGATCGAGCCGACGATCGCGTCGCCCGGGATCGGGCGGCAGCAGGTGGCGAGCTGCACCGCCATGCCCTCGGTGCCGCGGATGGTGACGCTGCCGGCCGCTTTCGCTTCATTGATGTCCACGTTCTTGACCAGCCGGCGGGCCACGACGGCCGGCAGCCGCTTGCCCAAGCCGAGGTCGGCGAGCAGCTCCTCCCGCGAGCGCGCGCCGCTGTCGCGCACCACGCGCTCCCACGCCGCTTCCTCGACCTCGGCGAGCGAGCTCTTGAGCGCGCGCAATGCCTGGTCGAGCAGCCGCTCGCCCAGCCCGGCGGACTCCTCGTACTGCATGGTCTTCAGGAAATGGCGGATGTTGGAGCGCGCCTTGCCGGTGCGCACGTACTGCAGCCAGCCCGGGCTGGGCTTGGCGTGGCTGGCGGTGATGATCTCGACCCGATCGCCATTGCGAAGCTCGGTTCGCAAGGGAACCAGCTCGCCGTTCACCTTGGCCGCCACGCAGCGGTTGCCGATGTCGGTGTGCACCGCGTAGGCGAAGTCGACCGCGGTGGCACCGCGCGGCAGCGACAGGATCCTGCCCTTGGGGGTGAAGACATAGACCTCGTCGGGGAAGAGATCGACCTTCACGTGCTCGAGGAATTCCTGCGGGTCGCCCGACTGGTGCTGGATCTCGAGCAGCGACTGCAGCCAGCGGTGCGTCTGCTTCTGCAGCTCGGAGAGCTTGTCGGCGTCGTCCTTGTACATCCAGTGCGACGCTACGCCGGACTCGGCGAGGCGGTGCATCTGCTCGGTGCGGATCTGCACCTCGACCGGCACGCCGTAGGGGCCGATCAGGTCGGTGTGGATCGACTGGTAGCCGTTCGCCTTGGGGATCGCGATGTAGTCCTTGAACTTGCCCGGGATCGGCTTGTAGAGCCCGTGCAGCGCGCCGAGCGCGAGATAGCACGCCGGGATGTCCGGCACGATGACGCGCAGGCCGAAGATGTCGTGCACCTCGGAGAACGAAAGGTGCTTCTCGATCATCTTGCGGTAGGTCGAGAACACGTGCTTCTCGCGGCCGAACACCGTGGCCTCGATGCCGCTGTCGGCCAGCTTCTTCTTCGTCGCCTCGAGGGTACGGCCGATCATCTCGCGGCGGTTGCCGCGCGCCGCCTTGGTCGCCTTGGCGAGCACCTTGTAGCGGGTCGGATAGAGGTGCGAGAAGGCGAGCTCCTGCAGCTCGTGGTACAGCGTGTTCAGGCCGAGGCGGTTGGCGATCGGCGCGTAGATCTCCATCGTTTCGCGCGCCACCCTGCGCCTTTTCGCAGGCGACACGGCCCCGAGGGTGCGCATGTTGTGCAGCCGATCGGCCAGCTTGATCAGCATCACGCGCACGTCGCGCGCCATGGCCAGCAGCATCTTGCGGAAGTTCTCGGCCTGCGCGTCCTCGGCCGACTGGAACTCGATGCGGTCGAGCTTGGAGACGCCGTCGACCAGCTCGGCCACCGGTCTTCCGAAGGTGTCGGAGATCTCGTCCTTGGTCACCGAGGTGTCCTCGGTGACGTCGTGCAGCAAGGCCGCCATCAGCGTCTGGCCGTCGAGGTGCCAGTCGGCGAGGATCTCGGCCACCGCCAGCGGGTGCGAGATGTACGGGTCGCCGGACTGGCGCGTCTGGCCGGCGTGCGCGGCCTCGGAGAAGCGGTAGGCCTCCGCCAGCCGTGCGACGTCCTTCGGCTTCAGGTAACCGAAGCGCTCGGGGCTGAGGAGGTCGGTGGCGGCAGCCATGGGGCCAGATTACAGGACCCCAGTGTCAACGCAGCTACAAGGTCGGCGCGGAGCCCGACATCGCGTTGCGCTTGAGCACTTCGGTGCCGACCTTGCCGGTGGCGATCTCGCGCAGCGCGATGACCGTCGACTTGTCGCGGTTGGGCTCGACCAGCGGCGAGGCGCCCGCGCCGAGCTGGCGCGCGCGGTAGGTCGCGGCCAGCGTGAGCTGGAAGCGGTTCGGAATTCTCTTCAGGCAATCGTCAACGGTGATGCGTGCCATGGGGGTCTGCTCTTTCTTTCTGGATGATGGCCGCCAGCTCTTGCCTGGCGGTATCGAAGTCCTTGTTAATTATAGCGTAATCGAACTCCCCGGCGTGCTCCATTTCGCCGCGCGCATTGTCCAGGCGGCGGCGGATGACGGCGTCGGCATCCTGGCCGCGCGAGCGCATGCGCCGCGCGAGCTCCTCGATCGAGGGCGGCAGGATGAAGATGCCGACGCAGGCCGGGTACACGGCCCGCACCTGGCGCGCGCCCTGCCAGTCGATCTCGAGGATCAGGTCCTCGCCGCGCGCCAGCGCCTCGGTGATCACCTTCTTCGAGGTGCCATAGCGGTAGCCGTGCACCTCGGCGCTCTCGAGGAACTCGCTGCGCGCCTGCATGGCGAGGAATGCGTCGTCGTCGACGAAGTGGTAGTCGACGCCATCCTTCTCGCCCGGGCGCGGGGCGCGCGTGGTGTACGAGACCGACAGCTTCAGGCTCGGGTCGGCGCGCACCAGCGCGTCGATGAGGGAGGTCTTGCCGGCCCCCGACGGCGCCGTGATCACGAATAATTTGCCTGCCTTGGCTTTTTTGCCGCTATTCAAGATTCTGGACCTGCTCGCGGATCTGCTCGATCAGGAGCTTGAGCTCGAGCGCGCCATCGGCAATCGCGGCGCTGGAGGCCTTGGAGGCGAGCGTGTTCGCCTCCCGGTTCAGCTCCTGCGCCAGAAAATCCAGGCGCTTGCCCACCGCGCCGCCGGCGCGCAGGACGCGTTCCACCTCGCCGAGGTGCGCGCCGAGCCGATCGAGCTCCTCCGCCACGTCCACCTTGGTGGCGAACAGCGCGATCTCGGTGCGGATGCGCTCGTCGTCGGCCGAGCCGATGGCTTCGCGCAGCCGCTCGGCGATCTTCGCCTGGTAGGCGGCGATCGCTTCGGGCACCAGCGGGCCGATTTTTTCCACCCGCTCGTGCATCGCGTGCACGCGCTCGACGATGCCGGCGGCGAGCTTGGCGCCCTCGCGGCTGCGCGCGGCCACCAGCTCGTCGATGGCCCGGCGGCACAGGGCGGCGGCGGCGGTGCGCAGCGATTCCACATCGCCCTCGGCGGCGAGTACGCCGGGCCAGCGCAACAGCTCGCTCAGGCTCGGCGGCGCGGCGTCGGGAAACGCCTGCCGCGCCGCCTCGGCCACCGCGCGCAGGCGGCGCAAGGCCTCTTCGTTCAGGCGCGGCGGCGCGCCTTCGCCCTCGGCGAGCGAGAGGCGGCAGTCGACCTTGCCGCGCGCAACCCGCGCCGTGATCAGCTCGCGCAGCACCGGCTCGAGCGCGCGCAGCTCGTCGGCGATGCGGAATTGCACATCCACAAAGCGCGCGTTGACCGAACGCAGCTCGAGGCTCAGCGTGCCGCGCGGGGAACCTGCCGACGCCTGGGCATAGCCGGTCATGCTTTGAACGGGAAGGGACAAGTGCGCGGGTATCATAGGGTAGATGCCATCCCAAGCCAACCAACCGCTTCCGGAAGGCAGCGAGCTTCAGAGATACCGCATCCTCCGCGTCCTCGCCGCCGGCGGCTTCTCCTTCGTCTACCTCGCGCACGATGCCGACGACCAACCGGTGGCGATCAAGGAATATCTGCCCTCGACCCTCGCGCTGCGCGTCAACGGCGCGGCGCATCCGCAGGGAGCCGCTCAGGTTCCGAGTGAGAACGCCGCGCTGTTCAGCGCCGGCTTGAAATGCTTCTTCGAGGAGGCCGGCGCGCTCGCGCGCCTGTCGCACCCGAACGTGATGCGGGTGCTCGATTTCTTCCGTGCGAACGAGACCGCGTACCTGGTGATGCGCTACGAGCGCGGCCGCGCGCTGAACGAGCACCTCAGCAGCCTGCGCGGGCCGGTCGAGGAGCTCTGGATGCGCAATACCTTCGCCCAGTTGCTCGACGGCCTGCGCGAAGTCCACACCAGCAAGCTGCTGCATCTTGAGATCAAGCCGGCCAACGTGTACCTGCGTAACGACGGCACGCCGCTGCTCATCGATTTCGGCGCCGCGCGCCAGGTGCTGTCGGCCGAAGCCCCGAAGCTGCCGCCGCTCTACACGGCGGGGTTTGCCGCTCCGGAGATGCACGACCAGCGCGAGCTGCTCGGGCCGTGGAGCGATATCTATTCGGTCGGCGCCACGATGTACGCCTGCCTCTCGCGGGACACGCCGCAGGCGGGGAACGCGCGCAAGGCGGCCGACGCGGTGGTTCCCGCGAGCCGCGCCTGGGCCGGCAAGTACGCCGCCGACCTGCTCGAGATCATCGACTGGTGCCTGCGGCTGGACCACCTGCAACGTCCGCAGAGCGTGTTCGCGCTGCAGAAAGCCCTGCTGGGTGAACATCGTCCAGGCTAGCCGGGTCGGCGGGCGCGAGCGCAACGAGGACCGCGTCGGCCATTGGTCGGCGGCGCAGGCGACGCTGCTCGCCGTCGCCGACGGCCTGGGCGGCCATGCCCATGGCGACGTGGCGGCGCAGATCGCGATCGATATCCTGGCCGGCGCCTTCGCCGCGCAGGCGCAGCCCAAGCTCGCCGATGCCTCCCAGTTCCTGGTGCAGGCGATCGACACCGCGCACGCCGCGATCCTGCGCGAGGCGGACCTGCGCGATTACGCCGACTCGCCACGCACCGTCCTCGCCGCCTGCGTGGTGCAGGACGGCCACGCCTACTGGACGCACGTCGGCGATTGCCGCTTCTACCTCCTGCGCAAGGGCCGCATCGTGCTGCGCTCGCGCGACCACACCGTGGTGCAGCGGCTGCTCGACGAGGGCCGTATCCGCGAAGAAGCGATGGCGACGCATCCGCACCGCAACCGCCTGCTGCAGTGCCTGGGCGGCATCCAGCAGCCGCAGCCCGACTGGCAGGGCGGCGTGCGGCTTGCGCAGGACGACATCCTGCTTCTGTGCTCCGACGGCTTCTGGGGACCGCTCACGCAGCGCCAGATGCTGCACGCGCTGCTCGCCAAGCCGCTGGCCGAAGCCATTCCCGAGCTGGTCGAGCTCGCCGAGCGCTGCGCCGGGCCCGACTCCGACAACATCTCCGTGGTGGCCATGACATGGGATCAAGCCGACTGAACGGCCGCGCCGCGGGCGAGCTGCGCCCGGTGCGCATCCAGCGCAGCTTCACCAAGCACGCCGAGGGCGCAGTGCTGGTCGAATTCGGCGATACGCGCGTGCTGTGCACCGCGAGCGTCGAGGAGCGCGTGCCGCCGTTCCTCAAGGACAGCGGCCGCGGCTGGGTCACGGCTGAATACGGCATGCTGCCGCGCGCCACCAACACCCGCACCGAGCGCGAGGCGGCGCGCGGCAAGCAGTCCGGGCGCACGCAGGAGATTCAGCGCTTGGTCGGGCGCTCACTGCGAGCGGTCGTCGACCTCGCGTCGCTCGGGCAGAGAACCATCCATATCGATTGCGACGTCCTGCAGGCCGACGGCGGCACGCGCACCGCCGCCATCACCGGCGCTTTCGTCGCGCTTCACGACGCCTTTTCCTTTCTGAAGAACAAGAATCTGCTGCAAAGCTGGCCGTTGCGTGACCACGTCGCCGCCGTATCGGTCGGTATGTTCAACGGCAAGCCGCTGCTCGACCTCGACTACCGCGAGGATTCGGCGTGCGGCTGCGACATGAACGTGGTCATGACCGGCGCGGGACACTTCGTGGAGGTGCAGGGGACGGCGGAGGGCGAAGCGTTCTCGCGCAAGGAGCTGGACGCGCTTCTGGAGCTTGCGCAGGCGGGCATCGCGCAGCTCATCGGGCACCAGAAAGGCGCACTGGGGCTGTGAAGCTGGTCCTGGCGTCGGGCAATCCCGGCAAGCTGCGGGAGATCGGCGCCATCCTCGCCCCGCTGTCCATCGAGCTGCTGGCGCAAAAAACGGCGCTCGGCATCGCGGAGGCCGACGAGCCGCACGCCACCTTCCTCGAGAACGCGCTCGCCAAGGCGCGCCATGCCAGCCGCGCGGCGCATCTGCCGGCGCTCGCCGACGACTCCGGCCTGTGCGTGGACGCTCTCGGCGGCGCGCCCGGCGTGCACTCGGCTTATTACGCTGGTCACGAGGGGACGCGCGAGCAGCGCGACGCACGGAACAACGAGAAATTGTTGAAGGAGCTGGGCGAGCAGCGCGCCGCCCATTACTGCTGCGTT
>DATFDV010000014.1:0-17846 GCA_035251855.1 Burkholderiales bacterium | reverse complement strand
CTCGACCAGCGCACGCGCCACCGGCGCAGGGAACGGCGGCACGCGGTCCTGCAGCAGCGCGAGTTCGTCGGCGAAGTCCTCGGGCAGCAGGTCGCGCCGGGTCGACAGCACCTGGCCGAACTTGACGAAGATCGGGCCAAGCGTCTCGAGCGCCTGGCGCAGGCGGCGGCCACGCGTGCTGGATGAGGGCGAAAGGTCGTCCAGCCGGTAGCGCGCGCCGACAGCCAGGATGCGCGCTAGACGCAACAGCCTACTCAAGGCACTCGAGGCGCTTGTCCAGCCTCGCAATGGCGTCGCGCAGCTGCGCGATCGGCTGCGCCAGGGTCTCGAGCTCGGCGCGGCGCACGAGCACTTTCTTCTCCTCGGTGGCGTAATCCACCAGCGCACCGGCGATGCGCCGCGCCGCATCCACCTGCCACGCGGCGAAGGCGCGCGCCGCGCCGGCCAGGCGGTGCGCGACGACGTCGCCGAAGAGCCGCGACAGGTCCTCCTCGAGGTCCCAGCGCAGATGGCGTGCGAGCAAGAGCACTTCGGCGGCGAGCCTTGCGTTGCCCTGGACCTCGACCGCGCGCATGGCATGCTCTTCGCCGCGCGCCAACGCGACCAGCAACTCGGGCTTCAGGGTCATGGTGAGTCCTGGATCGGCCGTTTTGTCGCCGGCATGGACGGATCCCCCCTCCAGAACCACGAAGCGTAACGTGGGAAGCGGTGGCGCGCGCAGCTCGACGGTCTCGCCGGCGAAAGGGGCGAGGCGCTGCCTCGCCCAGTCCTCGGCAGCCAGCAGCCGGTTCAGCAGAAAAGAAAAAGCCACCTCTGGGGTGGCTTTTTCGGAGAGCAGGCCGGGCCTCAATGCATCTGCTGGATACCGGCGAGCAGCCAGCCGGTCGAGCCGTCGGCCGGCTTCACCAGGTTCCATACCTCGCTGAAGGCCTCGGCTTGGGCGCGCGGCGCCTCGCGCACCATGCCGGTGAAGCGCACGCTTGCCCAGTGCCGATCGCCCTCGGTCACGAACTCGAGCAGATCGGCCTCGAGGCCGGCCACGTCGGTTTGCTGCTTTTCACCGACGTCGTTCTTGAGCTCGGCATACAGCTCGTCGGTCGTGAATTCGCGAATGTCCTCGAGTCGGCCGTTGTCGTTCGCCGCCTGCAGCTTGAGGAAATTCATCTTCGCCGCGCGCAGGAAGCCGGTGGCGTCGAAGCCGGCGGGAATCGCTGCTCCGCTCGTTGCCGGCACCGGCGCAGTGCTCATCGGAACGTGCACCGATTCGCGCATGCCGGCGTATTGCACCGGCGGCATGACTTCCTGTCCCTGACGCCGCCGCGCGAAGGCGCGCACTGCCATCACGGCCAGGATCGCGAGCCCGGCGATGAGCAGGATTCCCATCAGGCCATTGCCGCCGAAGAGGTAGCCGAGCATGCCGCCGAGCGCGAGGCCGCCGAGGATCGGCATCCAGCGGCTGCCGCTCTGAGCAGCCGCGGGCTGCGTGCCCTGCTGGGCGGGGGCTGCCTGCTGCGCCGGCTTTGCCGGCGTCTGCGCCGGAGGCGCCGTTACGTTGCGTTGCGCGCCGAGGTTGCGGGCACCGCCGAAGCGCCGCGCTTCCGCATCGGTGACGACGAGCGCGCCGCCGAGCGCGAGAATTCCGCTGAAAAGAAGCCACTTGCCCATATCTGATACCTCCGAACCGGTAATCGTACTCTCAAATGCGGATCCCTCTGTGGATTGCAACCACGCCGGCCGCAAGGTTAAACACCTCCACCTGCGATAGCCCGGCGTCGCGCATCATCGCGGCGAGCGTCGCCTGGTCCGGATGCTGGCGGATCGACTCGGCGAGGTAGCGGTAGGCCGCGGCGTCGCCGGCCACTTTGTCGCCCAGCCACGGCAGTACTTTATGCGAGTACCAGTCGTAGGCGGCCTCGAGCGGCTTCCAAATCTTCGAGAATTCCAGCACCACCAGGCGCCCGCCGGGCTTAAGGACGCGCGCCATCTCGGCGAGCGCGGCGTCCTTGCGCGTCATGTTGCGCAGGCCGAAGCCGACGGTGACACAGTCGAAATAGCCGGTGCTGAAAGGCAGACGCTCGGCGTCGCACTGGACCGCCGGCAGCGCCAGACCGGCGTCGAGCAGCCGGTCGCGGCCGCGCTCGAGCATGCGGCGGTTGATGTCGCTGATCCACACTTCTCCGCCCGGGTCGGTCCGGCGGCCCAGCGCCACCGCGAGGTCGCCGCTGCCGGTCGCGACATCGAGGATGCGCTCGCCCGGCCGCGGCCGCGCAATGGCCAGCGCGAACGCCTTCCACGCGCGGTGCAGACCGAGCGACATGAGGTCGTTCATCACGTCGTAGCGCTCGGCGACCGAGTCGAACACGCGCCTTACGGTGGCGGACTTATTCTCGGCTGGCACCGGCGGCGGCAAGCTTCTCGAGATACTGCGACCAGTACTTCTCCTGGTTCTCACCCAGCTCGTACAGGTAGTCCCAGGAATAGATCCCGGTGTTGTGTGCGTCGGAGAACTGCGGCTGCACCGCGTAGGAGCCCACCGGCTCGAGGGCGCGGATCTCGACCGCGCGCTTGCCGACCTGCAGCACTTCCTGGCCCGGACCGTGGCCGCGTACTTCCGCGGAGGGCGAATACACGCGCAGGTACTCGTAGGGCAGGCGGAAGCTGCGGCCGTCGGAGAACGCGATCTCCAGCACGCGCGACTTCTGGTGCAGCGTGATGCCGGTGGGAACGCGCTCGGTCACAGGAGGACTCGCTCGATGCCGCCGGCGTTCGCCTTGGCGACGAACTCCGGCAGCCAGTTCTCGCCGAGGAGGCGCCGCGCCATCTCGACCACGATGTAATCGGCCTGCGCGCCGGTGTCGTCCTCGAAGCGCGCCAGGCCCTGCAGGCACGACGGACAGGAGGTCAGCACCTTGACCGTTTCAGCGTGGATTTCCTTCATGCTCCTGTTCAGGCTTTCTTCCTTGCTGAATCGCACCTGCGTCGAGATATCCGGCCGGGTCATGGCCAGGGTGCCGGATTCGCCGCAGCAGCGTTCCGACAGCTTCACCTCATCGCCCATCAGGGCATTCACTACCGCGAGGGGCTTCGCGGTCTTGATCGGCGTGTGGCACGGATCATGGTACAGGTAGCGCACGCCGGTCGCGCCCTCCACCTTCATGCCCTTCTCGAGCAGGTACTCGTGGATGTCGAGCAGGCGCGCGCCCGGGAAGATTCTGCCGAACTGGTACTTCTCCAGCTGGTCGAGGCAGGTGCCGCACGAGACGATCACGGTGCGGATGTCCAGGTAGTTGAGCGTGGTGGCCAGGCGGTGGAACAGCACCCGGTTCTTCACGATGATCTGCTCGCCCTTTTCCGAGTCGCCGGCGGCGGTCTGCGGATAGCCGCAGCACAGGTAGCCCGGCGGCAGCACGCATTGCGTCCCCACCTCGTAGAGCATCGCCTGGGTGGCGAGGCCGACCTGCGAGAACAGGCGCTCCGAGCCGCAGCCCGGGAAGTAGAACACCGCGTCGGACTCCTCGTTCACCTTGGCCGGGTCGCGCACGATCGGCACCACCCGCGCATCCTCGATGTCGAGCAGCGCGCGGGCGGTCTTCTTCGGCAGCCTGCCGGGCATCGGCTTGTTGATGAAGTGCACCACCTGCGCGCGCAGCGGTTTTTGCCCCGTCGTCAGCGGCGGGTGCGCGGTCTGCTGTTTTGAAAATGCCTTGAAAAATTCGTAGGCCATCCTCTGCAGCCGGTAGCCCCAGTCGATCATCACGGTGCGCGCCACTTTCACGGCGCGCGGATCGGTAAGGTTGAGGAACAGCATCGAAGCGCGCGTGCCGGCGTTGAAGCGCCGCTTGCCGGCGCGCCGCAGATGGTTGCGCATGATGATCGAGACGTCGCCGAAGTCGATGTCCACCGGGCAGGCGGGCTCGCACTTGTGGCAGACGGTGCAATGGTCGGCGACGTCGCCGAACTCGTCGTAGTGCGCGAGCGCCACGCCGCGGCGCGTCTGCTCCTCGTACAGGATCGCCTCGATCAGCAGCGAGGTGGCGAGGATCTTGTTGCGCGGCGAATAAAGCAGATTGGCGCGCGGCACGTGGGTGGCGCAGGGCGGCTTGCACTTGCCGCAGCGCAGGCAGTCCTTGATCGCCCCGGCGACGCGGCCGAGATCGGTCTCATCGAGGATCAGCGATTCGGCGCCGATCAGCGCGAAGCTCGGCGTGTAGGCGCTGGCGAGGTCGGCGCCGGCGAGCAGCTTGCCCGCGTTGAAGCGCCCCTCGGGGTCCACTTCCTGCTTGTAGGCACGGAACGCCTCGAGCTCGGCGGGCTCGAGGAACTCGAGCTTGGTGATGCCGATGCCGTGCTCGCCGGAGATCGCGCCGCCGAGCGAGCGCGCGAGGCGCATCACGCGCGCGACGGCGTCGCTGGCGCGAGCCAGCATCTCGTAGTCGTCGGAGTTGACCGGGATGTTGGTATGCACGTTGCCGTCGCCGGCGTGCATGTGCAGCGCCACGAACACGCGGCCCCGCAGGATGCGCTGGTGAACCCCCTCCGCGCCCTCGAGGATGCGCCGGAACGCGCCGCCGTCGAATACGCGCCGCAGCTCGTCCCTCAGCTCGGTCTTCCAGGAAAGGCGCAGCGCGTAGGACTGCAGCTGGTCGAAGTAATGGTCGAGGTCGGCGCCGATCGCCTGCCAGCGGCCGCGCACACGCCGCAAGAGCTCGAGCGCCCTCGCGGGTCGATCGCCCAGCTCGCCTTTGTCTTCGACAACCAATTCTCGTGAGAAATACTCCTCCAGAGCATCCAACAGCGCGAGCTTGTTCTGGATCGAGAACTCGATGTTGATGCGCTCGACGCCCTCGGTGTACTCGCCGAGCTTGTCGAGCGGGATCACCACGTCCTCGTTGATCTTGAAGGCGTTGGTGTGCTTCGCGATCGCCGCAGTGCGTGCGCGGTCGAGCCAGAAGCGCTTGCGCGCTTCCGCCGTGGTGGCGACGAAGCCTTCGCCGCCGCGGGCGTTGGCGATGCGCACCACGGAGGAGGCGACGGAGGCGACCTGGTCGACGTCCTCGCCGACCAGATCGCCGATCAGCACCATGCGCGGGCGCTGATTGCGGCGCGACTTGCTGGCGTAACCGACCGCCTTTACGTAGCGCTCATCGAGGTGCTCGAGGCCCGCCAGCAGGGTGGTCCTGGATTTCTCCACATGGTTCTTGATCTCGACGATCGCCGGGACCGCATCGCGCGCCAGGCCGAAGAATTCCAGGCACACGGTGCGCACGTGCGGCGGCATGCGATGCAGGATGAAGCGCGCGGCGACGATGATGCCGTCGGTGCCTTCCTTCTGGATCCCCGGCAGGCCGGCCAGGAATTTGTCGCTCACGTCCTTTCCGAGGCCTTCCTTGCGGAAGTGGGCGCCCGGAATGTCCAGGGTTTTTTCCCTTAGGAGCTTCTTGCCCGAGAAAAAACGCAGCCTGAACTTGACGCTCGCGGCGTCATGAATCTTGCCCAGGTTGTGCTCGAGACGCTCGACCTCGAGCCACTCGCCCTGCGGCGTGACCATGCGCCACCAGGCGAGGTTGTCGATCGCGGTGCCCCACAGCACGGCCTTCTTGCCGCCGGCGTTCATCGATACGTTGCCGCCGATGCACGAGGCGTCGGCCGAGGTCGGATCGACGGCGAACACCAGCCCGGCGTCCTCGGCGGCATCCATCACCCGTTTCGTCACCACGCCCGCGCTCGCGCGCACGGTCGGCTGCGGACGCGCCACGCCCGGCAGCTCCAGGTGCTCGATCGGGCCGAGCGTCTCCAGCTTCTCGGTGTTGATGACCGCGGCGCGCTTGGTCAAGGGAATGACGCCGCCGGTATAGCCGGTGCCGCCGCCGCGGGGAATGATGGTGAGGCCGAGCTCGATGAGCGCCGGCACCATGAGCGCAACCTCGTCCTCCGTATCGGGTGTCAATACGACGAACGGCATCTCGACGCGCCAGTCGGTGGCGTCGGTGACGTGCGAGACGCGGGCGAAGCCGTCGACCAGGATGTTGTCGCGCCGCGTGACGCGCGCAAGGCGCCGCAGCACCTTGGCGCGCAGGGCGCGCGTCGCCGCGAACTCCTCCTCGAAGCGCTCCACCGCCTCGCGCGTCAGCTCCAGGAGGCGCGCCACCTTGAGGTTGCCGGCGCGCCGCGCCTCGATCTCGCCGAGCCGGCGGCGCATGCCGCCGAGCGCCTCGGCGCGGCGCTTGGGCCGGTTGAGGAGCTCGTCCTCGAGGTACGGATTGCGCTGGATCGCCCAGATTTCGCCCAGCACCTCGTACAGCATGCGCGAGGAGCGCCCGGTGCGGCGCTCCTTCCTCAGCTCGGCGATCAGCTGCCAGCCTTCCGGCCCGAGCAGCCGCAGCGCGATCTCCCGGTCGGAGAACGAGGTGTAGTTGTAGGGGATCTCGCGCACCCGGCTCATTGCGGTTCGACCCCGAAGATGTCGCGGTAGCTCGCGTAAAAGCTCGCGAACAGGGTCGGCAGCAGCACCAGCAGCAGCGGAAAGACCAGCGACATCGCCGCCACCTTGAAAGACGCCATCATCAGCACAAACAGCACCGCCAGCGGCAAGGCGAGCGCGAAGAACGCGCTTACCGCGCCGTAGGCGAGGAACGGCCGCCAGTTGAGCAGGCAGGCGAAAAAGCTGAAGAACAGCGCCTTGGCCGGCCCGGTACCGTGCCAGGCGGCGAGCGGCGGGGCGAACCAGAACATCATCAGGACCGGCGCGTACAGCAGGGCCGCCAGGAACAGCGCGCCCAGGAAGTCGTCCGACTGCATCGCTTCCTCGTCCGGGCGCCGGCCGGTGAGCATCCAGCGCGCCAGCGTGCCGTCGTCGGCCAGCGTGGTAGCGGCGAGCAGCAGGCCCAGGCAGGCGAAGTAGATCGCGCCGAGGATGAGCTGGCTTTTCCAGTGATGGCGAAAGCCCTCGAACAGCAAGTCCAGCTCGACCGGCGCGCGGCGCGAGGCGGCGCGCGCGGCAGCCATGAATCCGACCGAGAACGCCGGCACCGCCATCGAGGCCGCCGCGACGCCGATGAATGGCAGTACCGATACCAGCGTCATGATGATCCAGTAGGCGAAGACCAGCGCGAGCCAGGGGAGCGGCGCGGCGCGGAACAGGCGCCAGCCCTCGGCGAGCCACAGCACGCCCCTGCGTGTCTCCACCACACGCGCCTGCATCAGGTGCTCCAGCGCACGGGGCGCGTCGTGCGCGATTCCAGCACACGCCGGAAATGATCGGGGTCGTGCGCGTGCACCAGCATTCCCGGCCGCGGCAGGTGCAGGTCGTACAGCCGGGAAAGCCAGAAGCGCAGCGCCGCCGCGCGCAGCATAGCCGGCCAGGCGTCGCGCTCGAGCGCGCTCACCGGACGCACGGCGTGATAGGCGGCGAGCAGGGCGCCGACGCGGTTCTCCTCCAGCGAATGGTCTGCGGACAGGCACCAGTCGTTCGCGCACACCGCGACGTCGTAGAGCAGACAGTCGACCCCGGCGAAATAAAAGTCCACCACGCCGCAGATGCGGCCGTCCTCGAACAGGGCGTTGTCGCGGAACAGATCCGCGTGCACCGGCCCGCGCGGCAGGTCGGGAAAGCGCTGGCCGCTCTGGTAGTCGAGCTCCTGATCCAGCAATTGCGCTTCGGCCGGCTTGAGAAATCGGCGCACTTCCTGCGCAGCGAAGCGCCACCACCTGGGACCGCGCGGATTGTCCAGGTACGCGCTATAGGAGCGCCCGGCGAGATGCATGCGGCCAAGAAGCGCGCCGAGCTCGCCGCACTGAGGCGCTTCCGGGCGCTCGATCGAGCGGCCGCCGAGACGCGTGACGAGCGCCGCAGGCTTGCCGTTGAGGCGGCCCAGGTACTGGTCGGCAAGGTTGGCGATCGGCGCCGGACACGGGATGCCGTGACGCGCGAGGTGGGCCATCAGGTCGAGGTAGAAGGGCAGCTCGTGCGCCGGCAGGCGCTCGAACAGGGTGAGGACGTAGCGGCCCTGCGTGGTGGTGACGAAGTAGTTCGTGTTCTCGATGCCGGCTTCGATCGGCTCGCAGCGCACAAGCTGGCCGACCGAATAATTCCCCAGCCAGTTGCCGAGCTCAGCTTCCGAGACGGGCGTGTAAACCGACAGAAGGAGAAACGCCTAGTCGAAGGTATGGATTGGCCACATGGGCACGCGCACGCCGTCATCCAGTGAGTCGCGGCGCATCCAGTTGCCGTTGCCGGTGGTGTCGACCAGATAGTAGGTCGGGCCGTTGGGCGGCGTGACCTTGAGCATCACCACGCGGCCGCCTTCGCGTACTTCCTCGATGCGGTCTTCCTTCTGCACCGGGATGCGCACCGCCGGCTCATCCAGGAGGCTCGGCAGCGGCGGTGGCGGGGGCGCCTCGGGAAGCGGCTCCAGCTTGGGCGGACGGCTCTGCGCATGGGCGATTGAAATGAGAAAAATCCCTACCAGCAGCAGGCGCCGCATCGCGTCGATTCTACTAGAGGTTCAGCAGCACCTCGCGCTCGGCGGGCGAGGGCGCGAAGCCACGCTTCGAATAGAAAGCGAAGATCGCGTCCACCACTTTCTGCGGCTCGTCGTAGACCTGCAGAAGATCGAGGTCGTTGGGGCCGATCATGCCTTCGGCTTCGAGGTGCTCGCGCATCCAGGTGATCAGCCCGCGCCAGTACGCCTCGCCGACCAGGATGATCGGCATGTTGCGGGTCTTGCCGGTCTGCACCAGCGTCAGCGCCTCGAACAGCTCGTCGAGCGTGCCGTAGCCACCGGGCAGCACGACGAACGCGGTCGCTACCTTGGCGAACATCGCCTTGCGCGTGAAGAAATGCTTGAAGCGAAGGCTGATGTGCTGATAGCGGCTGGCCGGCGGCTCGCCGGGCAGGTCGATGTTGAGGCCGATGGTCAGCCCGCCGCCGCCGTACGCGCCCTTGTTGGTCGCTTCCATCAGCCCGGGGCCGCCGCCGCACACCACGGCGAAGCCCGCTTCGGAGAGCAGCTGCGCGGTCCTCTCCGCGAGCTCGTAGTACGCCGTGCCGGGCTTGACTCGCGCGCTGCCGAACACCGACACCGCGGGGTGGATGCCGACCAGCCGCTCGGTGGCCTCGACCAGCTCTGCCATAATGCCGAAAACCCGCCACGCTTCGCGCGCGGGAACCTCTTTCGCCAGCTCCGCCAGCTTCGGTTGCTTATCTGTCATGTCGGGAAATGATCCTGGGAAAACGTTGTTGCTGGTCGACGGCTCTTCGTATCTCTATCGCGCGTTCCACGCGCTGCCGGAGCTGAGGAGCCCGAAAACCGGGGAGCCGACGGGGGCGATCTACGGCGTGCTCAACATGCTGCGGAAACTCGCCACCGATTATAAGCCGGCGGCGCTGGCCTGCGTGTTCGACGCCAAGGGCCGCACCTTCCGCGACGCCGAATACGCCGACTACAAGGCCAACCGCACGCCGATGCCCGACGACCTGTCGTCGCAGGTGGAGCCGCTGCGCGAGGCGGTGGCGGCGCTCGGCTGGCCAGTGCTGGTGATCGACGGGGTGGAAGCCGACGACGTCATCGCCACGCTCGCCGAGCAGGCGAAGCACGACGGCTGGCGCGCGGTGATCTCCACCGGCGACAAGGACTTCGCGCAGCTGGTGGAGGAGCGCGTGACGCTGGTCAACACCATGTCCAACGAGAAGCTGGACGTCGATGGCGTAAAACGAAAATTCGGCGTGCCGCCGGAAAAATTCCTCGATTACCTGACGCTGATCGGCGATGCCATCGACAACATCCCGGGCGTCGACAAGGTGGGGCCGAAGACGGCCTGCAAGTGGATCGAGAAGTACGGCTCGCTCGAGGGCGTGCTCGCCCACGCCGAGGAGATTACCGGCCTTGCCGGCGAGAACCTGCGCAAGATGCGCGACTGGCTGCCGAAAGCGCGCGTGCTGCTGACGATCAAGCGCGACGTGCCGCTGCCGCTGAAGATCGACGAGCTCAAGGCCGCCCCCAACCCGGCGCTGCAGCGCGCGCAATACGAGCGCTTCGGCTTCAAGACCTGGCTGCGCGAGCTCGAGTCCTGGCCCGCCTCTACTACTACGACTCCGGCCGCCCCGCTCGATGCCCCCTCCAAAGTGGACCAGCGCAAATACCGCGCGGTCCTTACCGAGGATGACCTGAGGGACGTGCTGCTGAAGATCGAGGCCGTCGACCTGGTGGGTATCGAGGCCATCGCCACTAGCGAGGATCCCTTGGCCGCGCGCCTGGTCGGCCTCGCCTTCGCCTTCGGCGACGAGGCCGTGTACCTGCCGCTCAGGCACGAGTATGCCGGCGCGCCTGCCCAGCTTTCTCTCGAGACGGCGCTAACGCTGCTGAAGCCGTGGCTCGAGCGTGCCGACTGCCGCAAGGTCGGCGAGAACGTCAAGTTCGATGCCCACGTGCTCGCCAACCATGGCGTGCGCCTCGCTGGCTGCGTCCACGACACGCTGCTCGAGTCCTACGTGCTGGAAGTGCACGAGCGCCACGAGCTCGGCATGCTCGCGCAACGCTACTGCGGCTGGACCGTGCTTGGCTACCACGAGGTCACCGGCAAGGGCGCCGGACGAATTGCCTTCTCCTCGGTCGAAATCGCGCGCGCCACCGAGTATGTCGCGCAACGCACCGACTGCGCCCTCGCGCTGCACCAGCTGCTGTTCGAAAAAATCCAGGCCGATGAAAAGCTGGATTTCGTCTATCAGTCGATCGAGATGCCGGTGCTGCCGGTCCTCTGGCGCATCGAGCGCAACGGCGTGCTGCTCGACCGGGGAAGGCTCGAGGCGCAGAGCCATGAGCTCGGGAAGGAGATTTTAGAAAAAGAAAAACAAGCGTATGCGGCGGCGGGCCAACCTTTCAACCTCGGCTCCCCCAAGCAGATCCAGGAAATCCTGTTCGAGCGGCAGAAGCTGCCGGTAAAGAAAAAGACGCCTTCCGGCCAGCCCTCCACCGACGAGGATTCGCTCGCCGAGCTGGCGCTCGACCACCCGCTGCCGAAGCTGATCCTCGAGCACCGGGCGCTCTCGAAGCTCAAGTCCACCTACACGGACAAGCTGCCGCGCAGCATCAACCCGCAGACCGGCCGCGTGCACACCACTTACTCGCAGACCACCGCCGTCACCGGCAGGCTCTCGTCCAACGAACCCAACCTGCAGAACATCCCGATCCGCACGCCGGCCGGACGGCGCATCCGCGAGTGCTTCATCGCCCCGCCGGGCGCCAGGATCGTGTCGGCCGATTACTCGCAGATCGAGCTGCGCATCATGGCGCACCTCTCGGGCGACGAGAACCTGCGCCGCGCCTTCCGCGAGGGCGAGGATGTGCACCGCGCGACCGCCGCTGAAGTCTTCGGCGTTCCTCTTTCAGCAGTAGAACCGGACCACCGGCGCGTGGCCAAAGTGATCAACTTCGGCCTGATCTACGGCATGTCGTCCTTCGGCGTGGCGCAGAACCTCGGCATCGACCGCGGCACCGCGCAGACCTACGTCGAGCGCTACTTCGCCCGCTTCCCGGGCGCGAAGCGCTACATGGACGAGACGCGCAAGCGCGCGAAGGAGCTCGGCTACGTCGAGACCGTGTTCGGCCGGCGCCTGTGGCTGCCCGAGCTGAGAAGCGGCGCGCCGGTGCGCCGCCAGGCCGCCGAGCGCGCGGCGATCAATGCGCCGATGCAGGGCACCGCGGCGGACCTGATCAAGCTGGCCATGATCGCCGTGCAGGGGTTCCTGGAAAAGGAAGGGCTGAAGACGCTGCTCATCATGCAGGTGCACGACGAGCTGGTGCTCGAGGTGCCCATCCCGGAAGTGGAGACGATCAAGAAGCACCTGCCGGAGCTGATGCAGTCCGTCGGCAAGCTCGATGTACCGATGGTCGTCGAGGTCGGCGAAGGCGATAACTGGGACAAGGCCCACTAGCGACGGGCCGATCGGGCTAGGGTGAGCGGGCGACGGGCAAGGCCGGGGCCCGGGAGAATGCCCCTCCATGAAAGCCAGAATCATCATCGGCCTGGGCGCGGCGCTGCTCGCCTCGATCGCCATCGTCGCGATCGCCGCGGTCGCCTCCCTCAGGCTGACGCCGCCCGCGCCCGAAGTGAAGTTCAGCGCGCTTTCCGGGGAAACGTTCTCCACCTCCGAGCTGCGCGGCAAAGTCGTGCTGGTGAATTTCTGGGGGACCTACTGCGGCCCCTGCATCAAGGAAATGCCCAAGGTGGTCGAGGCGCACCGCAAATTCTCGGCGCGCGGCTACGAGACGATCGCCGTCGCGGTCCGGCGCGATGATCCCGAGCGCGTAGCGCAGTTCGCCGCCGAGCACGCCCTGCCGTTCAAAGTGGCGATCGACAGCTCGGGCGAGCTGGGACGCCAGTTCGGCAACGTGCGCGTCACCCCGACGGTGTTCCTCATCGACAAGAACGGCAAGATGCTGCGGCGCTACGTCGGCAAGCCGGACTGGGCCGAATTGCAGCAGCTGGTGGAACGCGAGCTGCGTTCCTAGTTTTCCCCTAAACGCCGGCCTGGTGGGCCTGCTGGTCGGCGTGGTACGACGAGCGCACCATTGGGCCCACCGCAGCATGTTTGAAACCCAGTTTGGAGGCTTCAAGCCCAAACTGCGAAAAAACTGCTGGATCGACGTAACGCTCCACCGGTAGATGGTGCGGCGACGGCTGCAGGTACTGCCCGATCGTCAGCATGTCGACCTCGTGCGCGCGCAGGTCGCGCATTACGGCGAGGATCTCCTCGTCGGTCTCGCCCAGCCCGACCATCAGGCCCGACTTCGTCGGCACGGCAGGGTGCAGCTTCTTGAACTCCTGCAGCAGGCGCAGCGAATGCGCGTAGTCGCCGCCGGGACGCGCCTTGCGGTAAAGCCGCGGCACGGTCTCCAGATTGTGGTTCATCACGTCGGGCGGCGCCGCCTTGAGAACCTGCAGCGCGCGGTCGAGCCGGCCGCGGAAGTCGGGCACCAGGACTTCGATGGTGGTCTTGGGCGAATGCGCTCTTACCGCCGAGATGCAATCGACGAAATGCTGCGCGCCGCCATCGCGCAGATCGTCGCGGTCCACGCTCGTGATGACAACGTAGTTGAGGTTGAGTCGGGCGACCGTCTCCGCCAGATGGGCCGGTTCCTCGATGTCTGGCGCCAGCGGCCGACCGTGGGCGACGTCGCAGAACGGGCAGCGGCGCGTGCAGATGTCGCCGAGGATCATGAAGGTCGCGGTGCCCTTGCCGAAGCACTCGGCGATGTTGGGGCAGGAGGCTTCCTCGCACACGGTGTGCAGCTTCTGCTCGCGCAGGATTTTCTTGATGTCGTAGAAGCGCGAGTTCGGGCTTGCCGCCCGCACGCGGATCCACGCCGGCTTGGGAAGTGGCGCCGTAGGTGCGTCTTCCCTCCTCACGATGCGGATGGTCTTGCGCGCGCCGCGCTCTTTTACGCCGGGCTCACGCATCGAGGTTCTTCATCACCGATCGCGCCAGCTGATCGGCCGTGACCGCAACCCCGAGATCCTTGGTCTGCGTCACGCGCAGCCCCGGGTAGCCGCAAGGGTCGATGGCATTGAAAGGCGAAAGGTCCATGTCCACGTTGAGCGCCAGCCCATGATAGGCCCTGCCCCGGACCACGCGGATGCCCAGCGCGGCGATCTTGGCGCCCTCCACGTATACCCCGGGGGCGCCCGCCTTGCGCTCGGCAGGGCGGCCGAGCAGGTCGATCACGGCCTGCTCCAGTAACCACACGAAGCGCTTCACCTTGATGGAGCGGCGGGCAAGGTCGACGAGCGTGTAGATCACGATCTGGCCGGGGCCGTGGTAGGTGATGTCGCCGCCGCGGTCGGTTTTCAGCACCGGGATGGCCGAGCTCAGCGGCGGGATCGGGGCGCCCTGCCCCACCGTGTAGACCGCCGGATGCTCGACCAGCCAGAGCTCGTCCGGCGTCGCATCCTGCCGGCCGCGCGTGAACTCGCGCATGGCCTGCCAGGTCGGCTGATACTCGGCGCGACCGAGTTCCCTGACCACGATTTGTTCGACGACCGTCACAGCACCATCACTACCGCGGGATGGTCGCAGAGTTCCTGGTAGAGCGCGTCGAGCTGCTGGCGCGAGGTGGCGCGCACGACGCAGGTGACGCTGAGGTACTTGCCCTGCCGGCTGGGGCGCATCTCCACGGTGGCGGCGTCGAAGTCGGGGGCGTGCTTGCGCACGATGCCGGTGACCGAGTGGACGAAGCGCGGCTCCTTACGGCCCATGACCTTGATCGGGAAGTCGCAGGGAAAGGCGAGGGGCGAGCCGTCAGCTACGAGCGGCACGGGAACATCCTCTCAAACCCGCATCTAGGCCTGCAGAGCCTCGCGCTTGCCCGCGCGCATCACCTTCTGCTTGAACTCCTGGTAGAGCTGGTGCATGCGGCGGAACACGGGGCCCGGGCGGCCGTCGCCGACGCGCTTGCCGTCGAGCTCGACGATCGCCAGCACTTCCTTCGACGAGGAGGTGACCCAGATCTCGTCGGCGGCGCGTACCTCGGCTTCGCTCACCTCCCCGAACTCGATCGGCAGGCTGTTGGCGCGGGCGAGCTCGCTCACCACGTCGTAGGTGATGCCCGGCAGGATCAGGTTGCTCTTCGGCGGCGAGTGGATCACGCCGCGCTTGACGATGAACACGTTCGACGCGGAGGCTTCGGTGAGCTTGCCGTCGCGGAACAGGATCGTCTCCACTGCCCCCGCCTCGGCCGACATCTGCCGCAGCAGGCAGTTGCCGATGAGCGAGATCGACTTGATGTCGCAGCGCAGCCAGCGGTTGTCGGTGGCGCTCACCGCCGCGCCGCCCTTCTCGACCTGCGCCTGCGGCGGGCTGAGCAGCGGGTTGGACATCATGAACACCGTCGGCTCGAGGCTCTTCGGGAAGGCGTGGTCGCGCTTCGCCACGCCGCGCGTCACCTGGAAGTAGACACCCTGGTCGTCGAAGGACTGCGCGTCGACCAGCTGGTAGACGTGCGAGCGCCACTGCGCGCGCGAGTAGGGGTTGCGGATCTTGGCCTCGCCGAGGCTGCGCTCGAGGCGCGTCAGATGCTCGTCGAGGCGGAACGGCACGCGCGAGTAGACCGGCACCAGCTCGTAGACGCCGTCGCCGAAGATGAAGCCGCGGTCGAGCACCGAGACGTTCGCCTGCTCGAGCGGCACGAGCTTGCCATTGAGGAAAACGGGGTTCATTTCAGCCATAGCCGCAGTGTATCCCAGGTGCGTCGGAAGAATCCCGCCTGCGCCACCGGCTCGAGGGCGATGAGCGGATACTCGCCGAAGGGCTTGCCGTCGTGCGTGACGCGCAGCACGCCCACGCGCTGCCCCTTGGCGAGCGGCGCCACCAGGGGCTGCTGCGAGATGAGCTCGGCCTTCAGCTTGTCCGCCTCGCCCTTGGGCACCGTGACGAAGAGGTCCGAGCCGACACCCAGGTCCACCATGCGCGCCGCGCCTTTCCACACGTCGATGGTCTTCACCGGCGCGGCGGCGGCATAGAGCCTCACGCTGTCGAAGAACTGGTAGCCCCAATTCAGCAGCTTGAGCGATTCCTGTGCCCGCGTCGCCTCGGAGGTCGAGCCGAGCAGTACCGACAGCAGCCGTCGGCCGCCGCGCCGCGAGGAAGCGATCAGGCAGTAGCCGGCCGCCTCGGTATGCCCGGTCTTCATGCCGTCGACGCTCGGGTCGGTCCACAGCAGGCGGTTGCGGTTGGGCTGGCTGACGTTGTTGTAGCGGAATTCCTTCTGCGAGTAGTACTGCGCGTACTCGGTAGGAAAATCGCGGATCAGCGCTGCGGCGAGCAGGTACAGGTCGTGCGCGGTGCTGTATTGCTGGGCGTCGGGCAGGCCGGTCGAATTCATGAACCTGGTGTTCTTCATGCCCAGCCGCGCCGCCTCGCGGTTCATCATCTGCACGAACGCGTCCTCGCTGCCGCCCACGGCTTCGGCGAGGGCGATGCAGGCATCGTTGCCCGAATGCACCACCACGCCGCGGATCAGCTGGTCCACCGTCACCGGCCGGCGCGGCTCGAGGAACATGCGCGAGCCCGGCGCCTTCCAGGCGCGCGGCGAGACGCTCACCTGCTGCTCGAGCGACAGCTTCTTCTCGCGCAGCGCGATGAACACCACGTAGGCGGTCATCAGCTTGGTGAGCGAGGCGGGCTCGAAGCGCTCGTCGGCCTTCTGTGACGCGAGCAGCTGGCCGCTCGACAGGTCGCCGAGCATCCACGCCTTGCCGATCACCGACGGCGGCTGCGGCGCGGCGGCGTGCAGCGCGAAGGAAAGAAATACCAGGAGAACCGCTAGAAAACTTCGCATCGGGCTTGCTGGAAAGGCCGCGGATTATAAGCCGGCGCTTCGGCCGGGAACGATGCTTTCGACCTCGACCATGGCCTCGCCGGCCTGGATGTAGCCCAGCTTGTGGGCCGCGACGTAAGACAGGTCGATGACGCGCCCCGAGCGGAACGGGCCGCGGTCATTGATGCGCACCACCACGCTCTTGCCATTCTTGGTGCTCGTGACGCGCGCATAGCTGGGGATCGGCAGCGTCGGATGCGCCGCCGTCATCTGGTACATGTCGTAGACCTCGCCGCTCGAGGTTTTCTGGCCGTGGTAGCGCTTCCCATACCAGCTGGCGAGGCCGCGCTGGCGGAACGGCTGCAGCGAAGTCATCGGCACGTATTGCTTGCCAAGCGCCTTGTAGGGGCGATTGGCGAACTTGTGCAGCGGCTCGCTGCGCGGCACCGCGTCGGCGACGCGGTCGAGGTTGGCCGGTGGCCGCTCGTGCGGGCCGTCGTCCTTGTAGTAACCCCCGGGATTGGAGGTCGAGCCGCAGCCGCCGAGCACCCCGCAAACCAAGGCGAGCAAAAGCCGCTTCATGATTCGTACACCACCTTGCCCTCCACGATCGTGCAGCGCACCCGGCCGGCGAGCTCGTAGCCGAGGAACGGCGTGTTCTTGCCCTGGCTCCTCAGGTTCTCCGCCGCCACGGTGAGCGACGCGGCCGGGTCGAAGATGACCAGATCGGCCGGCGCGCCGGCGGCCAGGGTGCCGGAGGCCACGCCGAGCACGCGCGCAGGCTCCGAAGTAATGCGCGCGAGCGTCGCCGCTAGCGGCAGCTTCTGCGCCTGGCCCCACTTCAGCGTGAGCGGCAGCAGCAGCTCGAGGCCGGTGGCGCCGGCCTCGGCCTGCGCGAACGGCAGGTGCTTGCCGTCCTCGTCCACCGGCGTGTGATCCGAGCACAGGCAGTCCACCACGCCGTCGGCAAGCGCGCGGGCAAGCGCATCCCGGTCACGCTGGCCGCGCAGCGGCGGCTCGAGCCGGCACTGCGAATCGAAGTAGCCTAGATCCAGCTCGCAAAGGTGCGCGTGATGCACGGCGACGTCGCAGGTCACCGGCAGTCGCTCTTCCTTCGCCCGGCGCATGAGCTCCACGGCACCCGCCGTCGAGAGGCGGCAGATATGCACGCGCGCGCGCGTGGCGCGCACGAGCTCCAGGATGGTGGCGAGGGCGATGGTCTCGGCGAACGGCGGAATCCCGGGTAGGCCCAGGCGGGTGGCAATCTCGCCGTCGTGCGCCACGCCGCCTTTCGCCAGCCCGGCGTCCTCGGCGCGCAGCCAGACCGGGTAGCCGAAGGTGGCGGCGTATTGCAGCGCGCGCCACAGCACCTGCGTGTCGGCGAGCGGTGCGTTCGCCTGCGAGAACGCGATGCAGCCGGCGTCGGTGAGCTGGCCCATCTCGGTGAGCGCTTCGCCGGCCAGCTTCACCGTGAGCGCGCCGATCGGATAGACCCGGGCGCGCGAAAGCGCCTTGGCGCGCCGGCGCAGCATG
>DATFDV010000013.1:0-7944 GCA_035251855.1 Burkholderiales bacterium | reverse complement strand
GGCGGTGCTGGTGGTCGGCACCATCAGCGCGCCGAGCAGCATGGTGGCGATGATCGTGACCGCGTAGGTTTCGAACAGGTCCGCCGCCATGCCGGCGCAGTCGCCGACGTTGTCGCCGACGTTGTCGGCGATCACCGCCGGATTGCGCGGATCGTCCTCGGGGATGCCGGCTTCGACCTTGCCGACCAGGTCGGCGCCGACGTCGGCGCCCTTGGTGAAGATGCCGCCGCCCAGGCGGGCGAAGATCGAGATCAGGGAGCCGCCGAACGCGAAGCCGACCAGCGGATGGATCACGTGCGCCAGGTTCGAGCGGTCGAGCGCATTGGCATAGAGCAGGGCGTAATAGCCGGCTACGCCGAGCAGGCCCAGGCCGACGACCAGCAGGCCGGTGATGGCGCCGCCGCGGAACGCCACCTGCAGCGCCTCGTTCAGGCCGACGCGCGCGGCCTCGGCGGTGCGCACGTTCGCGCGCACCGAGATATTCATGCCGATCACGCCGGAAGCGCCGGAGAGCAGCGCGCCGATGAAGAAGCCCCACGCGGTGGCCCAGCCGAGCTGCGGCACGAAGCCGATGGCGAGGAACAGCACCACGCCGACGATGGCGATGGTCTTGTACTGGCGCCAGAGGTAGGCGGTGGCGCCTTCGCGCACCGCGGCCGAGATCTCGCGCATGCGCTCGTTGCCCTCGGGCAGGCGCACGATGCGCATCGACTGCCAGGCGCCGTAGACGATTGCAAGAAGCGCGCAGACGAGCGCGAAGATGAGGCCTGCAGTCATATTTTTCCCCCTGAAAAGGGGGCTGATTTTATCAGCAAGAAGTCAATTGAGCGCTTCAAGAGCGCGCCGGGTAACCTCATCGACCCGGCCCAGGCCGGAGATCTTCCGGTACTTCACTTCCGGCACCGCCTTGTAGAAGTCGACCAGCGGCCGGGTCTGCTTGCGATAGACCTCGAGGCGGTTCTTCACCGTCTCGGGCTTGTCGTCGTCGCGCAGGATCAGCGGCTCGCCGGTGTCGTCGTCCCTGCCCTCGACCTTGGGCGGGTTGAACTTGACGTGATAGACGCGGCCGGAGCCCGGATGCACGCGCCGCCCCGTCATGCGCGTGATGATCTCGTCGTCGGGCACGTCGATCTCGAGCACGTAGTCCAGGCCGACGCCCTCCCGCTTCAGCGCCTCGGCCTGCGGGATGGTGCGCGGGAAGCCGTCGAACAGATATCCGCGCTGGCAATCCGGCTCGCGCAGGCGCTCCTTGACCAGGCCGATGATGATGTCGTCGGAGACGAGCTGGCCCGAATCCATGATTTTTCCGGCGGCCACCCCCAACGGCGTCTTCGCTGCGCGGGCGGCGCGCAGCATGTCGCCGGTCGAGATCTGCGGGATCGAGAACTTCTGGCGGATGAAGTTCGCCTGCGTGCCCTTTCCCGCACCCGGCGGCCCGAGAAGGATCAGCCTCATGAAAGGATTCTACGCACGGCCTCGAGATCCTGAGGCGTGTCGACGCCCGGCGGAATCTCCGTTTCGCTCAGCGCCACCGCGATGCGGAAACCGTGCCAGAGCACCCGCAACTGCTCCAGCGCCTCGGCCTTCTCCAGCGGCGAGGGCTTCAGACGCGAATACTTCTTGAGGAATGAAACCCGGTAGCCATAGATGCCCGCGTGGCGGTAGCACGCGGCGCCGGGCTCGCGCGGGAACGGAATGCGCGAGCGCGAGAAATACAGGGCATAGCCCTCGGCATCGAGCGCCACCTTGACCACGTTCGGGCTGGTCAGCGAGGCCTCGTCGTGGATGGCGTGGCAAGCCGTCGACACGCTCGCCTGGGCTTTTTTGTGCAGGAGATGTCCCACCCGCGCGATCAGTTTCGGCGGGATCAGCGGCTCGTCGCCCTGCACGTTGACGACGATGTCCCGCTCCTTCAGGTCGAGCTTCCTCGCCGCCTCCGCCAGCCGGTCGGTGCCCGAAGGATGGTCGGCGCGCGTCATGATCGCGCGATGGCCGTGCGCCCGCACGGCGTCGGCGATGCGCTTGTCGTCGGTGGCGACGTGGACGCCGGCCGCGCCGCTCTTCGCCGCTCGCTCGCAGACCTGGACCACCATCGGTTTCCCGGCAAGGTCGGCGAGCGGCTTGCCGGGAAAACGCGTGGAGGCGTACCGCGCGGGAATAATGACGTGGAACGCCAACCGACGTTCCACCTTTAGGCGACTTCTTCTTGGGGCGGGAGCTTTCTCGCTTCCTCTTCGAGCATCACCGGGATGCCGTCCTTGATCGGATAGCCCAGGCGGTCGGCCTTGCAGACCAGCTCGTCCTTGCGCATCACCAGCTTCCCCTTGCACAGGGGACACACCAGGATTTCAAGCAGCTTTGGATCGACGCCACTCATCGAGTTTCCCCAGGAGCCAAGTGCCGAACGCGGGATCGAGCTGCGCACTCACCGGCAGGACCCACCAGCCGGGCCGCGCGACGCTGCGCAATTTTACCGCGTCCTTCTCGGTGAGCAGCACGGGCAACTCGTCGCCGAACTCGAGATCGCGCGGTGTGAACGGATGGTGGTCGGGGAACGGATGCGGCACCACCTCCAGCCCCGCCTTGCCCAGATGCAGGAAAAAGCGGCTGGGATCGCCGATGCCGGCGACCGCGTGTACGCGCTGCCCGGCGAACGCTTTCAGCGGCTGCCGCTCGCGCGCATCGGTCATGCGATGGATCATGTCCCCCTGCAGGGTCATCGCGAATCCCTTGATCGGAGATGCATGCGACACCACGGCATTTACCGCGCGCAATCTGGACTTGGGCTCGCGCAGCGGCCCGGCGGGCAACAGGAAACCATTGCCGAAACCGCGTGCATCGACCATCGCGATCTCGACATCGCGGCGCATCGCGTAGTGCTGCAGGCCATCGTCGAGCACGAGCACATTCACGTCCTCATGCGCCGCCCGCAGGCGCGCGGCCACCCGCACGCGGTCGGCGCCGACCCACACCGGGCAGCCGCTGCGGCGCGAGAGCAGGATCGGCTCGTCGCCGACCTCGGCCGCATTGTCGGCAACCGTCGCCGCGCGCGGCTCGGTGATGCGCGCGCCGTAGCCGCGCAACACGATGCCGGGCGCCCAGCCTTTGCTCTTCAGGAATTCCGCGATCCAGATGACGAGCGGCGTCTTGCCGCTGCCGCCGACGGTGAGGTTGCCCACCACGATGACGGGAACACCGGGGTGGCTTGAGCCGAACAACCGGACCGCATAAGCGAGCCTGCGCAAGCACACCAACAGCAGAAAAAGAATACTCACCGGCCACAGCAGCCAGGCGAGGATTCCGCGGCGATACCAGAACTTCACGAACCGCCATTCAGGGACAGACCACGTTTTTCCGCAGTTTGAAAAACGTGGTCTGTCCCTGATTTGATTATTTTGAGGATTGGGTCGTGAAGGTGATCTGCGACAGGCCGGCGATGCGCGCGGCTTCCATCACGCGGATCACCGACTGGTGCGTGGCGGCGGCGTCGGCGGTGATCACCACCACCGGCTCCTTGAGGCCGGCGCCGGCGCGGCGCATCTCGTCGGCGAGCTGCTCGACGCTGCGGAACGGCACCGCGCTGCGGTTCACCACGTACTGCCCCTGCGCGTTCACCAGCACCGTGATCTCGTTGGGCCGGTCGAGCTGCTTCTCGGCCTGCGCCGAGGGCAGGTTGATCTGCAGCTCGGTGTACTTGCTGTAGGTGGTGCTGATCATCAGGAAGATGAGGATCACCATCATCACGTCGATCAGCGGCACCAGGTTGATCTCGAGCGGCTCCTTTTCCTTGCCGCGCTGGAAGTTCACGCGGCGCGCTCGCCGTGCACGATGTCGACCAGCTTGCCGGCGCGCTGCTCCATCTCGACGACGAAGGTGTCGACCTTGTTCTTGAAGTGGCGGTAGAAGATGAGCGCCGGGATGGCGATGCCGATGCCGAAGGCGGTGTTGTAGAGCGCGATCGAGATGCCGTGGGCGAGCTGCTGCGGGTTGGTGCCGGTCGGCGACTGCGAGCCGAAGATCTCGATCATGCCGATCACCGTGCCGAACAGGCCGAGCAGCGGCGCGGCGGTGGCGATGGTGCCCAGGGTGGTGAGGAAGCGCTCGAGGTCGTGCGCCACGCTGCGCCCGGCCTCCTCGATCGCCTCCTTCATCACGTAGCGCGAGCTCTTGAGGTTGCGCAGGCCCGCCGCCAGCACCGCGCCGAGCGGCGAGTCGCGCGACAGGCGCTCGATGACCTCGGGCGACAGGCCCTGGCGCCGGTAGACGCTGACGACCTGGTCAAGCAGGGTCGGCGGAATGATCCTGCTGGCGCGCAGCGAGATCGAGCGCTCGATGATCAGGGCAACGGCGATGACGGAAGCGAAGAGGAGGAACCAGATCGGCCAGCCTGCGGCCTGGATGATCGCGAACAACGCGTTTCCTTATCGTTATTTTGGCTGCGTGGCGCGGACTGTAAGCCAAACCGTTGTTCGCCGGCAAGTTTCCGCAATGCAGCAACGGGCCCGGAAGCGGACCCGCAGCACCTGCTGCAAAAACTACATGTAGTGGATACTGCGATATCCACAAAAAACGGTGGATAAGTTTGTGGATTGTTACTGAGTGGTCTGTCACATGCCCTTTGCGCAGCCTGCAAAGTTGGGTGCGATCAAAATTTGAGCGGGCGTTTCCCGCGGCCGAACAGGCTGTTACGCAAAAGAATCGGCCTCCGCGAGCAATTCCGTCGCCGCCCGGCGGCACGCTTGCGCTGGTGTGGATTAGTGTAGGCTCGCTCGCGCTCTTGACACCGATGCAGAACGAACTTCCAGGCAGCGCTGTAGCTTCCGGCTTACGCATTCTGTCGGTGACGGAATTGCTGCGGAGCGTGCGCGACACGCTCGAGCGGCGCTTTCCGCTGGCCTGGGTGCGCGGCGAGCTCTCCAATCTGTCGCGCGCGCCCTCCGGCCATCTTTACTTCACCTTGAAGGACGGCGCCGCGCAGGCCGACTGCGTCATGTTCCGCAGCCGTGCCGCGGCGCTCGAATGGGAGCCGCGCGAGGGGATGCAGGTCGAGGCGCGGGCGCTGCCGACGCTCTACGAGCCGCGGGGCCGCTTCCAGCTCACCGTCGAGGGCATGCGCCTGGCCGGCCTCGGGCCGCTCTACGAGCGCTTCCTGCGGCTAAAGGAGCGCCTGGGCGCCGAGGGATTGTTCGACCCCGGGCACAAGCGGGCGCTGCCGGCCTTCCCGGGCCGCATCGGCGTCGTCACCTCGCTCGCCGCGGCGGCGCTGCGCGATGTGCTCACCACCCTGGCGCGCCGCAACCCGGCGATCCCGGTGGTCGTCTACCCGGTGCCGGTGCAGGGCGAAGGGGCGGCCGAGCGCATCGCGACGATGCTCGCCCGCGCGAACACCCGCGCCGAATGCAGCGTGCTGCTGCTGGTGCGCGGCGGCGGCTCGATCGAGGATCTCTGGCAGTTCAACGAGGAAACCCTGGCGCGCGCCATTCGCGCCTCGCGCATTCCGGTGGTGGTGGGCGTGGGCCACGAGACCGATTTCACCATCGCCGACTTCGCCGCCGATCAGCGCGCGCCCACGCCCACCGCCGCCGCCGAGCTCGCTTGCCCTGCGCGCGCCGAGCTCGCCGCGCGCGTAGCGGATTGTGGAAAATGTCTTTCGAGGGAAATGCGTCGCCGGCTGGAATACGCCGCTCAAGCCCTCGATTCCTATTCCCGCCGCCTGGTGCACCCGGCAGAGCGCCTGCGCTCCTATCGCCAATTGATGACCCAGCTGTCCGCGCGCCTGGCCTTCGCGTTCTCACACCGGGTGCATCGGTGCCAGGCGCATCTGGCCCACCTGAGCGCCTCGCTGCTATCGCTGGACCCCACGGCGGTGCTGGAGCGCGGCTACAGCATCACCACCGACGCCGCGGGCACGGTGCTGCGCGACGCGTCCAAGGTGCGTGACGGCGAGCGCCTGCATACCCGCCTTGCCCGTGGCACGATCGAGAGCGAGGTGAAGAAAACCTGATGGGCCACCGTCTGTCGAAGATCGCGACGCGCACCGGCGACAAGGGCGAGACCGGGCTGGGCGACGGCTCGCGCGTGCCCAAGGATCATCCGCGCGTGGCGGCGATGGGCGAGGTCGACGAGCTCAACTCCGCGCTCGGCCTGCTGCTCGCCGAGGAGGTCCCCGCGGAGCTGCGCGCAGCGTTCTCGCAGGTGCAGCAGGACCTGCTCGATCTCGGCGGCGAGCTGAGCATTCCCGGGCACGCTCTTCTCAAGCCCGAGCGGGTCAAGGCCTTGGATGAGCACCTCGAAGCCTGGAACAAGGATCTTGCGCCGCTCAAGGAATTCATCCTGCCCGGCGGCAGCCGGGCGGCGGCCGCGGCCCACCTGGCTCGCACGGTGTGCCGGCGGGCTGAGCGCAGCGTGGTGGCCCTCGCCCGCAAGGAGAAGGTCAGCGAGCCGGCGCGGCAGTACCTGAACCGCCTTTCGGACCTGTTGTTCGTCGCCGGACGGGTCCTCAATCGGGCGGCCGGGGTGGGCGACGTGCAATGGCGCCACCAACGCAAGTAGACCGCGTTGTGTTAGATACTGTTGAATGCGCATCCTGGTCATCGACGACGAGGAATCCACGCGGCTGCTGCTCGCGCGCACGGTGTCGCAGGGCCTCGATGCGGAAGTGCAGCTCGCCGGCACCTGCGAACAGGCGCTGCGCTTCGCCTCCAGCAGCGTTTACGACGCGATCCTGCTCGACCTCCTGATGCCCGGCATCGGCGGCTTCGGCGTGCTGCAGGAGATTCGCCTTTCCTCGCCCAACGCCGCCACGCCGGTGATCCTGGTGACGCAGGTGGCGGAGAAGGACACGCTCGAGCGCTGCCTGGCGGCAGGCGCGAACGCCTACCATCTCAAGCCGGTCGAGCGCGGCGCGCTGCTGGCAATCGTGCGCGACCAGCTGGCGGCGCGCGCCAAAACCACGACCAGCGCAAGGTAAGAACCAATGGCCGAAATCAAGATCTACAACGTCGAGGCGCTGGGCAAGCCGGTGGGCCCCTACTCCCACGTCGCGCGCGTCAAGGGCGGCGAGACGCTGTACATCGCCGGCATGCTGGCGCCGGGCGACAGCTTCGAGGCGCAATGCGCCGCCGTGTTCGCGCAGATCGAAAAGGCGCTGCGGTCGGCGGGCGGCGGCTGGCACAACGTGGTGCAGTTCACCACGTTCCTCGTGCACTCGCAGGACGTCGCCAAGCTCTACCGCTGGCGCGAGCGCGAGTACCCGAAGATGTTCCCCGACGGCAAGTACCCGCCGAATACCCTGCTCATCATCGATCGGCTGGTTCAGGAGCAATTCCTGATCGAGATCCAGACGGTCGCTGTCGTTTAACCGAGCGATCTAGTCGACGCTCGCGCCAGAGCGCTTCACCAGCTCGGCGTACACGCGCCGCTCGCGCTCGACGAAAGCCGTGAACTGGGCGGGCGTACGCACCGTCGATGCCTCCGAGCCCATGGCGCGCAGACGTCCGGCAACCTCCGCCGATTGCAACGCCTTGGCCGTTTCTGCGGCAAGTCGCTCCACTACCGGCTGCGGTGTCTTGGCGGGCGCCATGAGACCCCACCAGGTGGTGAGATCGAAGCCGGGCAGCCCGGCTTCCTGCAGCGTCGGCAGCTGTGGAACGAAGTCCGAGCGCCGGGAAGTGGTCACCGCCAGCGCACGCACCCGGCCTGCCTGGATATGCGGCAGGGCGCTTGCCATGTTGTCGAACATCAGGTGTACGCGCCCCGCGAGGAGGTCGGCCGTGGCCGGCGCCGAGCCCTTGTAAGGGATATGCACCATGAAAGTGCCCGTCACCTGCTTGAACAACTCGCCCGCGAGATGGCCGGTCGAACCGGTCGAGCCGGAGGCGAAATCGAGCTTCCCCGGGCGCGCCTTTGCCAGGGCAATCAGGTCGGCAACGCTGCGCGCGGGCA
>DATFDV010000012.1:0-17781 GCA_035251855.1 Burkholderiales bacterium | reverse complement strand
TGCATGGTGAACGGCGCCGGCCTCGCCATGGCGACGATGGACACCATCAAGCTGTTCGGCGGCTCGCCGGCCAACTTCCTCGACGTCGGCGGCAGCGCCACCGCCGAGCGCGTGACCGCGGCGTTCAAGATCATGCTGTCGAACAAGCGGACCAAGGCGATCCTGGTCAACATCTTCGGCGGCATCATGAAGTGCGACACCATCGCCACCGGCGTGGTGGCCGCGGCGCGCGAGGTCAAGCTCTCCGTGCCGCTGGTGGTGCGCATGAAGGGCACCAACGAGGACCTCGGCAAGAAGATCCTCAAGGACTCCGGCCTGCCGATCATCTCGGCCGACAACATGGCGGACGCGGCGAAGAAGGTGGTGTCGGCGATCGCCAGGAAGAAAGCCAAGCCTGCGAAGAAGAAGGTGGTGGTGAAGAAGAAAAAGCCGGTTTCCAAGAAGAAGGCGAAGAAGACGAACAAGGCGAAGAAGGGGAAGAAAAAGAAATGAACCCGCAAAACCAAACCCCCCGCTCGCCTTCGGCTCACGGCCCCCTTAACAGGGGGCAAAGGCAAGAATGAGCATCCTGATCGACAAGAACACGCGGGTGATGACGCAGGGCATCACCGGCAAGACGGGCATGTTCCATACGCAGACCAGCCGCGCCTATGCCAACGGCAAGGCGTGCTTCGTCGCCGGGGTGAACCCGAAGAAGGCGGGCGAGAGTTTCGAGGGCATCCCGATCTTCGGCACGGTGAAGGACGCAAGAGCGCAGACCGGCGCCAATGTCTCGGTGATCTACGTGCCGCCGCCGTTCGCCGCGGCGGCGATCGACGAGGCGGTGGACGCGGACCTCGACCTGGTGATCTGCATCACCGAGGGCATCCCGGTGCGCGACATGATCCGCACCAAGCACCGCATGAAGGGCCGGCGCACGCTGCTGGTCGGGCCGAACTGCCCCGGGGTGATCACCCCCGACGAGATCAAGATCGGCATCATGCCCGGCCACATCCACAAGCGCGGCCCGATCGGCGTGGTGTCGCGCTCGGGCACGCTGACCTACGAGGCGGTCGGGCAGCTGACCGAGCTCGGGCTGGGCCAGTCGAGCTGCGTCGGCATCGGCGGCGACCCGGTGAACGGCCTCAAGCACATCGACGTGATGAAGATGTTCAATGATGACCCGCACACCGAGGCGGTGATCATGGTGGGCGAGATCGGCGGCTCGGACGAGGAGATCGCCGCGGAATGGGTAAAAAAGCACATGAAGAAGCCGGTGGTGGGGTTCATCGCCGGCATCACCGCCCCGCCGGGCAAGCGCATGGGCCATGCCGGCGCGATTATTTCCGGCGGCAAGGGCACCGCGCAGGAAAAGCTGGCGGTGATGGAGGAATGCGGCATCAAGGTGACGCGCAACCCGGCGGAAATGGGTAAAACGCTGAAGTCCGTGCTGAAATAAGTCAACCGGCGGCGGGTCAGCCGCGTTGCATGGATCTGAAAAGCGAGCGTTGAAATTCAAACCCTAGCCGCCCTTTACCCGCTGGTCGCGACGCTGCCGTACGCGGCCACCATCTTCCTTTCGTCGTTCCTGCTGTTCCTGGTGCAGCCGATCATCGCCAAGCAGATCCTGCCCTGGTTCGGCGGCTCGGCGGCGGTGTGGACCACCTGCCTGGTGTTCTTCCAGAGCGTGCTGCTCGCCGGCTATGCCTACGCCGACCTGACCACGCGCCTGGGCGCGCGCCGGCAGGCAATGCTGCACGTGGCGCTGCTCGCGGTGTCGCTGATCAGCCTGCCGATCCTCGCCTCGAGCGGCTGGAAGCCGCAGGGCGACGAGCAGCCGATCCTGCGCATCCTGCTCTTGCTGGCGGCGACCATCGGCCTGCCGTACTTCCTCCTCTCGACCACCACGCCGCTTCTCCAGGCGTGGTACTGGCGCCGCTTCCAGAGCGCGGTGCCGTATCGCCTGTTCGCGCTCTCCAACCTCGCCTCGCTTCTCGCGTTGCTCGGCTTTCCGGTGCTGTTCGAGCCGGCCTTCGACCTGACCACGCTGGGCTGGGCCTGGTCGTTCCTGTTCGCCGGCTTCGCGGTGCTGTGCGGCGTCACCGCGTGGCTGTCGATGAATGGCTTTGACTTGCAGGTCACGCGGCCGGCTGCCCCCGCTGCTCGACTTTCGATGAAGAGCCAACTGCAATGGCTTCTTCTGTCCGCCATGGGCTCGGTGATGCTGCTCGCCGTGACCAACCACATCACGCAGAACATCTCGAGCGTACCGTTCCTCTGGGTGCTGCCGCTCGCCTTGTACCTGGTGAGCTTCATCCTCGCCTTCGACCACCCGCGCTGGTACGTGCGGCCGGTGTTCTTCGGCGCGCTCGGCGTGCTGGTGCCACCCATGGCCTGGGCCATCCCTTCGCTCGACCTCGAGCTTGCCGCGCCGCTCTATTTCGCCGGCCTGTTCGTGGCCTGCATGGTGTGCCACGGCGAGCTCGCCCGCCTCAAGCCCGACCCGCGCCACCTCACGCGCTTCTACCTGATGCTCTCGCTCGGCGGCGCGCTCGGCGCGGTGCTGGTGGCGATCGTCGCGCCCCTCGTGCTGTCGGGCTACTTCGAGCTCGGCATCGCCTTGATCGCGCTTGGCGCCGTGCTCGCGGCCAGCCTGCGCCGCCCCTGGCGGTGGGGTGCGGTGGCGGTCACCGTGGTGAGCGCCGGGTTTGTCCTGCGCGGCGTGCACGACTACACCGAGGGCGTGCGCGTGATGCAGCGCGACTTCTATGGCGTGGTGCGCACCGCCGACCACCACAGCCCGGTGCCGTACCGCTCGATGTACCACGGCGCGATCATGCACGGCGGCCAGCTGCTGGGCGATTCGTTCCGCAACACGCCGGCCGACTATTTCGGACCGGGGTCAGGCTACGGGCGAGTGTTCGCCTCGCTGCGCGAGATGAAGCCCAAGCAGCCGCTCAAGGTGGGCATCATCGGCCTGGGCGCCGGCGTGGTGGCGGCGTGGATGAAGCCCGGCGACGCGCTGGTGTTCTACGAGATCAGCCCCCGCGTCATCGACATCGCGCAGCGCGAATTCACGTTCCTGCAGGACACCTCGGCAAAAACCGAGCTGGTGCTCGGCGACGGCCGCCTGTCGCTCGAGCGCGAGCCGCCGCGCCTCTATGACGTGATGGGCATCGACGCCTTCTCCGGCGACTCGATCCCGATGCACCTGGTGACGCGCGAGGCGATGGCGATCTACCTGAAGCACCTCAAGCCCGACGGGGTGATCGTTTTCCAGGCCACCAACCGCTTCGTCGACCTGCTGCCGGTGGTGAAGCGCCTCGCCGCCGAGTTCGGCCTGCAGGCGATGAACGTCTCCGACTCGCCCGACGGCGGCGACGGCGCCGACTACTGGTATTCGTCCACCGACCAGGTCATCGTCACCCGCAACCTCGCGCTACTCTCCTGGCCGCGCATCGCCGAGGGCGCCGAGGAGATCGCCGACAAGCCCGGCCTGCCGGTGTTCACCGACGCGCACCACAATCTGCTCAGGATTCTGAAGTAGCATCGCGGCATGCGGTTCAAGCAGGTCGATGTCTTCACCGACCGGCCGTTCTTCGGCAACCCGGTGGCGGTGGTGATCGGCGCCGAGGGCCTCGATACCGCCGAAATGCAGCGCATCGCCGGCTGGACCAACCTCTCCGAAACCACCTTCCTCCTCAGGTCCTCGAAAGCGGACTACCGGCTGCGCATCTTTACGCCGCGCCAGGAGCTGCCGTTCGCCGGCCACCCCACCATCGGCTCGGCGCATGCGGCGCTGGAGTCGGGTTTTGTCAGCCGGAAAAAGCAGCTGGTGCAGGAATGCGGCGCCGGCCTGATCGAGCTCGACGTCGAGGCGGATGGCAGGATTTTTCTCAAGGGCCCGGCGCCAAAGCTGGAGCAAATGGATGCCCAGATTCCTTCGATCCCGCTGCTACCCGGAAGCAACGTCAACAAGGTTGACGTCGGCCCGGTCTGGGTGGTCGGCGAGATGAGCGATGCGCGCGCCCTGGCAGCGCTCAAGCCGGACATGACCGCGCTTGCCGAATGGAGCACCGCGCTCGGCGTCACCGGCGCCACGGTGTTCGCGCCCTCCGGCGAATCCTCGAGCGCGATCCATGTGCGCTCGTTCGCGCCGGCGCACGCCATTCCGGAAGACCCGGTGTGCGGCACGGGCAATCTCAGCGTTGCCGCCTTCGTCCAAAAGCGCTTCGGCGCCGAATACATTGCGCGGCAGGGTATGCAGATGGGACGCGATGGCCAGGTCTTCGTGCGGGTGCGGGAGGAGGGCGTGTACCTCGGCGGCCACGCCGTCACCTGCGTGGACGGCACGCTCGCATGCTGAAGCGGCTGTTCGGCGCCAAGGCGGCGGCGCCGGATTCCGCCGAGGCCTGCTTTCGCCTGGGCAGCGAGCTCGCGCAGAGCGGACAGCTCGACCAGGCGATCGCCCTGCTGCGCCGCGCGGTCGAGCTCGCGCCACACGGCGCCGCCTACCACAACCTCGCCAGCGCCTACCGCGACCGCGGCGACGCGCCGGCGGCGCTCGCCGCGTATCGCGAGGCGGCGCGGCTCGATCCGCGGCTCGCCGAGGCGCACTACGGCGTCGGCCTGATGCTGATGGGCGAGCGGCGCTACGAGGAGGCTCTCGCCAGCCTGCGCCGCGCGGGCGAGCTGAATCCGCGGTTCGCCGAGGCGCGCCTGCAGGCGGGGAACGCCAGGATGGGGCTCGGCGACTGGCAGGCAGCGCTCGCCGAGTTCAAGGCGGCGATCGACGCGCGCCCCGACTATGCCGAGGCGCGCTGGGCGCGCGCGATGTCGCAGCTGCCGGCCGTGTACAGCTTCGGCACCGACCCCGCCGAACGCCGCCGTGCCTTTGCCGCGCAGCTCGACGCGCTGTGCAAGTGGTTCGCCGCCACCCGCCGGCCCGACGCCTACCTGGCGGTGGGCGTGCATCAGCCGTTCTACCTCGCCTACCAGGAAACGGCGAACCGGGAGCTCCTCGCGAAGTACGGTGCCTTGTGTGCCGGCCTGATGGGCGTGTGGCAGTCGCAAGCCGGCCTCGCGCCACCGGCCCGGCACCAAGCCGCGAAGAGGCGCAGCAAGCCGCGCATCGGCATCGTCTCGGCGCACGTGCACGATCACTCGGTGTGGACCGCGCTGGTGCGCGGCTGGGTCGAGCGACTCGCCGCGGCCAACGACCTGCACATCTTCCATCTGGGCGCGACGCAGGACGCGGAGACCGCGCTCGCGCGCCGCCGCGCCAGCCGCTTCGACACCGGCCCGCGGCCTTTCGACGCGTGGGCGCAGGCCATCCATGGCGCGCAGCTCGATGTGCTCCTTTATCCCGAGATCGGCATGGACGCGACCACCGCGAAGCTCGCTTCCATGCGCCTCGCCCCGGTGCAGGCGGCGAGTTGGGGCCATCCCGAGACCACCGGCCTGCCCACCATCGACCACTACCTTTCGGCGCAGGCGCTCGAGCCCGCCGACGCGCAGGCGAACTACACCGAAAAGCTCGTCGCGCTGCCCAACCTGGGGTGCTGGCTGGCCCCTGGCAAGGAGGAGCTCGATAAGCCGCCAAAGCTGGACCTGCAGTCCGACGAGGTCCTGCTTCTCTGCCCGGGCAATGCGTTCAAGTACGCGCCGCAGCACGATCGGCTGCTCGCGGCGGTCGCGCTGCGCGTCCCGCGCTCGCGGCTCGTATTCTTCCGCACCCAGCCCGAGCCGCTGGCGGAAAAGCTGCACGAGCGGCTGCGCGAGTCGTTCCGCCGGGCCGGCGCCGACTTCGAGCGCCAGGTCATGTTCGTGCCGTGGCAAAGCCGCGCGTCATTCCGCGCGCTGCTCAAGCGGGCCGATCTCTACCTCGACACCATCGGCTTCTCCGGCTTCAACACCGCGGTGCAAGCCCTCGAGGGCGGCTTGCCGATCGTGGCGCGCGAAGGCCGCTTCCTGCGAGGGCGCCTGGCGAGCGGCGTGCTGCGCCATCTCGGGCTCGACGAGCTGGTGGCGCCCACGGACGAGGCTTACGTCGAGCTCGTCGCCACGCTCGCCGCCGACCGCGAGCGGCGCCAGGCACTGCGCCAGCGCATCGAAGCCGGTCGCCAGCGCCTTTACCGCGACGCCGAGCCGCTCGAGGCGCTGCAGCGCTTCATCGAAAGCGTGGCTTCCTAAGAGGAAAGATCGGGCTCGCCGCAGTACTTCAGTACTTCGGCGCGCACGCGGTCGCGCAGCTTGACCGCCGCGTTCCAATCGCCGCCATCCGGCGCGATCGGCGCGCCGATGGTGACGGCGATCGGATAGCGCCGCGGGAACCAGGTGCCGTCGCGCAGCACCGAGCGCACGCCGCGCAGCGCGATCGGCACCACCGGGATGCCGGCTTCCGCGGCCACCTGGAACGCGCCCATGCGGAAGGGCAGCAGCCCGGGCCGGCGCAGAAGCGTGCCTTCGGGGAAGATCGCCAGCGATTGCCCGCGCTTCGCCGCCTCGGCGAGCTCGTCGGCGTGCTCGGCGCTTTTCTGCACGTCGAAGCGCTCGACGAACACGCAGCCGAAGCCCTCGAGCAGGGTGCGCATTACCCAGTTGTCGAGGAACTCGCGCTTGGCGATGAACGAGAACGGGCGGGGCCCGAGGATTGCGATCATGACCAGTGCGTCGAGGTAGCTGGTGTGGTTGGGCGCCAGCACCGCCGGGCCGGGCGGGATGTGGTTGCGCCCGCGCACCAGGAACGGGATGCCCGACAGGCGCAGGAAAAGCCGCGTCATCACGCCGCCGACCTTCCAGGTGAGCGGCACGTTCTTCGTCATCGCCATGGCGAAGATCGGCAGCGCCGTGACGATGAAGGCGGCGTAGGCGCGTGCGCCGAAGATCATGCCGCGCGCCACGCGCAAGCCGCGCTTGACCTGCGGCGCGACGCCCGCCGCGGCAAGGCGCAGGAACTGCAGCCACACCGCCTGCGGGCGCACCGCGTCCGGGCCGCGCTCGTAGTAGTCGCGCGCCGCCACGCGGCGGATCTTGCCGCTCGAGGTTTTCGGCACCGTGTGCGGCGGCGCGAGCACGATGTCGTCCACCGGCGCGCCGATCAGGTTCATGGCGAGGTCGTTGATGCGCTGCTTGATGTTCGCCTCGCCTTCGCCGCGCCGCTCGCGCGTCTCGGCGAGCACCACGATGCGCTCGGTGCCGCTCGCCGAGTCCTGGCTGCCGAAGACCGCCACGCAGCCGCGGCACACGCCCGGGATGTCGCCCACCGCTTCCTCGAGCTCGTAGGGGCTGATGTTGCGCCCGCCGCGGATGATGATGTCCTTCTCGCGGCCGGTGAGGTAGAGCATGCCGTCGGACAGATAGGCGCGGTCGCCGGTGTTCACCCAGTCGCCGTCGAACAGTCCCTTGGTGGCTTCCGGATTGCGGTAGTAGCCGCTGGTCGCCGAAGGGCCGCGGAATTGCAGCGAGCCCTCGGCGCGGTCGGCGAGCTCGATGCCGGCGGCGTCGACCACGCGCAGCTCGTGGTCCGGAATCGCGCGCCCGCAGCACACCACCTTGAGCGGCGCCGGATCGCCTTCGCGCGCCAGCGCGGCGTCGCCGCTGCTCGAGAACGCGTCGCGGTCGAGCAGGTCCACCTGCCACGGCTCGCCCGGCGGCGTGAAGGCGAGGCCGACCGAGCACTCGGCGAGGCCGTAGACCGGCGACATGGAATTGCGGTTGAAGCCCCATTTCCCGAATTTCTGGCTGAAGCCGATCATCGTCTCGGGGCTGACCGGCTCGGCGCCGTTGAAGGCAAAGCGCCAGCTCGACAGATCGAGGCCCTCGAGCTCGTGCTCCGGAATGCGCCGCAGGCAAAGCTCGTAGGAGAAGTTCGGCCCGCCGGAGATCGTGCCGCGATGGCGATGGATGGCGCGCAGCCACGCGCTCGGCCTCGCCAAAAAGGCGAGCGGCGACATCAGCACCACCGGGAACGAGAGGTACATGGTCGCGAAGCAGCCGCCGATCAGCCCCATGTCATGGTAGAGCGGCAGCCAGCTCACGAACACGTCGGCCGAAGTGGCGCGCGCCGCCTTGCCCATGGCGCGCACGTTGGCGAGCAGGTTGGCGTGCGTGAGCACCACGCCCTTCGGCTGGCCGGTGCTGCCCGAGGTGTACTGCAGGAAGCCGGTCTGGCCGGCCCTCGCCCTGACCGGAGTAAAGGAGGTTTCCGCTGAAGGAAAATCCCCTGGCACCATCACCGCCCGCAGCGTCTCCACCTGCGCGCGCAGCAGCCAGGCGATCGCCTTGGCTTCCGGGATGGTCACCATGATCGCCGCGCCGCAGCTCTTGAGGATGCCGACGTGCCGGGTGAGGTGATCCTCGATGGTCGACAGGCGCGCCGGCGGGTAGAGCGGAACCGGGATGCCGCCGGCGATCAGGGTGCCGTAGAAGCAGTAGAGGTATTCCTTCGACGTCGGCAGCATGATCGCCACCGTCTGTCCTGGCGTGAGCCCGGCCGCGGCGAGTCCCGCGGCATAGGCGAGCGCGCCGTCCCAGAGCATGCGGTACGTGATCTGGGTTTCGTTCTCGTCTTCGTAGAGAAACACGGTCAGCCGGTCGGGCTGGCGCTCGACGTGGTACTCGAGCGCCTCGATCAGCGTCTGCGCCTGATCGGGCGGCCGGATCCCTTCCGACTGGGCGAGGCTCGCCACCGTGCGGTCGGCGACGTGCGGCGCCTGGCCCTGCGCCGCGAGCAGGAAACGCAGGAGATCGCGCGGCGTCTCGCTCGAGGCGAGCGCCTGCTCGGGCAGGCTGGTGGCGAACTCGCGCTCGAGGCGCAGCACCAGCTCGACGCGCGCCAGGCTGTCGAGGCCGAGCTCGCGCTCGAGCGAGCTGTCGAGCGTGACGTAGGCGTCGACGTGCGGGCGCGCTTCGCGCGCCACGGCGGAAACGACGGAAAGAAGCTTGTTCGGGTCGACGGAAGCGTCAGCCGAGGTCACGCGGGGCGAGTGTACACTCGGGCTAGCCGTACAAAGCTAAAACAGGGGGAGCCTCAAAATGGAAATGCGTTTCTTGGCCGCCGCGGTCCTGGCGCTACCGCTCGTTGCCTTGGCCCAGAACAACGGCGAGCTGTGGGAGATCACCTCGCAGATGAACATCCCCGGCATGCCGGCCGGCATGGGCGGACAGACGCAGCGCGTCTGCCAGGGCGACGACCCGGAGCGCCGGGCCAAGAGCGACAAGGACCAGAAGGACTGCAAGGTCACCGACAAGAAGCAGACCGCGAACCGCCTCACCGTCACCATGACCTGCAAGCAGGGCACGATGACCATCGACCAGCAGTACAACGCCGCCCACACCGAGTTCAAAGGCAGCATGAAGATGAACTCCAAGGAAGGCGACCTCACCATCAACACCACCGGCCGCAAGGTCGGCGCCTGCAACGTGCAGCAGGCGGCGAAGGAGCGCGACGAGAAGTCCGCCGCGATGAAGAAACAGGTCGAGGTTGCGATGGCGCAGGGTGCGGCGGCGAAAAAGCAGTATGCCGACTCGCAGATCAAGCAGTGCGCCACGGCACTGGACAACATGCAGTACACCGGCTTCTACGTCTACGGCCAGTGCTACAAGAAGACCGACGCGAAATGCAAGTCGGAGATGACCACCTCGGACCAGATGAGCCCGGAGATCGCGAAGAGCTGCAACGCGCGCGTGGCCGAGTTCTGCAAGCGCTACCAGACGCAGGAAGGCTTCCTCAAGGCGAAGGCAGACGAGAACGCGGCGCAGATGTGCGGCGTCACCACCGCCTCGGTCAAGGCCGCGCAATGCCCGAAAGCCGCGCAAAGCGAGTCGCTCGCCTTCCTGGGCAGCTACTGCCCGGTGGAGGCGAAGCCGCTCGCCCAGCAGCACTGCGCGGGGCGCGACTACACCTCCAAGATGGGCGGCAAGTATGGCCAGTTCTGCCAGGCATACCTTGCGAACGCCGATTTCGAGAAGCCGCAGCAGAGCCAGGCGCAGAAAGCCACCGACCAGGTGAAGCAGGGCGTGAGCAAAGGCATCGACAAGCTGAAGGGGTTCTTCGGCCGCTAGATGCTGCGGGTTGTTCTCGCCGTCGCATGCCTGGCCGCAGGCGCGGCTTCTGATGCGTCGGCCGCCGACGATCCCTATCCCTGGATCGCTTCCGCGTATGTAGTAAAGCGCGACGGCGTGTTGCTGTGGGCGGGCCAGCCGGATGCCAGGCTGGCGCCGGCCAGCCTTGCCAAGATGATGACCGCGCTCATCGCCCTCGAGCGCGGCGGGCTCCAGCAGCCGGTGACGGTGGGGCGCGGCGTGCTGCAGGCCACCGGCACGCGCATCGGTCTAAAGCCGGGTGACAAGCTAACCGGGGCCGACCTGCTGGCCGCGACGGTGGTGCGCTCGGCGAACGATGCCTGCCGCGCCCTGGCCGATCATCTGGGTCCTTCGAAGAATACCTTCATCGTGAAAATGAACCAGCGGGCAGCCGCCCTGGGATTGGTGAATACGCGCTTCGCCGACCCCTGCGGCCACGATCGCGACGGCCAGTACACGAGCGCCGCCGACCTCGCGCGCCTCGCCGAGGAAGTGATGCGGCACGACGGGTACCTGCGCATCGCACGCCTGGAAAAGATTTCTTTCAAGACCATCGACGGCAGCCGCAGCTTTTCCCTGCGCAACACCAACGCGCTGCTCGGGCGCGCGCCCGGGGTCATCGGCCTGAAGACCGGCTACACCGAGGGCGCCGGCAACTGCCTGGTGGCGCTCGCCGAGCGCGACGGCGTGCGCGTGCTGGCGGTGCTGCTGAATGCGCCCAACCGCTGGTGGAACGCGGCGGGCCTGCTCGACCGCGCGTTCGCCGCCGCGCGGTGACGATTCCGATCAACCCGGCGCTCGCGGTTGCCGCGCTGGCGGTCATCGCCTACCTGCCGTCGCTCACCGGCGTGTTTCATTTCGACGACTACAACGTCATCGTCCACTACCCGACGGTGCATTCCTGGGAGGCGCTGCTCGAGCGCGCCGGCGGCGGCGTGCGGCCTTTGCTGAAGGCGAGCTATACGCTCAACTGGACCCTGGGCGGCGGTTTCCATCTGCTTAACATCGCGTTGCACGCGATGAACGCTGCTTTTCTGTTCCTCATAGCGGATCGACTATTCGGGGACCGCAGGGCCGCATGGATCGCAGCCCTGCTTTTCGCCCTTCATCCGGCGGCAACCGAAGCCGTTACCTACATCAGCGGCCGCTCCTCGTCGCTGATGGCGTTTTTCTACCTTGGCGCGCTGTACGCCTACCTTCGCGGCGTGCATTGGTTTTTTTCAGCATCATTATTTGTGCTGGCAGTGGCAACCCGAGAAACCGCGGTCACGCTGCCGGCGGCGCTTCTGCTGTGCGAGGTATGCCGCAGCGAACGGATTCCCTTCAAAACGATTTTTCAACGCCAGTGGCCGCACTGGGCGCTGCTGCTGGCCGGCGGCGTGTTCCTGCTCTTCAACCAGCGCTACTTCGACCTCGTCGCCTACGGCTTCGGCGAGCGCAGCCTTGTCGACAACCTGCTCACGCAGGTCGGCGGGATCTCGTACCTGATCCTGCGCCTGATCTCGCTGCAGGGCTACAACATCGACCCGGCACTGCCGACGCTCACCGAGTGGACGCCGCAGCTGGTTTTTCAAGGGTCGTTATTGTTTGCATTGCTCGCGATCGGGATTGCGAACTTGCGCACCCGCCCGTGGATCGCCTTCGGCGTGCTGTGGTTCTTCCTGCAGCTCGCGCCGACCAACTCGATCGTGCCGCGGCTCGACGTCGCTAACGACCGGCAGCTCTATCTGGCGTGCTGGGGCCTGTTCCTTGCTCTCTGTATTCAGCTACGCCACCTTCCCGTATTGGCCTTCACAGCCATCCTTGCTGTCTTTGCCACCGCGAGCATCGCCCGCCAGCTGGACTACCGCAGCGAAATCGTCCTCTGGGAATCCAGCGTCGCGCTGGCGCCCTGGAACGCGCGAGGGCACAACAATCTGGGCTACGCCTATCAAGTGGCGGGGCGCACGCAGGACGCGCGGCGGGAGTACCGGGCCGCGCTGTTCTTCGATCCGGCGCACGCCAAGGCGCGCCTCAACCTGCATTTCCTCAAGGACTGACCTGGTCCGGCAGCACGGGCTAGACTATGAAAATGAAATCCATACTCGTGCTGTTGTTGTGCGCGCTCGCCCTCCCGGGGCATGCGCAAACCTATCCGACGAAGCCGGTGCGCATGATCGTTCCCTATCCGCCCGGCGGCGGCAACGATACGTTCGGGCGCCTCTTCGCCGCCAAGCTGGGCGAGCGCACCGGCCAGCCGTTCCTGGTGGAGAACCGGCCCGGCGCCGGCACCATGATCGGCACCGAGGCGGCGGCGAAATCGGCGCCCGACGGCTACACCATCCTGCTCTCCTCGATCGCGACGCATGCGCTCAGCCCGAACCTGTACTCGCGGGTGCCGTATGACCCGATCAAGGATTTCGCGCCGATCACGCTGCTCGGCATCGCCCCCACGGTGCTGGTGATCAACCAGGACCTGCCGGCGAAGTCGCTGCAGGACCTGATTTCGCTCGCCAAGAGCAAGCCCGGCGCGCTCGCCTACGCCTCGGGCGGCAACGGCACGCCGCCGCACATCAACGCCGAGGTGTTCAAGGCAGTGGCGGCGGTCGACCTGCTGCACGTCGCCTACAAGGGCGGCGGTCCGGCGCTGACCGATCTGATGGCCGGGCGGGTGCACGTGATGCTCGACACCGCGGCTTCGGCGATGCCGCATGTGCGCGGCGGAAAGCTGCGCGCGCTCGCGCTTTCGGCGCCGAAGCGCTCGTCGGAGTACCCGGATCTGCCGACCTTCGCCGAAGCCGGCCTGCCGCAGTACGACACCAACGCCTGGTACTCGATGCACGCGCCCGCCGGCACGCCTTCGGAGATCGTGCGCCGGCTGAACCGCGAGCTGGTGGCGATCCTCAAGGACCCCGAGATCCTCGCGCGCTTCAAGCAGCTCTCGACCGACCCGGTCGGCAACTCGCCCGAGGAGTTCGGCGCCTTCGTCAAGGTCGAGCTCGACAAGTACGCGCGCATCATCAAGGCCGCCGGAATCAAGCTCGACTGATGAAGCTCCTCGTCCTTCCCGGCGACGGCATCGGCCCCGAGATCACCGCCGCGACGCTCGGCGTTCTCGAGGCGGTGCAGAAGAAATTCGGCATTGCGTTCGAAGTTGAAAAGCGTGAGGTCGGCCTCGCCGCGCTCAAGAAGCATGGCACTACGCTGCCCGACGGCACCCTCGAGCGCGCGCGCGAGGTGGATGGAATCGTGCTCGGCCCGATCTCGCACCTCGACTATCCGCCGGTGGAGAAGGGCGGCATCAACATCTCGGCGGCGTTCCGCGTCAAGCTCGACCTCTACGCCAACGTGCGGCCGGCGCGCAGCCGCGTCGGCCTCGGCCGGCCGATGGACCTGGTGATCATGCGCGAGTGCACCGAGGGCTTCTACCCGGACCGCAACATGTTTCAGGGCAGCGGCGAGTTCATGCCGGTGCCGGGGGTCGCGCTGTCGGTGCGCAAGATCACCGCGCACGCCTGCGAGCGCATCGCGCGGCGCGCTTTCGAGTTGTCGCGAAAACGAAAGAAGCTGGTGACGGCGGTGCACAAGGCGAACGTGTTCCGCGTCAGCGACGGCCTGTACCTCGACACGGTGCGCGAGGTGGCGCGCGAATTTCCCGACGTAAGGCTCGAGGAGGAGATCGTCGACGCGATGGCGGCGAAGCTGGTGCGCCACCCCGAGCGCTACGACGTGGTGCTCGCCACCAACTTCTACGCCGACATCCTCTCGGACCTCGCCTCCGAGCTCTCCGGCAGCCTCGGCCTCGCCGGCTCGGTGAACGCGGGCGACCGCCTGTGCGCGGCGCAGGCGCAGCACGGCTCGGCGCCCGATATCGCGGGCCAGGACAAGGCCAATCCGACCTCGCTCATCCTCTCGGCGGCCATGCTTCTGGAATGGATGGGCGAGCAGCACCGGAATGAAGTCCTGACCAAGGCAGGGAAAGCGATCGACGCCGCCGTCGACAAGGTGCTGGCGAACCGCGAGACGCGCACCGCCGATCTGGGCGGCAAGCTCGGCACCGGCGCGTTCGGCGCAGCGGTGGCTGCGGCGCTGTGAACGTCGTCACGCATCTGCTCAAGCCGGACGGGCCGATCCCGAACCATCCGCGCTGGCCGCTGCTGATCTATCCCGGCGCGGTGGCCTACCCGATGCCGGAGGAATTCGAAAGGATCTTTGCGCAGCACCGCTGGCCGCCGGCGTGGCGCAACGGCGTGCATCCGTTCCACCACTATCACAGCAATGGCCACGAAGTGCTCGGCATCTACCGCGGCGAGGTGACGGTGCAGTTCGGCGGTTACGCGGGGGTTACGGTGACGGCGAAGCCCGGCGACGTGATCGTGCTGCCCGCGGGCACCGGGCACAAGAAGCTTTCATCGAAAGGCGCGCTCGGCGTGGTGGGCGCGTATCCGCAGGGCAGCCATCCCGACACGTGCACGGCTTTTTCAAAAGGTGTCCTCGAAACCATCGCGCACGTGCCGCTGCCGCCGGCCGACCCGGTCTATGGGCCCGTCGGGCCGCTTTTCGATCACTGGAAGTGAAGATCGAGGGCATCGAGGCGGCGTACTACCGGCTGCCGCTCGAGGCGATGGGCGACGCCGGGCACGGCGCCATCGACTCCGAAGAGATCATCACCGTGAAGCTGCGCGCCGGGGGCCTCGAAGGCCACGGCTACGCCTATACGATCGGCCGCGGCGGACGCGCGGTGCGCGCGCTGATCGAGCACGATCTCATCCCGCTGCTCGCCGGCCGCGATGCCACGGACGTTGCCGCCCTGTGGGACCTCATGTGGCAGCGGCTGCTCTACGTCGGCCGCGGCGGGCTCGCCTCGTTCGCCATCGCGGCGATGGACATCGCGCTTTGGGACCTGCGCGGCCTTCGCGAACGCAAGCCGCTCTACGCGTTGCTGGGCGCGCAGGCGCGCGAGATTCCTGCCTACGGCTCGGGCGTGGACCTGCCCAAGCCGATCGACGAATTATTGAAGCAGACGGAAAGCTTCCTGGCGCGCGGGCTGCCCGGCGTCAAGGTGAAGATCGGGCGGCGCGACCCGCGCGAGGACGAGAGCCGCGTGGCCGCGGTGCGCAAGCTGATCGGCGACGGCGTCGACCTGATGGTCGACGCCAACATGGCCTGGACCACGGAAGAAGCGCTGCAGCGCGGGCAGCGGCTGGAGCCGTTCGGCTTGTACTGGTACGAGGAGCCGACGATCCCAGAAGACGTCGCCGGCCACGCCGCCCTCGCGCAGACGCTCGACGTGCCCATCGCGGTGGGCGAAAGCCTTCATTCCGTGCACGAATTCCAGCGCTATGTCGCCGAGCACGCGGTGGACGTGGTGCAGATCGACCCGGTGACCAACGGCGGGATCAGCGCGTCGCTGCGCGCGCTCGAGCTGGCGAACGGCGCCGGCCTCAAGGCAAGCAGCCACTACACCGACGAGCTGAGCGCGCATCTCCTCTGCGCCGCGCACAACCCGGTTTACCTTGAGAAGCATGCCTTCGCGCTCGATCGCTACCTCGAGGCGCCGCAGCAGGTGGTGAAGGGACGCGTGCGGCCGACCGAAGTGCCGGGCACGGGCATGCGGTTCTCGGAAAAGGCGCTCGCGCCCTTCCGCGCCTAGGGGCCGGACCTGGGCTTCAGCAAGGCCGCGCGCACCGATTCGCGCTGCAGCGGCACGTTGGAGGTTCGCGGCGACGCGTCCTTGCGCAGCACGATCATGTTGTGGTGGAAGGCGATCTCTCCGATCGACGGCTCGGTCTCGATGCGCGCGGGGTCCAGGAATTCGCACTGATTGACGCTGTCGGCCAGCGCCTTGAAAAAGCTCATGCACGAGGACGCGTAGGCCGGCGAGCCGGGCGTGCCGCCGCCGTAGGAGGGCCAGTACGAGGTCTGCACGTCTTCGACGACGTACCAGCCGCGGTCCTTCACGTACGGCCAGAGGATGCGGAACGATTCGATCTGGTGCGGATTGAGGTGGCTGCCATCGTCGATCACCACGTCGAAGGGACCGATCTCGTCGCACAGGGCGCTGAGCCGCTTGCGGTCGGTCTGCGAGCACTGGAACACCTTGATGCGGCCGCGGGAAAGCGCGCTCTTGTCCTCGATATCGATGCCGTAGATGCGGCCCCTCGGGAAGTACGCGGCCCACATCAGCAGCGACTCGCCGCCGAGGCCATGCCCGTAGCCGCCGACGCCGAGCTCGAGCAGCGAGACCGCCCGGCGGCGCAGCGGCCTGGCGAGCGCTTCGTAGACCGGCGTGTAGTGATGCAGGCCGAACTTGTCGGTGCCGCACAGCGCGGCGAGAAGGTCCAGGCCCGCGCCGAGGAAGCCAGCCGCGCGCGCCCATCCCTTGAAGCGCAGATCGGTGGCGAGCGCGGCGGGGTTGCGGGCCAGATTGGGGAAGACGTTCGGAATCGCCTGGCGCTCGCGCCGGATGTCGAACACCATCTGCGCCGCGCGGCGGCCCCATGCGCTCATCGCACTAGTCGACCTTGATCTTGGCGGCGTCGACCACCCGGCGCCACTTGGCGATGTCGGCCCGGAGGATGGCGGCAAATTCCTGCGGCGTGTTGCCAACCGGCTCACCGCCGAGCGACTCGATGCGCGCGCGCAGCTCCGGGGTATGCGTGATGCGCGCCACTTCGTCGCGCGTCTTGTTGACGATCTCGGCCGGCGTGCCGCCCGGCGCGATCAGCCCGAACCAGGCCACGGTCTCGAAGCCTTTCAGCCCGGCCTCGTCCACCGTCGGCAGCTCCGGCACCAGCTTCGAGCGCGTGAGCGTAGTGACGGCGAGCGCCTGGATGCGCCCGGCCTTGATGTGACCCATCGACGGCGGCAGGTTGCCCATGAACATCACGATGTTCCCGGCGATGAGATCGGTGAGCGCCAGCGTGGCGCCCTTGTAAGGGATGTGCACCACCTCGACGCCCGCCAGGTGCTTGAACAGCTCCGCGGAGAGGTGCGCCGAGCTGCCGTTGCCGCCCGAGCCGTAGCTGTACTTGCCGGGATTCTTTTTGAACAGCGCGATCAGCTCGGCGACGTTCTTCACCCCGAGCGAGGGACTCACCACCAGCGCGTTGGGCGCGCGCATGATCTGCGTGATCGGCGTGAACGCCTTCTCCAGGTCGTAGGGCAGGTTGCGGTACAGCCCGCCGTTGATGCCGTGCGAGCCGGCGTTGGCCATGATCCAGGTGTAACCGTCGGCCGGCGCCTTGGCCGCCACCTCGGTGCCGATGCGCCCGCCCGCGCCCGGCCGGTTGTCGACCACCACCTGCTGGCCCCACGCCGCGGTGAGCTTCTCGCCGATCAGCCGCGCCATCAAGTCCGAGCCGTCGCCTGGCGGGCTCGGCACGATCACGCGGATCGGTTTCGATGGAAACGTCTGCGCCGCCACCAGCGGAGCGGCGACCAGGAGCAGGAGGAAGGCAAGCGATCTCATCTCGGGTTCTCCCTAATGGATATGGGTCCTGGAAGCGCGGCGCTGCCTGCGCACGGCTCGGCCAGCCCAGGCGCGATTTCATAGAAACGCGGCGTTTCGCCGTGCTGGTATTCGAGCCGCTCCTTGCTCTCGATCGCGGCGCTGGCGTGCAGGCTGTGCGCGTGGCAGATGGGGCCGCTCGGATTATGCAGCGAGCACGCCACGCCATGGTCGGCCGCCAGCGCGGCGATGCGCAGGCACTCGGCGAGCCCGCCGGCGTATTTCAC
>DATFDV010000011.1:0-3010 GCA_035251855.1 Burkholderiales bacterium | reverse complement strand
GATGTTGCCGATCATGCGCCTGACGTGCGGCGCCATGCGCGGGGCCTCGGCGACGATGGTGGCGTCGAGGTTGACGACCTGCAGCTTCAGCGCGGCGAGCTTCTGCGCCACGTCGCGCAGCAGCTTGCGGCTGTCGATCTCGGAGAACGCCGGGTCGGTGTCCGGGTAATGCTGGCCGATGTCGCCCAGGCCGGCCGCGCCGAGCAGCGCGTCGCAGATCGCATGCAGCAGAACGTCGGCATCCGAGTGCCCGGCAAGCCCCTTGTGATGCGGGATCTCGACGCCGCCGATCTTGAGCTTGCGCCCGGCGGCGAAGGCATGCACGTCCAGTCCCTGCCCGATCCTCATGCCCGCCTCCCCAGAATCGCTTCGGCAATCGCCACGTCTTCCGGCCACGTCACCTTGAGGTTTTCGCGGCTGCCCGCCACCACGCGCGGCTTGAGCCCCAGCTGCTCCACCGCCGCGGCCTCGTCGGTCGGCGAGCCCTTGGCGCCGGCCAGCGCCTGCGCGAGCAGGCCGGCGCGGAACATCTGCGGCGTCTGCGCCAGCCAGAACTGCGCCCGCTCTTCCGTGGATTGAATCCTGTCCGCGGAAACCTTCTTGAGGGTATCGACGACCGGCAGCGCCAGGATGCCGCCCACTTCGTCGCCCTCGAGTTCGCGCATCAGGTTGTCCAGGTCCTTGGCCGGCAGGCAGGGGCGCGCTGCGTCGTGCACCAGCATCCAGTCGTCGGCCTCCAGCACCGCCATCGCCGCCACGAGGCCGTTGTACACCGAATCGCGGCGCGTTTCGCCGCCGCAGTAGAGCGGCTGCACGCGCTCGCCGAACTCGCTCCAGTCGTGCGCCGCGAACACCGCGTCGTCGGGCGCAAGGACCACGAATACCGTTTCCACGCGGGGCACGCAAAGTGCTCGCACCGCGTGCCAGAGCATCGGCCGTCCGGCGAGCGGCAGGTATTGCTTCGGCCCTCCGGCAGTCATGCGGGTGCCGCTGCCGGCGGCTGGGATCAAGGCGCTGAAGGACACGGGAAGTTCTTTTAATTCAGGACGATATAATTATAGCCAGCGCGCTTCTGATGCACCGCGATTCACTTCCCGCCCGCCGACGCTATACCCGGCTCACCGGCTCCGCCGATGCGCTCGCCCTCGCGCGCCTGGCGCAGGAAGAGAAGCAGCCGCTCGCGCTGATTACCGCGACGGCGCTCGACGCCCAGCGGCTGGTCGAGGAGATCCAGTGGTTCGCGCCGCACCTGCGCGTGTGCCTGCTGCCGGACTGGGAAACCCTGCCCTACGACCAGTTTTCCCCGCACCACGACCTCGTCTCGGAGCGCCTGGCGACGCTTTATCGCATCCAGCGCGGCGAGTTCGACATCGCGGTGGTGCCGGCCTCGACCGCGCTGGTACGGCTGTGCCCGCCCGCCTATCTCGCCGGCCGCACCTTTTTCCTCAAGACGGGCGAGCGCCTTTCGGTGGAGAAATTCCGCGAGCAGCTCGCCATCGCCGGCTACCAGCACGTGACGCAGGTTGTGTCGCCCGGCGAAGTCTGCTTCCGCGGCGGCCTGATCGACCTCTTTCCCACCGGCAGCGCGCTGCCCTACCGGCTCGACCTCGACGACGACGTGATCGACGCCATCAAGACCTTCGATGTCGATACGCAGCGCACGCTGTACGCGGTGAAGGAGATCCGCATGCTGCCGGCGCGCGAGTTCCCGCTCGACGACGCCGGGAGGGCGAGCTGGCGTGGCCGTTGGCGAGAGATTTTCGAAGGCGATCCATCGAAAAAGAGCCTGTATCGCGACGTCTCGAACGGCGTGCCCGCCGCGGGCATCGAGTACTACCTGCCGCTTTTCTTCGACGCGCTCGCCACGGTGTTCGACTACCTGCCGGCGGCCACTACCGTGGTGCTGCACCACCAGATCAGCGACGCAATCGAGGAATTCTGGCGCGATGCCAATACGCGCTACAAGCTCGCCGGCGGCGATCCCGACCGGCCGCTGCTGCCGCCGCCGCAGCTCTTCCTGCCCGCCGAAGAGTTCTATTTGCGTGTGCAGGCCTTTCCGCGCATCGATATCGTCGAGAAGCCGGACGAAAAGGCCGAGCCGCTCTCCGCCGAGCCCCTGCCGCCGGTCGCGGTCGACCGCCGCGCGGACGACCCGCTGGCCGCGCTGAAGAAGTTCCTCGACACCTCCGGCCTGCGCGTCCTCATCGCCGCGGAATCGCCCGGACGACGCGAGACCATGGCGAACTATTTCGCCGAGTACTCGCTGAAAGTGCCGCCGTGCACGACTTTCGAGGAATTCCGTAATTCGTCCACGCCGTCGGCCTTATGCGTATCCCCGCTCGCCCACGGCTTCGTCCTTCCCGCCGAAAAATGGGCCGTCGTCACCGAGGCCGAGCTCTATGCCGGCGTGGTGCGGCGGCGCGGGCGCACCGCGGAGAAGCGCACCTCGGTCGAGGGCATGCTGCGCGACCTCTCCGAGCTCAAGCTCGGCGAGCCGGTGGTGCACGAGCAGCACGGCATCGGCCGCTATGAGGGCCTGCAGGAAATGGATTTCGGCGAGGGCAAGAGCGAGTTCCTGATCCTCGAGTACGAAGGCGGCGACAAGCTGTATGTGCCGGTGTCCCAGCTCGGCGTGATCGGCCGCTACAGCGGCGCGCAGCCCGAGGAAGCGCCGCTGCACAAGCTCGGCAGCGGCCAGTGGGACAAGGCGAAGGCGCGGGCCGCGAAGCAGGTGCGCGACACCGCTGCCGAACTGCTGTCGCTGTACGCGAAGCGCGCCGCACGCCTGGGGCATTCCTTCGCGATCAAGCAACATGATCTCGAAGCCTTTGCCGATGGGTTCGGCTTCGAGGAAACGGCCGACCAGGCCGCGGCGATCGAGGCGGTGGTCACCGACATGGCGGCCGGCAAGCCGATGGACCGCCTGGTGTGCGGCGACGTCGGCTTCGGCAAGACCGAGGTGGCGCTGCGCGCCGCGTTCGCCGCGGTGGCCGACAGCAAGCAGGTGGTG
>DATFDV010000010.1:0-11301 GCA_035251855.1 Burkholderiales bacterium | reverse complement strand
GGCACGCGCTCGCGCGCGAGCGGCCCGCTTTCCTACATGCGCGTCTTCGACCGCTCGTGCGAGACGGTGGAATCGGCCGGCTCGCGCCGCGGCGCGCAGATGGGCGTGCTGCGCTGCGACCACCCGGACATCGAGGACTTCGTCCACGCCAAGGACAAGGGTGACCTTGCCAACTTCAACATCTCGGTGGGGGTCACCGATGAGTTCATGGCGGCGGTGGAGAACGATCGCGAGGTGGACCTGGTGCACCGCGCCAAGCCCTCGGCGAAGGACGCGCGCCAGCGCGCCGACGGGCTGTGGGTCTACAAGAGCGTTCGCGCCCGCGCGCTGTGGGACCAGATCATGCGCTCGACCTACGACCACGCCGAGCCGGGGATCCTGTTTCTGGACCGCATCAACACCGACAATAATCTGCGCTACTGCGAGACGATCGAGGCCACCAATCCCTGCGCCGAGCAGCCGCTGCCGCCTTACGGCTGCTGCTGCCTCGGGTCGATCGATCTAACGAAATTCGTTCGCAATCCGTTTGCCAACGACGCCGCATTCGATTTCGATCATTTCGGCAGGATCGTCGCCACCTCGATCCGCATGCTGGACAACGTGCTCGACATCACCGCCTGGCCGCTCGAGCAGCAGCGCAAGGAAGCGATGGCCAAGCGCCGCGTCGGCCTCGGCTTCACCGGCCTGGGCGACGCGCTCATCATGCTGCGCCTGCGCTACGACACCGAAGAGGCACGGGCGATGGCGGCGCGGATTTCGGAGGGCATGCGTGACCACGCCTATATCGCCTCTGCCGAGCTGGCGAAGGAGCGCGGTGCGTTTCCGCTGTTCAATGCGGATCTTTATCTGTCGGGCACCAGTTTCGCCTCGCGCCTTCCCCAGTCGGTGAAGCAAATGGTTCAGAAAAATGGGCTGCGCAATTCCCATTTGCTGTCCATCGCGCCCACCGGCACCATCAGCCTGGCGTTCGCCGACAATGCCTCCAACGGCATCGAGCCGCCGTTCTCCTGGACCTATACGCGCAAGAAGCGCGTCGACAGCGGCTGGCAGGAGTACTCGGTCGAGGACCATGCCTATCGGCGCTACCGCGCCATGACAGGCAACCGCAGTGATGACCCAGGTAGTCTGCCCCCCTATTTCGTCACCGCGCTGGAGATCAGCGCGCAGTCGCACGAGCAGATGGTCGCCGCGGTGGCGCCGTTCATCGATACCAGCATTTCCAAGACGGTGAACGTGCCGGAGGACTACCCCTACGGGGAGTTCCAGGACCTCTACTTCCACGCCTGGAAGTCCGGTCTCAAGGGCCTCGCCACCTATCGCCCCAACAAGGTTCTGGGTTCTGTCCTTTCCGTGCAGAAGACCGAGGACTTCGTCCAGGACGACGTCAACCGCCGCATCCAGGTGAAGTCAGTTCCGGCGCCGGTGCTTGCCTCCCTGCGCTGGCCCGGCCGCCCCGATCTCTCCGGCGGCAATCCGGCGTGGACCTACATGATCGAGCACCCGCAATACCGCTTCGCGGTGTTCGTCGGGCACGTCGAAAACGGCAGACCCCACGCCTTCGAGGTCTGGGTCAACGGCAGCGAGCAGCCGCGCGGCCTGGGCGCCCTCGCCAAGACGCTGTCGATGGACATGCGCGCCGAAGACAGCGCATGGCTCAAGCTCAAGCTCGACACGCTGGCCAAGACCGGCGGCGAAGAGCCGTTCGAGATGCCCTTCCCGCCCAAGGCCGAGAAGCGCCTGATGCCCTCCGCGGTGTCGGCTTTCGCGCAGATCGTGCGCTGGCGCGTCGAACAGCTGCAATCGGGGCTGGAAGGAGATTTCTCTCTTTCCGCCGAGGAAGCTTCCTCGCCGGTCCTCGACGCCATGTTCGCGCTCAAGGAACCCAAGACCGGCACCGACGGCACCCTCTCCTGGACCGTTGACGTCCTCAACCCGCGCACTAACGACGACTTCGTGCTCGGCCTGAAGGAAATCACCCTGCCCGACGGCATCACGCGCCCGTATTCCGTGTGGCTTTCCGGCGAATACCCGCGCGCCCTCGACGGCCTGTGCAAGACGTTGTCGCTGGACATGCGCGTCCTCGATCCGGCGTGGGTCGGGATGAAGCTGAAGAAGCTGCTCGACTTCCCCGAGCCGCTCGGCGACTTCATGGCCTTCGTCCCGGGCAGCAAGAAGCAGCAGAACTTCCCGTCGACCATCTCCTACCTCGCGCGGCTGATCCTGCACCGCTACGCGATGCTCGGCATCCTCAACGAGGACGGCACGCCGCGCAAGCAGATGGGCATCCTCGAAGGCGCCCCGGCGGAAAAAAGCGCCCCGCTCATCGCCGGCGCCAAGTGCCCCGAGTGCGCGAATCCGACGCTGATCCGCAAGGACGGGTGCGATTACTGCACCGCCTGCGGCTACGTCGGAATTTGCGGATAAACGCACGCACCTGCGCCACAATCTTTACGCAACAAATGTTTACGCGCGCGAGCGAATTGGCCTCGTCGGCGCGGTAGCGCATCGGGGACAATCGCACCCATGCCGTTGATCTACTACCTCACCGCCGCGGGACAGGAAGCGCTGTCGGCCAGTGCCGGCGAAGCGGATTTCCCGCTCGAGGTGAATTTCCCTCTGGAGTACCGGCGGCTGCTCGGCATGATCGAGGTCGGCGGCCACGTGGAGGTGATCCGCGGGCGGCTGCGACGCTTCTCGGATCAATTGATCGACGAGTGGCTGAAGGAGCTCGAGGAGCTGAAGATGGTCGAGTCGCGCGAGGCCGGCGATCTCGACGAAATTACCTTCAGCGGCGGCCCGCTGCCGCTGCAGGCGCCGCTCACCGACGAGGATCGCAAGCGCCTGGCCAAGAACACCGTGATCGGCGGCGCGACGCTGCTGCGCTCGGGCTCGTTTCTCGCCGACGAGCGCATCGCCAACCTGCCGCCGCTCGCCAAGCCGCCGGCCGAGACGGTGATCCTGCTGGTGGAGGACGACCCCGACCAGATGGCGCTTGCCGAGCTGCGACTGACAATGGCGGGCTACCAGGTACGCAGCGTCGACCGCGCGAAGGCGCTGTCGCGCTATTTGCGCCAGCAGGGGCGGCCCGACCTGCTGCTCCTCGACGTGATGCTTCCGGACGGCAACGGCTTCGATATCCTCGCCCAGCTTCGCAGCCGCCCGGAATTCGCCACCCTGCCGGTGGTCCTGCTCACCGTGAAGGCGGAGCTGGTCCACATCCGCAACGGCCTCGCGCTCGGCGCCGACGGTTACATCACCAAGCCTTACAGCAAGAACCAGCTGGCCGAGGTCATCAGGCGGGTGCTCAAGCAGCCGTCCTAAGCCGGTCCGCAGTTCCCAAGGTTGAGTTGTCCCTACAAATCTTTGCGCCCGAAAATGAACCTTTACGCCTGTCCGCGACAAGGCCATGTTCGCCGGAGCGGGCATAGTGGACAATTACCGCCATGGCCTTGGTGTATCACCTCACCGCCGCGGGAAAGGCAGCCCTTAAGGCAAAGACCGGCGAGGGGAATTTGCCCCTCGAGTACCGGCGCCTGCTCTCGGTGATGGAGTCCGAGGGCAACGTCGACGTGATCCGGGGGCGGCTTCGCCGCTTCTCCGACCGGCTGATCGAGGAATGGCTGAAGGAGCTCGAGGAGCTGAAAATGATCGCGCCCGTCCGGAACGCGCCCAAGCCGGCGGACATCACCTTCAGCGACAGCGTGGTGCCGCCCCAGCCGCCCCTCGCCGACGAGGACAGCAAGCGCCTCGCCCGCACCACGGTCATCGCCGGCGCCACGCTGCTTCGCTCGGGCTCCTTCCTCGCCGTCGACCGCATCGCCAACCTGCCGCCGCTCGCCAAGCCGCCGGCGCAAACCGTGGTCCTGCTGGTGGAGGACGATCCGGACCAGCTGGCGCTCGGCCAGCTGCGGCTGACGATGGCGGGCTACAAGGTGCGCAGCGTGGATCGCGCGAAGGGACTTTCCCGATTCCTGCGCGAAGAGGCGCGCCCCGACCTCCTGCTCCTCGACGTCATGCTGCCCGACGGCGACGGCTTCGACATCCTGGCCAAGCTGCGCGGCCGCCCGGAATTCGCCATGCTGCCGATCGTGCTGCTGACGGTGAAAGCCGAGCTCGCCCACATCCGCAAGGGCCTCGCCCTCGGCGCCGACGGCTATATCACCAAGCCCTACAGCAAGAACCAGCTCGCCGAGGTCATCGGCCGGGTGCTGAAGCACCGGTCTTAGGCTTCGCCTCGCGCTTCCCCGTCGCCGCGTTACGGAAGGGGAGGTTGCGCTGTAACCACTGCTTGCCGCTCGACCTTAGCGGCCCAGGCAGTCCCTCCAGGCGTCGGGAATCGGGGTCAAGCCACATCGAGATGCCGGCAGAACGCACGCGAGCCGCCTGGTCTTTGCCATGCGCCGCCTCGAACGCGTAGCTCCAGGCGGTCCACGGCTCCAACCCCTGGTAAGCGCGCGCAAAATCGACCGCGACGCCGACGTACGCTGCATTGCCAGTATCCCGGCTAAGCCATTCCGCAAGCTCGGCGAACGCATAAGGCTCCGGGATCAGGCGCGGCAGGCCGCCGATCGGCATGTTCGCCTGCGCGAGGCGAAGCTCTCTCAGGCCCGTCGCATGGTTTCCTGCCATCGCGGCGACGATCGCATTGACAAGATGCGACTCGAATGCCGGAGCCTTCTTCACCATTACGTTCTGCCGACCGCCCGTTCGCTGGTAACGCTCGTCGAAGCGCTCCAGCAGCTTCCCGGCCTGCTGCTGCCGCCCTGCTTTGGCGAGCGAGTAAGCCATATAGGGCAGCATGGACCAGAAGTTGGCGGACCCCTGGAACCCCTGCGGTACCCCGGTCTTGTCGAACCGTTCGAAGAGCGGAGCGAGCGCCTCGACGGCTGCCGAATGGTTTCCGCGCAGCAAATCCCGATAACCGTTCACCGTCGCGCGCAATGCCGCAGCATCGTCTTCCGCGGTCATCGTCAGCATCTTCCCGAAAACAATCCCATGGCTGTAGTTGTTGGGGTCTTTCAGGCGAAGCGGGCGTTCGGCTTCGTAGAAGTTATCGATCGTCTCGGGCTTCCTGTCCACCGCGAACATCCGGAAGGCAGTGGTGGCAGTCCAGAGATAACCCTTCGCTCCGCTCGATTCGACCCAAGCCAACGTTTCGGGCACACCGGCGCGATCGCGGCGCAATCCCACGACAGCGGCGGCGAAGGGCGCAAAATCCGGCATCGTCGTTCCGGATTTCACGACGCTCCAAGCCGCATTTTTATCACCCAACGCGAACATCAGCGACGCGATCTGCCCGAGCGTTTTCGGGTTGGGATAGCGTTGGTACAAGGCGCGCATTCTTTGCAGCGCATGCTCGCCGTCGTTGTGCCACAACGCGACCTGGACACCGGCCTGAAGGTTGGAGTGGGAGCCATCGCGATAGGCTGCCGCGGTTTCGAAGAAGCGTCTGGCCTGCGGCGCGGCGCCCCGTACTAGCAAGCGATGTCCGGCGGCGTGCAGGTAGTTCGATAGTCCGACGGTATTCTCGGGCGTGGTTTTCAGGTCCGGATGAGCGGCGTACACCCGGGATGCTTCGTCAAACTCTCCCTCGTCGCTGAGCAGGTCTCCAAGGTCGGCATACAGGTAAGGCGAACTCCGGAGCGTGTCGCGAAGCACTGCTTTTGCTTCCGCCATGCGCCCCTGCTCGCGCAGGTAGATCGCTTTCACCCTGGCGGCCTCGCCATAACCGGCAAATCTTCCGCGGAGGAGCAGTTCCCCTTGCTTGCGCTCGTCCTCTTGCCCATGCGCTTGAACCAGATGCGCGTAGGCCTGACAGGGCCAGAAGTAATGCACCGCGATCGCACACGCCTTGCGCAACGCCTCTTTCTCGTCCGCGCGATCCGAGCCCGGATTGCCTAGTCCGCTCGCCAGATCAGCGAGGAACACATCTCTTGCCGGAAAATCACCGGCGAGGGGCTGCTTGTCCAGCGGCCGAAGCAGATCGCTGTACACACCTCGGTATCCCCTCGCTACGGCAACCTGCGACACCGAGCGCCGCCATTCGACTGCGGCCCACGCCGCAATCTGGGATTGATGTCCCGTCCACGCCTTGATCCTTCGTGCGGCCTCAAACACCTCGTCGTTGTTCCACGCAGTCGACGGTGTCCGGCTGGTCCGAACATACGCCGAGCCCTTCTGCATCAAGACACCGGGATGACTCCTGGCGAACAGCAGTTCGTCATAGAGGTTGATGGTGGCAAGCGCCTGGTCCCGATTATCCTGAACCTCTCTGAGGAAGTGCAGATGGCCGAGCATCAACGCATCCGCTGCGTTCTCGAGGAGATCGAGATAATCGGTGAGCGCAGGACGGTGCGCGCGCGCGGCTGGGCCAGCGCAGCAGAGTTGTTCCGATTGCTGCTCTCGCCACTTTCGCACATGAACCAGCGGTGATAGCGCCAGTTCGGCCTGGACCTTTGCATCCAAAGGGTTCGCGCCGAGCGCCGCCCGGCCCAGAATGACCTCCTCCGCCCGATAGTCAGGTACCGGAAAATCGCGTTCAAGGATGCCTTTCACCACCACCGGCGCCGGGTAGTCCCACGCATCGAAGGAAAGGCCGTAAACGGCGATGATTGCATGCCACGGTTCCGGCGAATTTCGCATGATCCGCTGCAGCTCGGCAGACCGCGATTCGCGCGTCATGCTCCCTGCCGTCGAGCGCACCGGGAGGAGTTCGAGCTCGCCCATCAGGCGCGCGACCGGACGACGGATATTCGCGACCGCCCGCTCGAGCGCCGGCAGATCCGCGTTGAGATAGGCCCTCAACGCTATTGCCTCCGGGCTGGGCGGCGCATTCTCGAGCAACCGCAGCGCCGCCTCGCGCCGCCCGAGGTACGCAAGCGCGCGCGCCTCCAGAACCGCGCGATCCGCGGAATCCCGGCTCAGCCTGGCAAGCGACCACAAGCTGCGCTCGAACACCCGCTCCTGTGCGCGCGGCTCGGCCAGGAAAATGGGGCTATGCAGAACGCCGAACAGCTGCTGCAGCCATATGCCCGTCAGCGGATCCGCCGACTGGCTTATCGCGGCGAGCGGCGAGCCCGGAAGCGCCAACGCGGGCGGCGCCTTGATCACTTCGTTCTCGCGGCGGACGGCTTCGAATCCCAATGCCTGCATGGCTTCCGAAGCGATGCTGGAGAGAGTTTGTTCCGGCAGGTCGCGCGCGCTCAGATCCACCTTTACTTCATGGGTTCGACGCTGCTTCGTCTGAACAGTAGTCCTATGCAACAGGAGCGAAACGCGTCCCTGCTCGAGGGAGAGCGCCCCCGTGACAAGCGACTCGATCGGCGTCTGGGCAAGCAGCCGCAGCAGGCTGGCTTCGTCGATCGTCCGCGGTTCCCCGATCGCCGCAAGCACGAAGCCGGGATCCGGGACGAGCGCAGCGTCCTCCGCCGCCAGCGTATCGGTCAGCGCGCGGGCAAATGCGATTCTTGCAGTGAGGTCGAGGCCGGGCTTGTCTTCCGGGTTGCTGGGCGGAAGGATCAGAATGCGGGCGTTCGACTTCGCGAGCGCGCTCCATAGCGGAGCCAAGCGCTGCTGCAGCCATGGGGAAGGACCGGGGTCGGTGAGCGAGCGCAGGATCTGCGTTTGCGCCTCGCGTTCCGCTATCGCCCGTTGTGCGTCCAACTCCTTTTGCGCACGCGCAGTTGCCGCCGCTGCTTCGGCTGCCCGCCTGCTTTCGTATGAGTCGTAAACGAAATAAGCACCTGCACTGAGCGCTGCGATGCCAAGCACGCCGAGTAGAACAACCCTGGGCTTATTGTTCATTGCTTTTCCATCCCCTGGTTTATTGAGCGCGCTTGGAGAGTACAAGAAAGAATTGGCTAGCTCAGCGGAACATTCCACGCCGCGCACCCGGCAGCAGCTTTTTGCCGGACCGGTGCATTTGACCCTTTGCCGGTGCGGGGATAAATTGCCCTGCAGAAGCTGTGAACAGACTCCCCTTAAGGATCCTCGCCGGATTGCTGACCTTGGCTTTGGCGGCCACCGCCCTCGCCCAAGTCTACAAGTGGGTGGATGCCGAAGGCCGCGTGCACTACGGAGCGCAGCCGCCACCCGCCGCCAAGGCGCGGCCGCTGTCGCTGCGGCAATCGCACGCGGTGAATCCGGAAAGCAACGTCGAGGTACCGGATTCGGAGATTATTTACTATCCGGTGTACGGCAAGACGCCGCTTGAGCTCCACCTGTCGATGAAGCAGAACGGGCCGTTCAACGACATCGTCCAGCAACGCGTGTACGCCGAGATCCACTGGCGCATCGCCTGGAAGTTCGACTACGTCAACGAGCCTGGCAAGTGCCGGCTCGGCAAGCTCGCGCTGACCGTGCCCACCATCATCACCATGCCGAAGTGGGTGGACGCCGACGGCGCGCCCGCCGAGACGCAGCTGGTCTGGCCGACGGTGCTGGCCAAGATCCGCCAGCACGAGGACGGGCACAAGGCGATCGGCGTCGAGGGCGCCAACGTGCTGGCGCGGCGCCTGAGATCCCTGCCGGCCTACGGCACCTGCCAGGAGCTCAATCGCGTCATCCAGAACGAGGGCCAGCGCATCATCGGCGAATACAATCTGGCGAACCGCGCCTTCGATCGCAGCGATGCGCTGAAGGGCAGTCCGTTCCAGGAACAGCGCTAAGGCAGGTCGAAGACCAGCACCTCGGCGCGCGCGCCGTCCTTCAGCTCGATGCTGCCGCCCTCGATCTTGAGGGCATCGCCCGCCTCGAGGACATTGCCGTTCACCGTAAGGCGCCCGCGTGCGATGTGGACGTAGCCTTTGCGACCTTTGAGGAGAGGATGCCTGGCGGCCTCGGCCCCATCGAACAGACCCGCATACATCAGCGCATCCTGGTGGATGGTCACCGAGCCGTCGCGGCCGTCGGGCGAGGCGATCAGGCGCAGGCGGCCGCGCTTGTCCTCGGGCTTGAAGTGCTTCTGCTCGTAGGACGGCGCGATGCCGGTGACATCGGGCTCGATCCAGATCTGCAGGAAATGCGTGACCCCCTGCTTCTCGTGGTTGAACTCGCTGTGGCGCACGCCGCTGCCCGCGCTCATGCGCTGCACGTCGCCCGGCACGATGGTCGAGCCCGTTCCCATGCTGTCCTGATGGCCCAGCGAGCCCTCCAGCACGTAGCTGATGATCTCCATGTCGCGGTGGCCGTGGGTGCCGAAGCCCTTGCCCGGCTGCACCCGGTCCTCGTTGATCACGCGCAGCGGGCCGAATCCCATGTGCTGCGGGTCGTAGTAATCGGCGAAGGAGAAGCTGTGGTACGAGTCGAGCCAGCCGTGGTTGGCGTGGCCGCGCTCGGCGCTGCGGCGAAGTTCGATCATGGGTGGCACGTTTCTGGCATGGACCATTGCCCCATATGGAGGGCAAATCATGGCCGATCAAGTGAAGATTCTGGGCATCGCCGGAAGCCTGCGCAAGGCCTCCTACAACCGCGGCGCGCTGCGCGCCGCCCAGCAGCTGTGCCCCCAGGGCGCGACGATCGAGGTGTTCGAGCTCGACGGCATCCCGGGCTTCAGCCAGGACGAGGAACGCCAGCCGCCGCAGAAGGTCGTGGATTTCAAGAACCGCATTCGGGCAGCGGATGCGATCCTGTTCGTGACGCCTGAATACAACTATGGCCTGCCCGGGGTGCTGAAGAACGCCATCGACTGGGCTTCGCGGCCCTACGGCGACAGCGCCTGGAACGGCAAGCCGGCGGCGATCATCAGCGCGGCGCTGAGCATGGGCGGGGGCGTGCGCGCGCAATACCAGCTGCGCCAGGCGTTCGTGTTCCTCAACGTCGAGGCGGTGCTGCAGCCCGAGGTGGCGATCGGCAACGCCTCCGAGCGCTTCGACGAGCAGGGCAACCTCAAGGACGAGACCTCGAAGAAGCTGATCGGGCAGCTGCTGCAGAACCTGGTGCAGAAGGTGAAGCTCCTGAAGCCGGCAATGAAAGCGGCCGCCTAGTCATGGCCAAGCGCGAGGTAAAGCCGACCAAGCGGCCGCGAACGCAGGGCAGCGGCGGAAAGCCCAGCCGGAACATGGGCGACGATCCGCGCCGGAAAAGCCGCCGCGGCCACGCGAAGCGCCGCGGCGTGCCCCTCAGCCCGTCGCTACGGTAGGAAGGCCTTCACCCAGAGGATCGCGGCGACGGTCTTCACGTCGCTGATGCGCCCGTCACGCACCATGGCGACGGCGTCGTCGAAGGGCAGCAGGAAGGTCTCGAGGAATTCGCCCGGGTCGAGCTTGCGCTCCTGCAGGGTCAGCTTGCGCGCGAGGTAGAGCTCGATCGCCTCGTCGGTGTAGCCGATGGCGGTGTGGAGCACGCACAGCCGCGTCCACTCCTGCGCCACGTAGCCCGTCTCCTCCAGCAGCTCGCGCTTGGCGGTGGCGAAGTGCGCCTCGCCCGGGTCGATCTTGCCGGCGGGGATCTCGATGAATTCGCGCCGCGGCGGGTAGCGGTACTGCCGCTCCAGCAAAAGCCTGCGGTCCTCGGTGAGCGCGACGATGGCCACCGCCCCGGGATGGCGGATGTATTCGCGCTCGCCCTGGCTGCCGTCGGGCAGGCGCACGGCGTCGCGGTACACCTTCAGCAGGTTGCCGTCGAACACCATCCCGCCGGCGACGAAATGCTCGGTGAGGTCCTTCAAAGAGCGAGGATCGCCACGAGGCACAGCGCCATCAGCGGCTGCGGCAGGATGCCGAAGGCGAGCAGCGCGAGGCCGTTGGCGGAGAGCGCGACGCGGAAGCTGGTGCGGGCCTTCACGCGATGCGGTTCCTTCGGCTCGTCAAAATACATGAGCTTGACGATGCGCAGGTAGTAGAACGCCCCCACCAGCGAGAGCACCACCGCCGCCACCGCGAGCCAGATCTGGCCGGCATTCACCGCCGAGGACAGCACGGCGAGCTTGGCGTAGAAGCCGGCGGTGGGCGGGATGCCGGCGAGCGAGAACATGACGATCAGCATCATGAACGCGTACCACGGGTGGGTGCGGTTCAGCCCTTTCAGGTCCTCGAGGTTCTCGCACTCGAAGCCGGCGCGCGAGAAGTACAGCAGCATGCCGAAGGCGCCGAGCGACATCAGCACGTAGACGACCATGTAGAACATCGCGCCGGAGTAGGCCTCGGCCATGTTGAGCCGGTTGCCCTCCACCACGCCCGACAGCAGCCCGAGCAGCATGAAGCCCATGTGCGCGATGGTCGAGTAGGCGAGCATGCGCTTCAGGTTCGACTGCGCGATGGCGGCGATGTTGCCGATCGCCATCGACAGCAGCGCCATCAGCGC
>DATFDV010000009.1:0-3987 GCA_035251855.1 Burkholderiales bacterium | reverse complement strand
CAGGGAGCGCGAGCGCCGGCGGGGCGAGCGCCGCAGCGCTGCGCCGCAGCCGCATCACGGCCTGAGATAGCAAGCCGTCCGCGCGCCCTCTCGTCCCGCGGCTCGCCGCCGGTGTCGACCCGAGGAGCGGATTCGGGCATTCTGTAGCAGCAAACCATGAAAACGAACCGCCCCGGTTTTTCGGGGACGCTGGCATTGGCCGCGTCCCTGTTCGCGTTCTGGCTGCTGCTCTCGGGCATCTACACGCCGTTTCTGGTCCTCTCCGGGCTCGGCGCCTCGGTTGCCGTGGCGCTGCTCGCGCGGCGCATGGAGCTCGGCGACCGCGAGGGACATCCGATCCACCTCGGCCTCGCCGCGCTCGCGTACTGGCCATGGCTCCTCAAGGAGATCGTGAAGTCCGGCTGGCAGGTGACGCGCATCATCCTCGATCCGCGCCTGCCCATCAGCCCGACGCTGGTGCGCTTCCGGCCGTCGCAGAAGACCGCGGTCGCGCTCGCCACGCATGCCAACTCGATCACCCTCACGCCCGGCACCATCACCGTGGATGCGGACCACCACGAGTTCCTGGTGCACGCGCTCACGCGCGAGGGCGCGGCTGGCGTGGTCGACAGCGAGATGGACCGGCGCGTGAGCCGGATGGACAGGGCGGCCTGATGTTCGAGACCGCCGCCACCGCGCTTCTCGCCACGCTTGCGCTGCTGCTGGTGCGCGTAGTGAAGGGGCCCACCGTGTTCGACCGCCTGCTGTCAAGCAACACCATCGGCACCGTGTCCGTGCTGCTCCTCGCCACCATCGGCTTCCTCACCGGGCGCCCGGAGTTCCTCGACCTCGCGATCGTCTATGGCCTGCTCAACATCGTGGGCACGATTGCGGTGCTCAAGTTCTTCCGCCACGGCAGGCTGGGCGAATGAGCGCGGCGCTCGACATCGCGAGCTGGGCGCTGATCCTCGCCGGGGGCGCCTTCTGCCTGGTCGGCGCGCTGGGGATCCTGCGCATGCCGGACTTCTACACGCGCGTGCACGCCGCCAGCGTGACCGACGTCGTGGGCTCGTTCGCCATCCTCCTCGGCCTCGCGCTGCAGGCGGGCCTCAGCCTGGTGGCGGTGAAGCTCGGCTTCATCGCGCTGCTCATCTTCTTCACCAGTCCGGCGGCCACGCATGCGCTGGTCAAGGCGGCGCGCGAGCGCGGCATAGCCGGTATCGGGACAAAGCAGCCGCTCGAAGGAGAGGGCGCATCGAAGCGCTGATCGTCTACGTGCTGCTCAGCGCCATGGCGTTAGTGGTGGTGGCGCTCGCCCTGCAGCGCAACCTGTTCGGCGCGGTGGTGCTGTTCGGCATCTACAGCTTCCTGATGGCGACGGTGCTGGTCGCGCTCGACGCGGTCGACGTGGCCATGACCGAGGCCGCGGTCGGCGCCGGCGTCTCCACCGTGCTGCTGCTGAGCGCGCTGTACCTCGTCGGCGGGATGGAGACCAAGCCGCTGGTGCGCCCGCTGGTGCCGCTCGCGCTCTCGATCGCGGTGGGGGCGGTGCTGGCCTACGGCATGCAGGGGCTGCCCGCGTTCTCCGACCCCGAGGCGCCGATCCATACCCACGTCGCGCCGCGCTACCTGAAGGAAGGCCTCAAGGAAACCGGGGTACCGAACATCGTCACTGCCGTGCTCGCGAGCTACCGCGGCTACGACACGCTGGGGGAAACGCTGGTCGTATTCACCGCCGGGGCGGGGGTGATTGCGCTCCTGCGCCGCCGGGAAAGAAAAAAGAAATGACCGGCGACCTCATCCTGCGCATCGTGGCGAAGCTGCTGATGCCGTTCATGCTGCTGTTCGCGCTCTACGTGCAGTTCCACGGCGACTACGGCCCGGGCGGCGGATTCCAGGCGGGTGTGATCACGGCGGCGGCGATCGTGTTCTATGCCATCACCTTCGGCCTCGCGTCGGCGCAGCGCCTGGTGCCCGAGCGACTGGTCGAGCGTCTGCTGGCGGCGGGGGTGCTGCTCTATGCCGGGGTGGGTTTCGCCGGCGTGCTGCTCGGCGGCAACTACCTCGACTACTTCGTGCTCGACCACGACCCGGTGCACGGCCAGCACCGCGGCATCTTCTGGGTCGAGGCCGGCGTCGGCGTCACGGTGGCCGGCGTGATGCTGAAGGTGTTCTACATGTTCGCCGGCCGGGGCCGCGACGCCGGCGACGCATGAGCACGGTCGCCGGTCACTACAGCTACTGGATGACCATCGTGCTGATCGTGGCCGGCATGTACATCCTCATCGCGCGCGGCAACCTGCTGAAGAAGCTGCTCGGCCTGGCGGTGCTGCAGAGCTCGGTGTACCTGCTCTACATCGCGCCGGCGAAGCTGGTCGGCGGCACCGCGCCGATCGTCGCAGAGGGCTACGCGGTCTACTCGAACCCGCTGCCCCACGTGCTGATCCTGACCGCGATCGTGGTCGGCGTCGCCACGCTCGCGCTGGGCCTGGCGCTCGTGGTGCGTATCCGCGAGGCCTACGGCAGCATCGAGGAGGACGAGATCCTCGCCCAGGACCGGGCGCCCGACGGGACGCACGACCGGGAACGCTGATGCTGGAGCACCTGCCGGTCCTGCAGGTGGTGCTGCCGCTCGTCGCGGCGCCGCTCATCGTGCTGGTGCGCTCGCGCCGCTTCGCCTGGCTGGCCACCACCCTGGTGAGCTATGCGTGCCTGCTGTTCGCGGTGCAGCTCGCCTGGCGCGTCGCCACCTCGGGGACGGTTTCCTACGCCATCGGCAGCTGGCCGCCGCCCTGGGGGATCGAGTACCGGGTCGACGCGCTCTCGGCCTTCGTGCTGGTCGCGGTATCGCTCACCGCATCGTTCGTCGCGCCCTATGCCCAGCGCAGCATCGCCGCCGAAGTGGCGCGCGACCGCCAGTATTTGATGTACGCGATGTACTGCCTGTCGCTCGCCGGCCTGCTCGGCATCGCGGTGACCGGCGACGCCTTCAATCTGTTCGTGTTCCTCGAGATCTCGTCGCTCGCGAGCTACGTGCTGGTGGCGCTCGGGCAGCGGCGCCAGGCGCTGGTCGCGGCCTACCAGTACATGCTGATGGGGACGGTCGGCGCGACCTTCTATGTGATCGGCGTAGGGCTGCTCTACCTCATGACCGGCACGCTCAACCTGGTGGACATGGCCGAGCGGCTGCGCGGCGTTGGCGACGTGCGGCCGCTCCTCGCCGCGCTCGCCTTCATCACGGTCGGCATCGGGCTCAAGCTCGCCCTCTTCCCGCTGCACCAGTGGCTGCCCAACGCGTACGCCTACGCCCCCACCATGGCCACCGCGTTCCTTGCCGCGACCGCCACCAAGGTCTCGGTCTACGTGCTGCTGCGCTACTACTTCACGGTGTTCGACCCGGTGCCGCTGTTCCGGCGCCTGCCTACCGAGGAGGTGTTCGTCGCGCTGTCGGTCGCGGCGATGCTCGTCGCCTCGCTGGTCGCGGTGTTCGAGCGCGACGTAAAGCGGATGTTCGCGTGGTCGAGCGTGGCGCAGATCGGCTACATCACGCTCGGCATCGGGGTCGACAACCAGTCGAGCCTCACCGGCTCGATCGTGCACCTCCTTAACCACGGCGTGACCAAGGGCGCGATCTTCCTCCTGCTCGGCGGCGTGGCGCTGCGCGCGGCCAGCGTTTCGCTCTCGCTCGAGACCCTCGCCGGCCTGGGCCGGCGCATGCCGCTCACTGCGTTCGGTCTGGTGGTGGCCGGGCTGTCGCTGATCGGGGTCCCGGGCACCGCCGGGTTCATCACCAAGTGGTACCTCGTAGTCGGCGCGCTCGAGCGCGGCTGGTGGTGGCTGGTGGCCGTCATCGTGGCGAGCTCGCTGATCGCAGTGGCGTATGTCTGGCGCGTGGTGGAGGTGATGTACCTGCAGGCCGCCGAGCCGCGGCCGGCCGCCGCCCAGATCCGGGCGCGCGAGGCGCCGGCGGCCATGCTGGCGGCCGGCAGCGCCATGGCGGTGCTGTGC
>DATFDV010000008.1:0-4744 GCA_035251855.1 Burkholderiales bacterium | reverse complement strand
ACTCGGGAAAAGCGGCATCAGGGTCTCGGCCATCGGCCTTGGCCTCATGTCGATGTCGGGCATCTACGGCAACGCGAACGACGAGGAGTCGGTCGCCAACATCCGCCATGCCATCGACAAGGGCATCACCTTCCTCGACTCAGCCGACATGTACGGCTGGGGGCACAACGAGACGCTGCTCGGCAAGGCGCTCAAGGACGGCTGGCGCGGCAAGGCAATCGTCGCTACCAAGTTCGGCCAGGTGAAGGGGGCCGACGGCAAGCAGGGCGTCGACGGCCGGCCCGAATACGTGATGCAGGCCTGCGAGGCGAGCCTGAAGCGCCTGGGCATCGACGTCATCGATCTCTACTACCAGCACCGCGTCGACCCGAACACGCCCATCGAGGACACCGTCGGCGCGATGAAGCGCCTCATCGAGCAGGGCAAGGTGCGCGCCCTTGGGCTTTCGGAAGCCAATCCGCAGACCATCCGCCGCGCCCACAAGGTGCATCCCATCGCAGCGGTTCAGAATGAATATTCGCTGCTCTACCGGAACGAAGGCGAGGAAACGCTGAAGGCCTGCCGGGAGCTGGGTATCTGTCTCGTGCCGTACGCGCCGCTCGGCCGCAGCATGCTGACCGGCACGATCCATGGCAAGGCGGACCTGCCTGAAGGCGACCGACGGCTTGCGCATCCGCGCTTCCAGGGTGATGCCCTCGAGAAAAATGTCCAGCTGGTCTCCAGACTGGAATCTATTGCGCGCGAAAAGCACTGCACCACGCCGCAGCTCGCCCTGGCCTGGCTGCTGGGTCAGGGCAAGGACATCGTGCCGATCCCCGGCACCAAGCGGCGCCAGCGCATCGACGAGAACCTGAAGGCGCTCGAGGTGAAGCTCTCCGCCGACGATCTGAAGCGCATTTCCGAGGCCGCGCCACCGGGAGCCGGCGCGGGAACGCGATATCCGGCCGACGGCATGAAACGCGTGTACCTCTGACGGGTTCCGCCGCGGCACGCTGGCTCGCGCTGGCCAGCATGTGGTCGCTGCAGTACATCTTCATGCGCGTGGCGGTGCCGGTGTTTGGCATCGCGGTGGTCGCCGAGGGCCGCGCGCTGTTCGCCGCGCTGTTCCTGCTGCCGTGGGTCACCTGGACAGCGCACCAGCGCATCGGCTTGCGCGAGCACTGGCGCGAGCACCTGACGATCGCGCTGGTCAACAACGTGGCGCCGTTTGTCTGCTTTGCCTGGGCCGCGACCCAGCTTCCTGCCGGCTACCTGGCGGTGATCAACGGCATGGTGCCGCTGTGGACCGCGCTGATCGCCGTCCCGGTGCTCAAGGAAGCGCTTGGCGCGAAGCGCGTCGCCGGCTTCGCGCTCGGGCTCGCCGGCGTGGCGCTGATCGTGAACCTGGGCCCGGTGGAGCTCAGCTGGAAGACCGCGCTCGCTGCGGTGGTCGGCATCGCCGGCGCCGCCTTCTGGGGCTGGGCCGGCGTGCTGATCAAGCAGCGCTCCGGCCGCGTGGCGCCGATGAGCCTCGCCGCGGGCTCGATCGCGTTTTCCGCTTTGCTGATGATGCCCCTATGGGTCGCCACGCCGCCGCCCGCGGCCTGGACGATGAACGCCACGCTCGCATTGATAGCGCTGGGGGCGGTGTGCAGCGGCGTCGCCTATCTGCCGTTCTTCACCCTGATCCGCGACATCGGCCCTTCGCGCACGCTGACCGTCGGCCTCGCCGTGCCGGTGCTCGGCATCCTCTGGGGGTGGCTGTTCCTGGGCGAAACGGTGACGCTCAGCATGCTGGCCGGGACGACGCTGGTTCTGGCTGCGCTCGCGCTAACGCTACGCCGATAACGTTCCGATCTTGACGTTCTCGTGCCGAGGCTCGTCCCAGTACTCGGCCTTGTCGATGCGCACCTCGAGCAATGCCAGGTCCGGATCGTCGAGGCCGCGCGGGAACCAGCGGCCAAGATCGGCGTTCCACAGCCTGCGCATCCGGTCCTCGTCGCGCACCACGCGCGCCGTGCCGGAGATCGAAGCGAAGTCCTCGTCCCGCGGGTCGGCATAGCTCAGGCTCACCTGGTGATCGGCGGCCTCGGCGCGCAGCGATTTCGGCGAGTGCGCCTGGGTGAAGAACCAGAGCCGGCCCTCTGCGTCGACCTCGACGGTCTCCAGCGGCCGGCTGCGCAACGAGCCGTCGGCCTCGACGGTGGTGAGCATTCCTACCTTCATCTGCCGCACCAGGGCGGCGAGCCGGGCGAGGTCCTGGCTCTTCTGTTTCGCAACTTTCATGGATTTGCCTCCTGCTTAACCCGCAGCAAGGAAAGTGCCGTTAAAGGAAATAAGGAGGCAATAACCCATGCCCATGCTGAAAACAATCACGCTCGCAGTCAGTTTCGCATTTTGTGCCGCGGTCAACGCCAGCGAAAAACCCAGCACGCTCGCCGACCAGCAATCCATGGCGGTCACGATCTACAACGAAAACCTCGCCCTGGTGAAGGATCAGCGCCGCATCGCGCTGGAAGCCGGCCGCAACCGCCTCGCCTTGCGCGAGGTAAGCGGGCGCATACAGCCGGAGACGGCGCTGTTGCGCAGCCTGTCACATCCGGGATCGCTCACCCTGCTCGAGCAGAACTTCGACTTCGACCTGCTCACGCCCGCCAAGCTGCTGGAGAAGTACGTCGGCCGCGAGGTGCGCATCGTGCGCACGCATCCGACCACCGGCGCGGAATCGGTCGAGACCGCCACCGTGCTGGCCGCCAACGGCGGGGTGGTGATGCGCATCGGCGATCGCATCGAAACCGGCCTGCCGGGGCGCATCGTCTACGACGGCGTGCCCGCCAGCCTGCGCGACCGGCCGACGCTGGTGAGCGAGCTGGAATCCACGCGCGCCGGCCAGCAAGCGCTCGAGCTTTCCTACCTGACCGGCGGGCTTGCCTGGAAGGCCGACTACGTCGCCGAGCTGAACGCCGCCGATACGGCGCTCGACCTGACCGGCTGGGTGACGCTCACCAATACCAGCGGCACGTCGTACCCGAACGCGAAGCTGCAGCTGGTGGCAGGCGACGTGAACCGCGTGCGCGAGGAGATGCGCATGGCCGCCCGCAAGGGGGAAATGCGCGCCTCCGCCGTAGCGGCGCCGCAGATGGCGCAGGAGGCGCTCTTCGAGTATCACCTGTACACGCTGGCGCGCCCGACCACCATCGCCGACAAGCAGACCAAGCAGGTGTCGCTGCTGAGCGCGGCGGGCGTGCCGGCCGTGAAAGAGCTGGTGCTGCAGGGAGCCGATTACTACTACCGCTCGAGCGTCGGTGGTATCGGCCAGAAGATGAAGGTCGGCGTTTTCGTACAGCTCGAAAACCGCGAGTCGGCGCGCCTGGGCATGCCGATGCCCAAGGGTGTGGTGCGCGTCTACAAGCGCGACAGCGCCGGCAATGCGCAATTCGTCGGCGAGGACCGCATCGACCATACGCCGAAGAACGAGGCGGTGCGCCTCAAGCTGGGCGAGGCGTTCGACGTTACGGCCGACAAGAAACAGACCGACTTCAAGCGTCGCGAGCCGACCAACCGCGCGAGCTACGTGTTCGAGAGCGCCTACGAGATCGTGCTGCGCAACGCCAAGAAGCAGGCCGAGACGGTGGTGGTGCGCGAGCCCGTGCCGGGCGACTGGAGCATGCTCGAGGACTCCCAGGCCCACGCCAAGGTCGCCGCCGGCACCGCCGAGTGGCGGGTCAAGGTGCCGGCCGGGGGCAGCACCACCCTGCGCTACCGCGTGCTCGTGCGCTACTGATGCCCGCGGGCGGGAACATCGTAGGACCCCATCAGATCATCGACCACCTTGTGGAAACCCTCCCAGGGCGCCTCGCGGAAGGAATGGTTGCGCACGATGAACGAGGCGCCGGCATAGAACTTCTCGTACTGCAGGTGGCGGCCGGCGAACTCCGAGCCGATCAGGTCCCAGGCGAGCTTGTAGAGCTTCATGCGCTCCAGCGCGCCGAGCTGCGGCGTCTGCCAGTAGGTCTCGAACATCTGCCGCAGCTTTGCGTCTTGCATCACGGTGACGTCCGCCGGCATCTGGAAGATGCCGCCGCCGCAGAGCTCGCGCAGCGCGTCGATGATCTGCGAGTGGCTCTCGGTGCACCAGTTGAGCGCGGCGTACATGTAGCGGCGGTTGAAGGTCTTGAAGCCCGCCGGCCAGTCCTCGGCGTCCTGGATCTGGCCGGCGATCATGCCGCCGAGCGCCGCCTCCAGCGCGGCGAACCTTCCCAGTACTTCTCTTACGGCCGGGACTTCATTGGCGCCCGAGGCCTGCGCGATCTTGCTGGCGAGGCCGACGATGAGCTGCATCTTGGCGTGGAAGCGCACGTTCGACTGGTGGTTGCCGTAGCAGTGCCCCGGCGTCCTGATGTAGATCTCGCGCGCGAGGATCGCGTCCATGTGCACGAACACGCGCTCCCACGGCACGCTTACGTTCTCGCACATCACCATCGAGTCGGTCTCGTCGAAACGCCAGGTGAGCGGGTTCTCGAACTCGCTCGGCGCATGGCGCTCGTACGCCTTGCGCGACCAGAGCGTCACCCCCGCCGCGTTGACCGGGATCGCGCAGGTGATCGACTCGGCGAGCTGGTTGGGCGCGAGCGGGATCAGGTTGCCGATCCAGATCTCGTTGGCGAACACCGCGCCGGTCGCCAGCATCTTCATGCCGGAGATCGTCACGCCGCGGTCATCCTCCTTCACCACGCGCAAGGTCGGCACCGGGATGTTCTGCTTG
>DATFDV010000007.1:0-3326 GCA_035251855.1 Burkholderiales bacterium | reverse complement strand
GCCGTGATCACCACCGCGGTGTCCAACGGCGATTTGTCCAAAAAGATCACCGTCGACGTGAAGGGTGAATTCCTCGAGCTGAAGAACACCGTCAACACGATGGTGGACCAGCTGCGATCCTTCGCGGCGGAGGTCACGCGGGTGGCGCGCGAGGTCGGAACCGAAGGCCGCCTCGGCGGCCAGGCCGACGTGCCGGGGGTGTCGGGCGTGTGGAAGGACCTCACCGACAACGTGAACTCGATGGCCGGCAACCTGACCTCGCAGGTGCGAGGCATCGCCAAGGTGGTGACCGCGGTGGCCAACGGCGACCTCGAGCAGAAGCTGACGGTGAAGGCGCGCGGCGAGATCGCGGCGCTGGCCGACACCATCAACAACATGACCGACACGCTGGCCACCTTCGCCGAGCAGGTGACCACGGTGGCGCGCGAGGTCGGCGTCGAAGGCAAGCTCGGCGGCCAGGCGAAGGTGCCGGGCGCCGCCGGCACCTGGAAGGACCTGACCGAGAACGTGAACGAGCTGGCGGCCAACCTGACCACGCAGGTGCGCGCGATCGCGGACGTGGCGGTGGCGGTGACGCAGGGCGACCTGACGCGCTCGATTACGGTGGAGACGCAGGGCGAGGTGGCGGCGTTGAAGGACACCATCAACGAGATGATCCGCAACCTCAAGGACACTACGCAGAAGAACACCGAGCAGGACTGGCTGAAGACCAACCTGGCGAAGTTCTCGCGCATGCTGCAGGGCCAGCGCAACATCGAGGCGGTCGGCCAGATGATCCTGAGCGAGCTCGCGCCGGTGGTCGGCGCGCAGCAGGCCGAGTTCTACGTGCTGTCGTCGGAGGAGAATCCGAACCTGCGCCTGGTGGCGAGCTTCGCCTCCGGCGGCCAGAGCGCGCACGGCAAGGAAGTCGACCTCGGCGAAGGCCTGGTCGGGCAGTGCGCGATCGAGAAGCGCAAGCTCACGCTGAACGGCGTGCCGGCGCATGCGTTCAAGATCCATACCGGCTTGTCCGAGCAGGCGGTGGCCGAGGTGCTGGTGCTGCCGGTGATCTTCGAAGGCCAGGTGCGCGGCGTGATCGAGCTCGCCTCGCTCGAGCACTTCAACCCCTCGCACCAGGCGTTCCTCGACCAGCTGACCGAGTCGATCGGCATCGTCATCAACACCATCGAGGCCAACACCCGCACCGAGAACCTGCTCAAGCAGTCGCAGTCCCTGGCGGTCGAGCTGCAGCAGACCAACGAGGAGCTGCAGGAGAAGGCGCGCCTGCTGGCCCACCAGAACGAGGAGGTGGAACGCAAGAACCGCGAAGTCGAGCTGGCGCGCCAGGCCCTCGAGGAAAAGGCCTCGCAGCTGGCGCTGACCTCCAAGTACAAGTCCGAGTTCCTGGCCAACATGTCGCACGAGCTGCGCACGCCGCTCAACAACCTGCTGATCCTCTCCGACCAGCTGTCGCGCAACCCGGAGGGCAACCTGAACGCGAAGCAGGTGGAGTTCGCGAAGACCATCCATTCGTCGGGCAACGAGCTGCTCGCGCTGATTGCGGACATCCTCGATCTGTCGAAGATCGAATCGGGCACCGTGGCGGTGGAAGCGAGCGAGCTGCGCTTCGAGGACCTGCAGCGCTACGTCGAGCGCACCTTCCGCCACCTGGCGGAGTCCAAGCAGGTCGAGTTCAGGGTCGGCCTCGACCCGGCGCTGCCGAAGACCATGTTCACCGACATCAAGCGCCTGCAGCAGATCATCAAGAACCTGCTGTCCAACGCCTTCAAGTTCACCCACGTCGGCAACGTCTCGATCAGCATCGCGCCGGCGATCGAGGGCTGGTCGGGCGACGCCGAGGAGCTCGAGCGCACCGAGCGCGTCATCGCCTTCAAGGTGAGCGACACCGGCATCGGCATCTCGACCGAGAAGCAGCAGATCATCTTCGAGGCGTTCCAGCAGGCCGACGGCTCGACCAGCCGCAAATACGGCGGCACCGGCCTGGGCCTGGCGATCTCGAGGGAGCTGTCCAAGCTGCTCGGCGGCGAGATCCGCCTGGTGAGCGCGCCGGGCGCCGGCAGCGTGTTCACGCTGTACCTGCCGCAGAACTTCGCGCCGGTGCGCCAGCCGCGCGCGCGCACCGCGGCGCTGGCCGAGAAGACGGTCGTCGTTCCGGCAATCGAGACGATTACTCCGGAGGAGCCGAGCGGGCTCACCTTCGCCAACGACGCGGCCGACGACCGCGACGACATCCACGCCGGCGACCAGGTGCTGCTGATCGTCGAGAACGACCTGGGCTTCGCCAAGATCCTGCTCGAGGCGGCGCGCGAGAAGGGCTTCAAGGGCGTGGTCGGCTCGACCGGCGCCGCGGCGCTCGCCATGGTGCGCGAGTACCACCCGGCGGTAATGACCCTCGACATCTTCCTGCCCGACATGCAGGGCTGGCGGGTGCTCGAGCGCCTGAAGGCCGATCTGTCCACCCGCCACATCCCGGTGTGCGTGGTGTCGACCGACGAGGCGCGCGACCGCGCCCTGGACAGCGGCGCGATCGGCTTCATCTCGAAGCCGCTGGTGTCGCGCGACCTGGTGGACCGCGCCATCGAGCGCCTGAAGTCGTTCGTGTCACGGGCGGCGAAGCAGGTGCTGCTGCTGATGCCCGACGGGCAGCCGCGCCAGGAGGTGGTCGAGCGCCTGGGCGCGGCCGACGTGCCGATGCTGGTGGCCCGGTCGGGCGAGGAGGCGCTGAAGCTGATGCAGGCGAACCAGGTCGACTGCCTGGTGGTGGACGGCCGCGCCGAGGACCTGGAGCCGCAGGACGTGCTCGACGTGCTCGCCGGCCAGCCGGTGATCCAGACCCTGCCGGTGGTGTTCTTCGGCGAGAGCAAGCTGCTCGCGCGCTGGAAGAACAGCGAGGGCAGCTTCGCGCTGCGCGAGGCGCATACCGCCGAGCGGCTGCTCGACTACATCTACCTGTTCCTGCACCGCAGCGCGGCGAGCATGCCGGCGGCCGAGCGCGAGTTCCTCGACACCCTGCATTCCTCGAACCGCATCCTCGAAGGCAAGCGCGCGCTGATCGTCGACGACGACATGCGCAACATCTTCGCCCTCGCCACGCTGCTCGACGAGCAGGGGATGGTGATCCTCTCGGCCAACAACGGCCGCGACGCGATCAGGAAGGTGGAGAGCGATGCCGAGATCGACGTGGTGCTGATGGACATCATGATGCCGGAGATGGACGGCATCACCACCATCAAGGAGATCCGCAAGCTGCCGAAGGGCGGCGACCTGCCGATCATCGCCGTGACCGCGAAGGCGATGAAGGGCGACCGCGAGAAGTGCATCGAGGC
>DATFDV010000006.1:0-4476 GCA_035251855.1 Burkholderiales bacterium | reverse complement strand
AAAACCTCAACCTCAGCGGATCAAAGGCCCAGGTCGCGGCCCGCATCGTCCGCGAAATCGCGTCGCGCCTGGAGTTCCTGGTCAACGTCGGGCTCGAATACCTGTCGCTCGACCGCTCGGCCGAGACGCTCTCGGGCGGCGAGGGACAGCGCATTCGCCTGGCCAGCCAGATCGGCTCCGGGCTGACCGGCGTGATGTATGTGCTCGACGAGCCCTCGATCGGCCTGCACCAGCGCGACAACGCGCGGCTGATCAGCACCCTGCAGCGCCTGCGCGATCTTGGCAACTCGGTGATCGTGGTCGAGCACGACGAGGAGGCGATCCGCGCCGCCGACTACGTGCTCGACATGGGCCCGGGCGCCGGCGAGGCCGGCGGCCATATCGTCGCGCAGGGCCGGCCCGAGGAAGTGATCGCCGATCCGCGCTCGCTCACCGGGCGCTATCTCGGCGGCACGCTGAAGATCGACGTGCCGCCGCATCGGCGCCGCCCGGGCAAGAACCGCATCACGGTGCGCGGCGCGAGCGGCCACAACCTGAAGGACGTCGACCTCGAGCTGCCGCTCGGCCTGCTGGTCTGCGTTACAGGCGTGTCGGGCTCGGGGAAGTCCACTCTGGTCAACGACACTCTGTATGCGGCGATCGCGCGCTCGCTGTACGGCTCGGCGGCGGAGCCGGCTCCCCACCAGGGGATCTCCGGCCTGGAGCTGGTCGACAAGGTGATCAGCGTCGACCAGAGTCCCATCGGCCGCACGCCGCGCTCCAACCCGGCGACTTACACCGGCCTGTTCACACCGATTCGCGACTTGTTCGCCGGCGTGCCCGAAGCGCGCCAGCGCGGCTACGACGCCGGGCGCTTCTCGTTCAACGTCAAAGGCGGGCGCTGCGAAGCGTGCCAGGGCGACGGCGTCACCAAGGTCGAGATGCACTTCCTTCCCGACATTTACGTCGCCTGCGACGTCTGCCACGGCAAGCGCTACAACCGCGAGACGCTGGAGGTGCGCTACAAGGGCCGCAACATCCAGGAGCTGCTGGAGATGACGGTCTCCGAAGCAGTCGGGTTCTTCTCCGCGGTGCCGCCGATCGCGCGCAAGCTGCAGACGCTGATCGACGTCGGCCTGGGCTACGTGCGCCTGGGCCAGTCCGCCACCACCCTCTCGGGCGGCGAAGCGCAGCGCGTGAAGCTTTCGCTCGAGCTGTCGAAGCGCGACACCGGCCGCACGCTCTACATATTGGACGAGCCCACCACCGGGCTGCACTTCCACGATATCAAGCTGCTGCTCGAAGTGCTGCACCGGCTGCGCGACGCGGGCAATACGGTGGTGGTCATCGAGCACAACATGGACGTGGTGAAGACCGCCGACTGGGTGATCGACCTCGGACCGGAGGGCGGCGACGGTGGCGGCCGCATCGTCGCCGCCGGCACGCCGGAAGCGATCGCCCGGGAAAAGGCCAGCCATACCGGGCGCTACCTGGCGAAAACGTTGACAAATACGAACGTTCGTACTATTTTACCGGCGGATGAGCCCAGCCAGCGCAACGACGACGAAGGGCGAACGCACGCGGGCGGCGATCCTCGACGCCGCGCTGCGCATCGTCAGTAAGTCAGGCCTCGACGGCCTGACCATCGGCACCCTCGCCGACGCCACCGGCATGTCGAAGTCGGGCCTGTTTGCCCACTTCGGCTCGCGCGAGGAATTGCTGCTGGCAGTCCTGGCGCACGGCCAGGCGCAGTTCAGCGAGGTGGTGTTCCAGCCGGCGATGGCCAAGCCGCGCGGCATCGCGCGCCTGCGGGCCATGTTCATCAACTGGCTGGACTGGACCGAATCGGCCGAGCTGCCCGGCGGCTGCCCGATGATCGGCGGCGCCTCGGAGTTCGACGACAAGCCCGGCCCGGTGCGCGACATGCTCGCCGGCGGTCAGCGCACCTGGATCGAGACCCTCAAGCGCAGCGTGCGCCAGGCGATCGACGAAGGCGAGCTGCCGGCGCAGACCGACCCGGAGCAGATTGCATTCGAAATGTTCGGCATCGCGCTGGTGGTACACCATCATCGGCGCCTGCTCGGCTATCCCAAAGCCCGGGCGCGCGCCCTGGCCGCCCTGGACAAACTGATCTCCCGTTAAGGAACCTTGCCATGCCCCATGCCTTCTCGCTGCCCCGAATAAGCACGAACGTTCGATTCGCCGCTTCGCACCTGCTGTTCCCCGAGCTGGCCGGCGCCTGGGCGGAGCGAATGTTCCTCACGCCGCCGCGCGCGCGAAACGCCGCGGCCAGCGCGCTCGATCTGATCGACGCCAGGAGCACTTTTCTAGAGCATAAAGGCCGGCACATCGCCATGTGGACCTGGGGCGCGCGCTCGAAGGAAGCCCCCGCGGTGCTGCTCGCGCACGGCTGGGGCGGCAACGCGGCGCAGATGCGCGCCTTCGCCTTCCCGCTGCTGCAGGCCGGCTACCGAGTGATCGCCTACGACCAGCCAGCGCACGGCGTCTCCGAAGGCAAGCTCACCGGGCTGCCCGACTTTGCCGATGTGCTCGGCGCGGTGGCTGACTACCACGGCGGCATCGAAGCGGTCATCGCGCATTCCCTCGGTGGCGCGGCGGCGGCGCTTTCTCTTTCCTGGAGCCGCGTGGCTTTCAAGAAAATCGTCCTGATCAGCCCGCCGTCCGATCTCATCGGCTATTCGCGCCGCTTCGCGCGCTGGTACTGGATGCCCGAGGCGGTGCGCGAGGCGATGCAGAACGCGATCGAGGAGCGCTATGGCGTGCGCTGGGAGGATCTCGAGGTGCGCCGCGTCGCGCCGCGCCTGGGCGCCCGCGCACTCGTGATTCACGATCGCGACGACCGCATGATGCCGTGGACGCACGGCGCAAAGGTCGCCGAGTCCTGGCCCGGCGCGCAATTGATGCTCACCGATGGCCTGGGCCATGGCCGCATCCTGCGCGACGAGCGCGTCACGCGCGCCGCGGCCGACTTCCTCGCAGCATGAAGCGTTCGGTGGAGGTGCAGTGGGACGATCCGGTCCAGCTCGCGCAGGCCGGGCGCGCGATGGCCGGCATCGAATTCCTGCGCGCGATGCGCGACGGCCGGCTACCGCATCCGCCGATCTGCTCGCTGCTCGGCTACCGGCTGACCGAAGTGGCGCCGGGTCAGGCGGTATTCGAGATCACCGCGGGCGAACGCCACTACAACCCGATCGGCGTCGTGCACGGCGGCATCGCCATGACCCTGCTCGATTCGGCGATGGGCTGCGCGGTGCAGACGCAGCTGCCGGCCGGCGGCGCTTACACCACGCTCGAAGCCAAGACCAATCTCGTGCGGGCGATCACCTCGGAAACCGGCCCGCTGCGAGCGATCGGCAAGGTGGTGCACGCCGGCAAGCGCGTCGCCACCGCCGAGGCGCGCCTCGAGGACCCATCCGGCAAGCTCTACGCGCACGCCACCAGCACGTGCATCGTCCTTTAGGCCGGGACCTCCCGCAGCGCGCCTGACTGCCAGTCGAGCCGCGTGCGGTGATGCGCAGCCAGGCTGGCGCGGTGGCCGATGGAAACCAGCGTCGTTCCAGGCAGCCGCTCCTTCAGCAGCTGGTAGAGCCGCTGCTGATTCTCCTCCGGCAGCGACGCCGTCGCCTCATCGAGGAACAGCCAGTCGGGTTTGGTCAGCAGGGCGCGCGCGAACGCGAGGCGCTGCTGCTCGCCGCCGGAAAGCACCTGCGCCCAGTTCTCGCTACGTTCCAGCGCACCGGCAAGCGCTGCGAGGCCGACGTCGGTCAGGGTGGCGCGCACCGATTCGTCGGAATGTTGCGCCGGATCGTCCGGATAGCACACCGCCCGCTTCAACGTGCCGATCGGCAAGTACGCCTTCTGCGGCAGGAACAGCAGCCGGGCGCCGCGCGGCACGCGGATGCGCCCTTTCCAGTAAGGCCAGATGCCCGACAGCGCGCGGAAAAAGGTCGACTTCCCCGCGCCGGAAGGACCCGTGAGCAGCGTGTCCTCTCCGGGCTTGAGCGCGAGCGTGGTGGGAGTGAGCAAAGTATTGCCCTGCGGCAGCTTGAGCTCCAGGCCTTCGAGCGCGATCGTCGAGTCGGCGGTTTCCACGCGCTCGCCGTCGAGGCGATCGGCCTCCTCGCGCACCTGGTCGAGTGCCGCGCTGAAGCCGATCAGGCGGTCCACGGTGGCCTTCCATGCCGCGAAGCGCACGTACGCATCGATGAACCAGGAGAGCGAGCCCTGCACCTGGCCGAACGCCGAGGCGGTCTGGAAGATCGCGCCGAGCGGAATCGCGCCGGAGAAAAAGCGCGGCGAGACCACGATGTACGGAAAGATGATGGCGAGCTGGTAGTAGAACGAGGTGAACCAGCCCAGCTGCTTGCGCTTGTACATGATCTGCCAGAAGTTGCCGATCACCGCCGCGAAGCGCCCGCGCAGGCCGCCGAGCTCCTCGGGCTCGCCGCGATAGAGCGCCACGCCTTCGCTGTTCTC
>DATFDV010000005.1:0-8839 GCA_035251855.1 Burkholderiales bacterium | reverse complement strand
GAGAAGAGCTGGTTGTTCTTCGAGAAGTCGGCGTGGCCGATGACGTGCGCGGTGACCAGCGTGTTCTCGGCGAGCGAGTTGCCGTCCATCAGGAAGGCGCGGCACGGGTCGCCGGGGAACATCACCTCGAAGATCTTGGAGTGGCCCATGCTCTGGCGCACCAGCTGGTGGATGTAGCGCACGCCGAAGGACCAGTGCGGCATGCGCACCGGCAGGCCGTAGACCGCGATCTCGGTCATCAGGCTGGCGGGGGCCACCTCGAAGTCGACCGGGTAGTAGTCGAGGCCCAGACGGTGGGCCAGCGACTCGATGCGCCCGGCGTACTCTTCCAATTCAGTCGTCATGCGGCTTTTTCACTTTGCGATTGCTCGGTGAAGAACTCGCGGATCGCGCGCCAGATGTCGTCCTGCGAATTGAGGTGGCTGACGCCGACCGGGGCGCCGTGCGCCTTGAGCTCGCCGAACAGCTCGGCGAGCTGCGTCTCGCGGGGGCGGAAGGTGGCCACGCCGCCGGTCTCGACGTAGCCGGCGTAGTTGACCATCTGCGCCAGCTCGGCGAGCAGCGCCTTGGCCGGCTCGCGGTCCTCGGCGGCGTTCTCGCCGTCCGAGGCGTAGAAGAAATAAGTGTTGTAGCGGCTGGGGTCGAAGCGCGCCTGCACCGTGTCGAGCGCGAGGCGCGCGACCGCCGAGGTGACGGTGCCGCCGCTCGAGGAGGCCTGGAAGAACTGGCTCTCGTCGAATTCCCACGCCTCGGCGGCGTGGGCGAGGAACAGCGTCTCGACCTTGCTGTACTGCCGGCGGATGCCCTGCAGGGCGAAAAAGAAGAACTGCTTGGCGAGGCGCCGCTGCGCCTCGTCCATGCTGCCCGAGACGTCGAGCGCGAAGATCACCGCGGCACTCGTCGCGGGGGTGGCGCGCTTCACCAGCTGGCGGAAACGCAGGTCCTCGTTGGTGATGGAAACCGGATCCACCTGGATGGCGCGTCGCTTGACCGCCTCCTTCATGGTCTTGCGCCGGTCCAGGCGCGAGCGCGCGCCGCGCTTGTCCCAGCCTTCGCGTATGTAATCGGGCTCGTCCATGGTCGCCGCACGCTTCGGCTTGAGCTCGGGCAGCTTGAGCTCCTCCCAGAGCCAGTCGACGATCTCGTCGACCTTGAGCTCGACCACGAAGCGGATCTCGCCGTTGCCGGTGCCGCCGCCTTCGCCGGGGTCGGTGCCCTCTTCCTTCGCCGGCTGCAGCACGTCGCCGGGATTGCCGCGCCCCTGGCCGGCGCCCTGGCCGGTCTGCGCGTCGAGCAGGCGGAAGCGCGAGTGCTCGAGGAATTTCACCGGCACCGCCACCGTGCGGTTGGGCCGGGTAATCAGGTCAGAGCCTGCCAGCAGGTCGGGCAGGCTTTCCTTCACCGCCGAGCGCACCTTCTGGTTATGCCGCAGCCAGTCCCGGGCCCCTCTCGAGAAGAGCTCGTACCAGGGGGTCTCGGCGGCGATGCGGATCATGGTTTTGCCTTGGGAAAAGGGGTCAGGACCCTTTTCCTGGAAACAAAGCTGGCCGGCATGCAATCCCGAAAAGGGTCCTGACCCCTTTTCATGTTTTTCATTCCTGTGCCAATAGAGTGGTTACGTAGTTGAGCGCTTCACGGGCGCTGTGGGAGTCGTAGCCGTACTCGTCGACCAGGCGCTTCTCGACCACCGAGATCTTCTGGCGGGTCTCATCGTCGGGCCGCGAGGAGGAGCTCACCAGGCGCAGGACATCCCGGCGCTGCTCGAAGAGGTACTGCTCGACCGCGTCGTGCAGCGGGGCGTGGCTGTCCAGGGTGAACTTGTCGCCGCGCTTGAACGAGCCCATCGCTTTCCTCACCACTTCCTGGCGGAAGGAGAGCTTGCCCGACTCGGAGATGCGGATCTTCTCCTCGACGTTGCGCAGGAAGCGCTCGTCGGGCTTCCTCTCCTCGTTGGTGATCGGATCCTTGAGGGTGCGGTTGTCGAGCGTGGCCTCGACCTCGTCGAGGTATTTCTCGAGCAGCTGCTGCGCCTCGGCCTCGAAGGAGACGAACAGGGCCTTGTGCACGTCCTCCTTCACCCAGCGGTTGTAGAAGTCCTTGCGCACGCTCACCAGGAAGTCGACCCACTTGCGCTTCTTCTTGCCGTCGATGCGCACGTCGGACTCGATCGCGTCCTTGATGGCGATCAGCACATCCATGGTGGTCAGGCTCTTCGCGCTCGACTGGATGATGGCGTTGGAGAGCGCGTTGATGATGAAGCGCGGCGACACCCCCGCCAGGCCCTCGTCGGGGTTGCGGGCGCGCATCTTCTCGACCTCGGACTGCGACACCCCCTCGACGTCCTCGCCGGCGTACAGGCGCACCTTCTTCAGGTTGTCGGCGTCGCGCTCCTCGCCCTCGGTGAGGCGGGTGAGCACCCCGAACACCGCCGCCACGTGCAGCGCGTGCGGGTCGAGGTGCACCTCGCGAAAGGCCTGCGTGGAAGAGGTAAGCTTGCGGTAAATGCGCGCCTCCTCCTTGTACGAAAGGGTATAGGGCACCTGGATGATGACCATGCGGTCGAGCAGCGCCTCGTTCTCCGGCTCCTGCAGGAACTTGCGGAACTCGGCAAGGTTGGTGTGCGCGAGGATGGTCTCGTCCAGATGAATCAGCGGGAAGCGCGAAACCTTGACGTTCTTCTCCTGCGTGAGGGTAAGCAGCAGGTACAGGAACTCGCGCTTCACCTTGAGGATCTCGATCATCTCGAGCAGGCCGCGGCTGGCGGCGAACACCGCGCCGGACCACGACCAGGCGCGCGGGTCGCCCTCGTCGCCGAATTCGGAGACCTTGGACAGATCCACCGAGCCGACCAGGTCGGCGATGTCGGCGGTGCTCGGGTCGTGCGGCGCGTAGGTGCCGACGCCGACGCGGCCGGCCTCCGAGATGAAGATGCGCTGCACCGGCACCTGCATGAAGTCGCCGGCGAACTCGTGCTGCAGGCGCGAGACGCAGTGCGGGCACAGCTCGCCCTTGATCTCGATGCCGTAGGTGGCGCGGAACTGGCCGCGCATGGTGTGCGGCACCAGGTGCAGCGGCGACTCGTGCACCGGGCAGCCGTGGATGCCGTAGAGCGCGCCGGCCTCGGTGTGGCTGTAGGTCTCGAGCGCGCGCTTGAGCAGGATCACCATGCTCGACTTGCCGCCGGAGGGCGGCCCGAGCAGCAGCAGCAGGCGCCGGCCGACCTCGGAGCCCGAGGCCGCGGCCTTGAAGTAGCCGCTGACGCGCTCGATGGTGTCGTCGATGCCGTAGAGCTCGTCCTGGAAGAGGGCGGGCTCGGCGCGCATCATGTCCCAGATGTACTGGTGGCTGGTGCGCGCGATGGCGCGCGCATCGACGGGAAACACGCTCTCGAGGAAGCTGGCGAAGGTGCCGGCCCAGTGCGCCGCGCGATGCTGCTTGGTGAAATCGGTGAGCGCGCGCATCAGGCTGCTGCGTTTCTCGTCGCGTTCGTTGCTGACAGCTCGTACCGGCATGCTCATGGTGGCTCTCCTATTCCCTCTGATGCAGTAGGACACGAACAAGTGCCCCGCTTCTAGCGTGGAACTTGAAGCAACGAACGGTCCAACGGGCCTATGAAAAAAAAGTTGACGTAACAAAATGAAAAATGCGCCGGAGGTTTCCTGACAAGCCCTGACTGCTTTGAAAAGCGCGCGCTACGTCCCGGTCATGATTCGGTGACAGAACCCGGGAACGCCAGCGTGGTCAAATCGTTGACGCCGCCATGCTGAAAGAAATCCTCGGGGTCGCCGACGACCCGCCCGCCAAGCGCCGCTGGTTCCACGACGAGTATTTCGATCTGTTCGTCTGGCAGGCCGAAGGCGAGCTGACCCTGTTCCAGCTCTGCTACGGCGGCGATGCGAGCGAGCGCGCGCTGGTCTGGGACCGCGAGCGCGGCTTCTTCCACGACGGTCCCGCATCGCGGGACGTAGTTGCGCTGTTCGAGGATGCGGCGGCCGCGCTGCCCCCCGACGTGCGCACCCCGATCCGCGAGAAGGTGCACGAGTTCGCCGGCCGCAGCGTCGTGTCGCGCCGCAAAAGCTTCCGCCGCGCGGCCTGGCAGCGCCCGCGCTAGGGAGCGTCTGAAGGTCGCCCCCGCGAAGGCGGGGGTCCATTTTTCAATCCCCAGGGTTGCTGTAGAGTTCCCTCGACAAAGGGGGAACCTCCGATGAAACCCGAGCTCGTCTGGCTGCTGTGGGCCGTGGCGCTTGCGTTCGCGCAGGTGCTGATCGCAGTAAGCGGTGCAACATTGCAGGTAGGGTTGCCGGCGCTCGCCGGCAACCGCGAGGGTTTGCCGCCCTTCACCGGGTGGGCCGGGCGCGCCTACCGCGCCCACCACAATATGCTCGAAAGCCTTGTCCTCTTCGCCGCGCTGGTGCTGGTCGCGGTGGTGACGGACAAGACCAACGCCACGACCCTGCTGGGCGCGCAGCTATTCTTCTGGGCGCGCCTCGCGTATGCAGTGGTCTACCTTGCCGGCATACCCTGGCTGCGCACCGGGATATGGGTGGTTTCCGTTGTCGGGCTTGCTCTCATTTTCTTCCAGCTTTTATAGGAACCCCTATAGCCACGGGCCGCACCGCTGCCCCTGCGGCGCCTTTGTCGCGCGGCGGCAGGATCAGGGTGCACGAGGTCCACACGCGGTCGCCGGCGAGCTCGTCGAGCTTGGCGTTCTCGATGAGATGGATGCCGGCCTGCGCGAGCAGGTGATGGTGCACCGCGAAAGGCAGGCCCGGCGGCGTGCCGGGCGCGGGGGGCGCCTTGCCCATCAGCATCCCCTCGGCCACGGTGTCGACGAACGGCGTATCGAGCGAGATGGCCACGATGCGGCGCTGCGCGAGCCACTGCGCCGCGTCGTAGGAAAGGCCCGGCGCCTTGGTGTAATAGAACTTCTCGGTGTCGGGATCGCGCCAATGGTCGCCCCAGCCGGTGCGCACGTACACCACGTCGCCGGGCAGCACGCCACGCTGGCCCAGGCCCTGCGCCTTCAACATAGCCTGCAGGTCCTTCGCCGTCACCAGCTCGCCGGCCTCCATCGACTTTCCCTTGTAGGCCTTGGCATCGAGCAGCACCGCGCTGGTGATGATCGGCGGGATCTTGTCCATGCCGAGCTTGAGCAGCGGTGAGTCGGGCGTGGGCTTGACCTCGCTTTGCGGCAGGCCGCCGTAGTACACCGCGCCGTCCGCGCTGAAGGCGCTGCCCGGCGCCCAGGCCTCCTTGAGCAGCGCGAAATGGCCGAGCGCGTCCATCTGCGTGCCCTGCTGCGCCGGTTCAGCGCCCTCGTTCAGCGTTTCACTGTTGAAGGCGTGGGCCGATCCGGGAATGCCCGCGGTCGGCTTCGGCTTGCTTTGCGTCGGCCCGGCGAAGGGCGACATCGGCATGGTGTTCGAGCGCACATGCGACAGCTCGTAGGGGCGCGCGTAGGGCTGCGCCATGTGCCAGGCGCAGCGCTGGTAGGTCGCCGGCCCGATCTGGTTGGCCATGCCGCGCTCGTCGCCCCGCGCCCAGGGCGGCGAGGGAACCTTGGCGCGCTGCACCTTTTCGGGTTCTACGGCATGGACCAGGGCAGGCACCAGTAGCAGCAGCCAGTGAATACGCATCATCACTTCCTCCGGGTGGCTTATTCCCCTAGCTCAGAAAGCGTCTGCCGGCCCTTCAGCATGTCGTCCAGGCTGCCAAAGGCCTGCATGTAATGCCCCCGGTATCCGCTCTTTTCGATCGCGGCGAACATCGCGGGAAAATCAATCGTACCTTCGCCGGGCTTGAGGTGCTCTTCGTGCGTGCCGCGGCAGTCGGCGAGGCGCACCTCGCCGCAACGCTTCATGTCGAGCCCCTTCATGAAGGCGCCGATGGTGTTGGGCCGGATGTGCGCGTGGTTCACCGTGAAGCTCCAGCCCAGCGCCGGGGAGTCCAGCCGGTCGAAGTAGTAGCGGCATTCCTCGAGGTCGGCGCACAGATAGTGCACCTCGGCGCGCTCGGGCTCGGGATTCAGGTTCTCGAGCAGAATCTTCGCCTTTTTCTTCTCCGCGAGCTTCGCCGCGCGTGCGATGCGCGCGACCGCCGCATCCATGCGGGGCTTCTTGTCGGAGGTGAAGTGGTAGCCGCCATGCACCACGATCCAGCCGGCGCCGAGGCGCCCGGCGGCGCCAATGTAGGCCTCGAGATAGTCGTCGGCCGCGGCGCTGGCGAAGGGAGAAGTCTCGGCGATGTTCACCGCCGACAGCGTGTGCAGCCCGAGCCGGATGCCGGCCTTATCCAGTTGCGCGCGCGCCCGTTTCATCCTTGGAGAGTCTTTTTGCAGCAACTCGGGCGTCTGGTCGAGGCACAAATCGATGTACGGCACCTTGTGCTCGATGGCCCATTGCACGGCCGGCTCGAGGGCGAGCTTCTGGTTGATGTCGACGCCGATGCGGTCAAACAGTTTTGGCACGGAAGAAGATCCTCGTCCAGAGCGGAGAAGTGACCGCCAGCGCCGCAAAGGCGAGCAGCGTGGCGGACAGGGGGCGGGTGATGAAGATCGCGCCGCTGCCGTGCGAGAGCGTAAGCGACTGGCGCAGCGCGGTCTCGAACAGCGGCCCGAGCACCAGGCCCAGGATCATCGGCGCCATCGACCAGTCGTAGCGCTTCATCAGCCAGCCGAGCACGCCGAAGCCGGCGAGCAGCCAGCAGTCCTGCAGGCTGTTCGATTGCGAATACACCCCCGCGATGCACAACGCGAGGATCGGCGGGTAGAGCCAGCGGTACGGGATCTTGAGCAGCCGCGCGAAGACACCGGCGAGCGGCAGGTTGAGCAGCAGCAGGATCACGTTGCCGATGTACATGCTGGCGATCACCGCCCAGACCAGGTCGGCGTTCTTGCTGAACAGCTCCGGCCCGGGGCGGATGCCGAACATGATCAGCGCGCCGAGGATGATCGCGGTGGTGCCCGAGCCGGGCACGCCGAGCGAGAGCATCGGCACCATCGCGCCGGCGGCGGCGGCGTTGTTCGCCGATTCGGGGCCGGCGACGCCCTCGATCGCCCCCTTGCCGAAGCGCGAGGGGTCTTTCGCCACCTTTTTCTCGACGATGTAGGCGAGGAAGGACGCGATGGTGGCGCCCGCCGCTGGCAGCACGCCGACCAGAAAGCCGATGCCGGTGCCACGCAGGATCGGCAGGCGCGAGGCGCGCCAGTCGGCGCGCGTGGGCAGCACGTGCTTCACGTCGGCCACCGGCCGCACCACCGCGAGCACGCAGCTCGCCACCACCTCGCCCACGCCGAAGAGGGCCACCGTGAGCACGATGAACTCGATGCCGTCGAGCAGCCAGGGGCGGCCGAAGTCGAAGCGCGCGATGCCGTTCTGCGGATCGATGCCGATGGTGCCCATGAGCAGGCCGGCCACCCCTGCAACCAGGCCTTTCATGACCGAAGAACCCACTGCAGCCAGTGCGGTAAGGCCGAGCACCACCAGCGCGAAGTATTCCGGCGGGCCGAAAGCGAGCGCCGCGCGGGCGAGCGCCGGCGCGAGCAGGGTGAGGCCGAGCGTGCCGAGCGTGCCGGCGATGAACGAGCCGATCGCGGCGATGCCCAGCGCCGGCCCGGCGCGCCCCTGCACCGCCATCTGGTAGCCATCGATGCTGGTCATCACGGTGCTCGATTCGCCGGGCACGCTCACCAGCACCGAGGTCAGCGTTCCGCCGTATTGCGAGCCGTAGTAGATACCCGCGAACAGGATGATCGCCGAGGTCGGATCGGTGCCGAAGGTGAGCGGCAGCAGCAGCGCGATCGCCGCCGCCGGGCCGATCCCCGGCAGCACGCCCACCACCTGCCCCATCAGCACGCCGAGGAAGCACATGCCGAGGTGCTTGAAGGTCAGGGCCGCGGCGAAACCGCCGAGGAGCGAGTTGAGCTCGTTCATGGCAACGGCACGCCGAGCCATACCTTGAAAATCAGGTACAGAACCCCGGTCGTCGCCGCAGAAACGAGTGCGGCGTTCAACCACGGCAGGCGCTCCACCACCGCATAGAGCAGGAAGAGGAGCGCGAACACCGAAAGGATGAAGCCGGCGAATGGCAGCGCCGAGACCGTCGCGATCAGCACCGCGAGCACCAGCAGGGGCTTGCGGAATTCCTGCGTCGGCCCGGTCTCGCCGGCGCTCAGGACCTGTCCCGCCGCCGCCAGCGCGAGCGCGGTCAGCAGCAGGCCGTAGATGAGCGGCAGGAAGCCCGAATCGGGGGCGAACCCTTCCCAAAGCGGCATGCGGGCGGCGCGGAAAATCCATAGTCCGCCGACGGCAGCAAAGAAAAGGGCGAGCCCGAGCTCGCCCTTGTCCGCCCTAAGGCGCATCTATTTGCCCAGCAGGTCCCGGTAGAGCTTCTCCTGCTGCGCGAGGAAGGCCTCGAACTTCTTGCCCGGGATGGAAGCCGCCTGCCCGACGTTGTCCTCGTAGTACTTCTTCATTTGCGGGGAGTTGTTGACCTTGGTCATCACCCCTTCCCAGTAAACGCGCGCTGCGTCGGGCGCGCCCTTCGGGATGGCGATGCCGCGCCACATCTGGAAGTTGGGGGTCTTGATGCCCTGCTCCTGGAAGGTCGGCACGTCCTTCAGGCCGGGGAAGCGCTTGTCGCGCACCACGCCCAGCGCGCGGATCTTGCCGCCCTGCAGCTGGCCCATGAACTCGAGCGGGTTGCCCATCGACGCCTGGACGTGGCCGCCCAGCAGGGCGGTGAGCGCCTCGCCGCCGCTGTTGAAGCTCACCGTGTTGTACTGCACCCCGGTCGACTTGGAGAGCACCGTGACCGCCATCACGTCGGTGGTGCCGCCGGT
>DATFDV010000004.1:0-6426 GCA_035251855.1 Burkholderiales bacterium | reverse complement strand
TCCGGCGGCATCTTCGACTTCGCGCTGTACTTCTTCCATAACGCGAAGGAGCTGCTCGCGCGCGGCTCGGGACCGTACTTCTACCTGCCGAAGATGGAGTCGCATCTGGAGGCCAGGCTCTGGAACGACATTTTTGTCTTTTCACAAGATCATTTGGGTATTGCACAGGGGAGCATCAAGGCCACTGCTCTCATCGAAACCGTGGTCGCCGCCTTCGAGATGGACGAGATCCTCTACGAGCTGCGCAACCACTCCTCAGGCCTCAACATCGGGCGCTGGGACTACATCTTCTCGTGCATCAAGAAATTCCGCGCCAACCAGGACTTCTGCCTGGCCGACCGCGCGCAAGTCACGATGACCGCGCCGTTCATGCGCGCCTATGCGCTGCTGCTGGTGAAGACCTGCCACCGCCGCGGCGCGCCGGCCATGGGCGGCATGGCGGCGCAGATCCCGATCAAGAACGACCCGGCGGCGAACGAGGCCGCCATCGAGAAGGTGCGCCAGGACAAGCTGCGCGAGGTGACCGACGGCTGCGACGGCACCTGGGTTGCGCATCCCGGCCTGGTGCCGGTGGCGAAGGCGGTGTTCGACCAGCACATGCCGCTGCCCAACCAGTACACGCGCCAGCGTCCGGAGGTGAATGTCACCGCCAGGCAGCTGCTCGACTTCCAGCCCGAGCGTCCGATCACCGAAGCCGGCATGCGCAACAACATCTCGGTCGGCATCCAGTACATCGCCGCCTGGCTGGCCGGCAACGGCTGCGTGCCGGTGTACAACCTGATGGAAGACGCCGCCACCGCCGAGATCTCGCGCTCGCAGATCTGGCAATGGATGCGCTCGCCGAAGGGCATGCTGGATGACGGGCGGAAGGTGACTAAAGAGCTTTTTCGGAAGCTCCTCGACGAGGAGCTTGTGAAAGTCAAGGACGCCGGCGCCGAGGGCAAGCTCGACGAGGGCGCGAAGCTCTTCGAGCGCATCACCACCGACGACCAGTACGTCGAGTTCCTGACGTTGCCGGCTTACCAGCTCATCGATTAGCAGCAGGGCGGCCAGTCTGCGCCATACGCTGGCACATTTCCGCAAGCTGCGCGAAAGCGGCGAGAAGATCGTCATGCTCACCTGCTACGACGCGAGCTTCGCCGCGCTTTGCGACGCAGCGGCGGTCGAAATCCTGCTGGTCGGCGACTCCCTCGGCATGGTGGTGCAGGGCCACGACAGCACCCTGCCGGTCACCATGGAGCAGATGGAGTACCACGTCGGCATGGTGGCGCGCGGCTCGCAGAACGCGCTGATCGTCGCCGACCTGCCCTTCGGCAGTTATCAGAATTCCGCAGAACGCGCTTTCTCCAATGCGGCGCGGCTGATGGCCGCCGGCGCGCAGATGGTCAAGCTCGAAGGCGGCCGCGTGATGGCGGACACGGTGCGCTTCCTGGTCGAGCGCGGTATTCCGGTGTGCGGCCATGTCGGCCTCGTCCCGCAGTCGGTGCACCAGCTCGGGGGTTACCGGGTTCAGGGCAAAGGGGAAAATGCCGCGGGCCAAGTACTGGAAGATGCACGTGCGATAGAGCAGGCAGGCGCCGCGATGCTGGTCCTCGAGGCGATCCCGGCAGCGCTGGGCAAGGAAGTCACCGAGGCGCTCTCGATCCCGACCATCGGCATCGGCGCGGGCAAGGATTGCTCCGGCCAGGTCCTGGTGCTCCACGACATGCTGGATATCTACCCCGGCCGCAAGGCGCGCTTCGTGCGCAACTTCATGAGCGGTGGAGGCAGCGTGCTCGATGCGATCCGGCGTTACGTGGAAGCGGTGAAAACCGGCGCGTTCCCCGCGCCCGAGCACACGTTCTAGGCTCGGGCAGTCGTCCCCGCGAAGGCGGGGACCCCGTTAAAGCCCTTTTTTATTTCTGAACTGGGTCCGCGCCTTCGCGGGGACGACGGTTTGCGCCCTAGTCCAGCTCGGCGATTACCGGCGCGTGGTCCGAAGGCCGCTCTCGCTTGCGCGGTTCTAGGTCGATAGCGCAAGCCTTGCATTTCGGCACCAGCGCCGGCGACAGCAGGATGTGGTCGATGCGCAGGCCCCAGCCGCGCTCGAACGCCTTGAGGCGGTAGTCCCACCAGGTGAATTGCTTCTCCGGCTGCTCGAAAAGCCTGAAGGCATCCTTGACGCCCACGTCCAGCACTTCGCGGAACGCGGCACGCTCGGGCTCGGAGAAATGGATCTTGCCTTCCCAGCGCTTCGGGTTGTGCACGTCGCGCGGCTCTGGTGCGATATTGAGGTCGCCCAGAACGGCCAGAGATTTGTGGACCTCATTGGTTAGCCATCGCGTCAGGGCCTCGTACCAGCGCAGCTTATAGGCGTACTTGTCCGAGCCCGGCTCCTGTCCGTTTGGCGCGTACAAATTCAAGACGCGAACGCCGTTGATGGTTGCGGCGATCACGCGCTTCGGATCGTCCGGGAAATCCGGGATGCCGTGCTGCACGTCGGTGAGCGCAGAGCGCGCGAGGATGGCGACGCCGTTATAGGACTTCTGCCCGCAGTACACCGCCTGGTAGCCCGCCGCCTGGATCTCGGCGAGCGGGAAGTTCGCGTCCTCGGTTTTGGTTTCTTGCAGGCATGCCACGTCGGGCTGCGCCGCGGCCAGCCAGTCAAGCAGGTGCGGCAGGCGCACCCGCAACGAGTTGACGTTCCAGGTCGCGAGCTTCAGACCGCGCCGGCTGCACTGAGGCCGCTATGGCGCAGCAAGGCCTCGACATTCGGCTCGCGGCCGCGGAAGGCCCTGAAGGATTCGGCCGCCGGCCGGCTGCCGCCGACCGCGAGGATCTCGTCGCGGAAGCGCGCGCCCACGTTGGCATCCAGGATGCCGTTCTCCTCGAAGAAGCTGTACGCGTCTGCAGAAAGCACTTCAGCCCACTTGTAGCTGTAGTAACCCGCCGCGTAGCCGCCGGCGAAGACGTGCGAGAAGCTGTTCGGGAAGCGGTTGTAGGCCGGCGGCTTGAGCACCGCGACCGTTGCACGCACTTCCTCGAGGAGCTCGAGCGCGCTGCGCGGCGAAGGGTCGCTCCGACCAGAGGTCGGTTCTGGATCCGAGTGCAGGCGCATGTCGAACACCGCGAACTCGATCTGGCGCAGCATGGCGAGGCCGCTCTGGAAATTCTTCGCCGCGAGCATGCGATCGAAAAGCTGTTTCGGAATGGGTGCGCCCGTGTCCACGTGCCGCGTCATTTCCTGCAGCACGTCCCACTCCCAGCAGAAGTTCTCCATGAACTGGCTCGGCAGCTCGACCGCGTCCCACTCCACGCCGTTGATGCCCGATACGCCCAGGTCCTCGACGCGGGTGAGCAGGTGGTGCAGCCCATGGCCGAACTCGTGGAACAACGTCAGCACCTCGTCGTGCGTGAACAGCGCCGGCTTGTTGCCGACCGGGCGCGAAAAGTTGCAGTTGAGGTAGGCCACCGGAATCTGCAGCCCGTCGCGCTTGCGGCGCCGGGTGATCGCGTCGTCCATCCAGGCCCCGCCGCGCTTGGTCTCGCGCGCGTAGAGGTCCAGGTAGAACTGGCCGATCGCGGTGCCGCCGCCATCGCGCACTTCGAAGAAGCGCACGTCCGGATGCCACACGGGCGCCTTGGCCGGAACGATCTTCACGCCGTAGAGGCGCTCGGCTACGCGGAACAGGCCGCCGATCGCCGCTTCCTCCGGGAAGTACTGCTTCACCTCCTGGTCGGAGAACGAGTAGCGCTTGGCACGCAGCTTCTCAGACGCGTAAGCGACGTCCCAGGATTCCAGGTTCTCGATGCCCAGCTCGGTGCGGGCGAAATTCTTCAGCTCTTCCACGTCCTGCTCGGCGAACGGCCGCGCGCGGCGCGCCAGGTCCTCGAGGAAGGCCAGCACCTGGCTCGGCGACTCGGCCATCTTCGGCACCAGCGAGACCTCGGCGAAGTCGCGGTAGCCGAGCAGCTGCGCCATCTCGCGGCGCAGCGGCACGATCTTGGCGATGAGCGGCGCGTTGTCCCATTCGCGCTTGCCGAACTCGGAAGCGCGCGTTGCGCTCGCGTGATAGAGCGTCTCGCGCAGCTTGCGGTCGTCGGCGTACTGCATCACCGGCATGTAGGAGGGCGCGTGCAAAGTGAACTTCCAGCCGTCCTTGCCATCTTTCTGCGCCGCCTCGTGCGCGGCTTGCAGGACATCCTCTGGAATTCCTTTGGTTTGCTTTTCATTCACGTAGATCGAAAAAGCGTTTGTCGCATCCAGCAGGTTCTCGGAGAACTTCGCCGACAGCCCGGAGAGCTCCTCCTGGATGGCGGCGTAGCGCCGCTTCTTGTCGGCGGGCAGCTCCGCGCCGCCGAGGCGGAAATCGCGCAGCGCGTTCTCGATGATTTTTTTTCGGGGGAAAGATAACTCCGTAAATTCTGGCGAATCATGCAGCGCCTTGTATTTCTCGAACAGCGCCTGGTTCTGGCCGAGCTCGGTCCAGTACTGCGTGATCTTCGGCAGGTTGGCGTTGTACGCCTCGCGCAGCGGCGGGTTGTCCATCACCGCGTGAAGGTGCGCGACCTGGCCCCACGCGCGGCCGATGCGCTCGTTCGCGTCCTCGAGAGGACCGACGAACTCGTCCCAGGTGGGCTTTGCGTTCAGCGCTGCGGCGGTTGTGGCGCGGCCATCGGCGAGCAGCTGCTCGATCGCCGGCGCGACATGCTCGGGCTTGATGCGCTCGAACTGGGGAAGACCGGAAAAATCCAGCAGGGGATTATCTTGAGGCAGCATTAACGCAGTTCTCCAGGAGCATGGCTACGGTCATGGGGCCGACCCCGCCGGGCACCGGTGTAATCCACCCGGCGACGGGCTGAACCGAGGCGAAATCGACATCGCCGGCCAGCTTGCCGTCGGGAAGGCGGTTGACGCCGACGTCGATGACGCAGGCACCGGGTTTGACCATCACGCCGGTGACGAGTTTCGCGCGGCCGACGGCCGCGACCAGGATCTCCGCATTGCGTGTGAATTCAGCAAGGTTTCCCGACTTCGAGTGGCAGATGGTGACGGCTGCGTCCTTTTGCAAGAGCAGCAGAGCAAGCGGCTTGCCTACGATGTTCGAGCGCCCGATCACCACCGCCCGGCGCCCGGCAAGCGGCACGCCCGCGTGCTCGATTAGCCGCATCACGCCGGCCGGCGTGCACGGCACTGCGCGGGGGCGACCGGCCATCAGCGCGCCCAGGTTCGCTTCGTGGAAGCCGTCGACGTCCTTCGCCGGCTCGATCGCTTCCAGCACGCGCGCAGAGTCTATGTGCTTCGGCAGCGGCAGCTGCACGAGGATCGAGTGAATCGCCGGGTCCGCATTCAGCGCGCTAATGCGTTCCATTAGCTGCGCTTGAGTCACCGAGCCGGGAAGCTCGATCAGGCTCGACGCCACGCCGACCTGCTCGGCAGCGAGGGTCTTGTTTCGCACGTACACCCGCGATGCCGCATCGTCGCCGGCGAGCATCACTGCGAGTCCGGGCCGCACGCCGCGCTGCACAAGCGCGGCGACCTTGCGCTGCAGATCGGTGCGCATGGCCGCCGCGAGCGATTTTCCGTCGAGGATCTGGGCTGCCATGGGGGCCCGCAGTCTAGCATTGGGCCTGTTTTCTGGTTAAGCTAGCCGCGCCCCCCCGCCGTACATTTCCGAGCCCACTCATGTCCGCCCTGCCGCAATTTCCCGCCGCCAACGATCCCGACGCGCTCGAGACGCAGGAGTGGCTCGACGCGCTGGAAGCGGTGCTCGAGCGCGAGGGCCCGGAGCGCGCGCACTACCTGCTCGAGCGCCTGGTCGACAAGGCGCGCCGCTCGGGCGCGTACATCCCCTTCTCGCCGAACACTGCGTACATCAACACCATCGCGCCGCACATGGAGGAGCGCTCCCCCGGCAACGTCGCGCTGGAAGAGCGCATCCGCTCCATCTGCCGCTGGAATGCGATGGTGCTGGTGGCGCGCGCCAACAAGAGCGACGACGAGCTTGGCGGCCACATCGCGAGCTTCGCCTCGGTCGGCACGCTGTTCGGCACCGGCCAGCAGCATTTCTGGCACGCGCCGCACGACGGCCACGGCGGCGACCTCGTCTACTTCCAGGGCCACTCCTCGCCGGGCGTGTATGCGCGCTCGCTGATGGAGGGAAGGCTTTCGGAAGAAAAATTATTGAATTTCCGCCGCGAGGTGGATGGCAACGGCGTGTCCTCCTATCCGCACCCGTGGCTGATGCCCGATTACTGGCAGTTCCCCACGGTGTCGATGGGCCTGGGGCCGATCACGGCGATCTACATGGCGCGCTACCTCAAGTACCTCGAGGCGCGCGGCATCGCGCAGACCGCCAACCGCAAGGTGTGGGTGTTCTGCGGCGACGGCGAGATGGACGAGCCCGAGTCGCTCGGCGCCATCGGCCTCGCCTCGCGCGAGAAGCT
>DATFDV010000003.1:0-2631 GCA_035251855.1 Burkholderiales bacterium | reverse complement strand
CTGCTGCACCTGAATAGCGCCGTGCTCCTCGGCGGCGCGCTCGGCGGCACCTCGTTCGGCATCATCCTGGCGGTCATCGGGCGCACGGTCGCGCCCGAGAAGCGCAGCCTGGCGATGGGCATGGCCACCGCCGCCGGCTCTTTCGGGCAGTTCCTGCTGCTGCCGATCACCCAGGCGCTGATCTCGAGCTTCGACTGGCACACGGCGCTGCTGATACTGGCGGGCATCGCCGCGCTGATCATTCCGCTCTCCCTCGCGCTGGTCGGCGATCCGGCGGCCGGAAGTCACGCCAGGCAGCAGTCGATCGGCGAGTCGCTGCGCGAGGCGATCGGCGAGAAGGGCTTCCACCTTCTGTTCTGGGGGTACTTCGTCTGTGGCTTCCACATCGCGATGCTCACGGTGCACCTGCCGGCGTTCGTCACCGACGCCGGCCTGAGCGCCGCGCACGGCATGACCGCGCTCGCGTTGATCGGCCTGTTCAACGTGGTCGGCACGCTCGGCGCCGGCTACCTCGGCGGCCGCTTCAGCAAGAAATACCTGCTTTCGACGATCTACTCGATCCGCGCGGTGCTGATCTCGATGCTCGTCTTCCTGCCCTTGTCTCCACTCGTGCTGTATCTGTTCGCGATCGGCATCGGCTTGCTGTGGCTCGGCACCGTGCCGCTCACCAACGGCCTGGTGGCGCAGATCTTCGGCATGCGCTATGCGGCGATGCTGGCCTCGATCGTGTTCTTCGGCCACCAGATCGGCAGCTTCGTCGGCGTATGGCTGGCGGGGTACCTGTACGACACCACCGGTTCCTACAACGGGGCATTCATCGCCTCCATCGGCCTGGGGGTCTTCGCCGCGCTCGTCAACCTGCCGGTGAACGAGAAGCCGCTCGCGGAGCGGGGCAAGCATGCAGCGGCTGTGGCTTAAAGCGCTGCTGGTCTCGGTCGTTGCGTTCGTGACGGCGGCGGCGTTCTCGGCTTATCTCAAGCCGGGAATGCTGATCGAGTTCGCCAACCTGGTTCTCTGCGGCTAGGTCACGATCGTCGTCCCGGCGAAGGCGGGGACCCCGTTTGCGTTTTTTAAAGCTGGATCCCCGCCTTCGCGGGGACGACTTCTGTTCGTCGCGGGGATGACTTCTGTCTAGCGCCGCAGTTTCTTCCACCAGCGGCGCAGGCGGACCTCGGTGCGGTCCAGCCAGCGCGCGAGCGTCGCCGACTCCTGCGCGACCAGCGCCAGGCCGATCAGCAGGATCGGGATGCCGGGGCCGGGCACCGCAAGGAAGAAAATCCCGACTAGCGTCAGGACAATCCCGGCACAAAAAAAGGCGCAGCGCTTCCACGTGCTGGTCGAGCTGCTGTGGAGACGGCGGTAGCGCTCCTGGAAGCGCCGACCGGGCAGGCTTTGCGTGATCTCGAGCATGCCCGGGACCGGGAGCAATCATCGGACCACTAGTCCGGGCGGACCATGAGCCAAGCGCCGGCGGCACGGTGCTTGCCTTCTATTGTCTGCTCCACCATGAACGCACCCGAATTGCGGCTTTCCCGCATCAAGGAAGGCCTGCCGTATCCGCTTGGCGCGAGCTGGGACGGCAAAGGCGTCAACTTCGCCCTGGCCACCGCCCACGCCACCAAGGTCGAAGTCTGTCTTTTCGACAAGGACGGCAAGGAAAAGGAACGCATCGTCCTGCCCGAGTACCGCGGCGAGACCTGGCACGGCTATGTGCCGGAGATCGGCCCCGGCTGCTTCTACGGCTACCGCGTGCACGGGCCTTACGCGCCCGACGAGGGCCATCGCTTCAACCCGAACAAGCTGGTGCTCGATCCCTACGCGCGCGCGCATTTCGGCTCGCTCACCTGGAACCCGGCGCTCTTCGCCTACAAGGTGGGCGACCCGCAGGCCGACCTGTCGTACGACGAGCGCGACAGCGCGCCCTTCATGCCCAAGTGCGTGGTGACCGACCCGGATTTCGACTGGAAGCAGGAGAAGCGCTGGCACCCGGTGCCGTGGGAAAGCACCATCCTCTACGAGACCCACGTGCGCGGCTATACCAAGCTGCACCCGAAGGTGCCGCAGAACCAGCGCGGTACCTACGCCGGCCTGGCAGTGAAGGACGTCATCGACTACATCAAGTCGCTCGGCGTGACCTCGGTCGAGCTGCTGCCGGTCCACACCTTCATCAACGACGAATTCCTGCTGAACCGCAAGCTGACGAACTACTGGGGCTACAACTCGATCGGCTTCTTCGCGCCCGATCCGCGCTACGCCGCCGACCCCTCGAAGTCGCTGCAGGAATTCAAGGAGATGGTGGCGCGCTTCCACGACGCCGGGCTCGAGATCATCATCGACGTGGTCTACAACCACACCGCCGAAGGCAACGAGCTGGGACCGACGCTTTCTTTCAAGGGCATCGACAACAGCTCGTATTACCGCCTGATGCCGGACAAGAAGCGCTATTACATCAACGACACCGGCACCGGCAACACGCTCAACCTTTCGCATCCGCTGGTGATCCAGATGGTGTGCGACAGCCTGCGCTACTGGGCCGAGGAGATGCACGTCGACGGCTTCCGCTTCGACCTGGGCACCATCCTCGCGCGCGAGCCCGGCGGCTTCGACACGCACAACGGCTTCATGAAGGCG
>DATFDV010000002.1:0-11888 GCA_035251855.1 Burkholderiales bacterium | reverse complement strand
CGGCGCCGCGCCGCGCCCGGCGGTCATCGGCCTGCAGCGCTGCGATGGCCTGCGCGTGCGCGACGAGCCCGACGCGCGCGAGCGCGCCATGGCCGAGTCGCTGCGCGACCGGGGTTATCACGTCCTCCTTCCCGAGGCGTGCCGCGTGAACCTCCATGGCGCCGTGGATTGGCTCGCGGCGCGTGCCGACATCGACCGTGCCCGCATCGTGGTGCTCGGCTGGTCGCACGGCGGCAGCACGCTCCTCGCCGCGCTCCAGCACCGCATCGGCCCGATGCCGTTGCAGGCGCGGGCCGCGGTCGCCTTCTCTCCCGATTGCAGCCCGTATGGGCGCACGCAGGGAAGCTACCTGCCGGTGGCGCCGCTTCTGATCCTCCTCGACGCGCCGGAGGAACGCAGGCTCGCGGCGCCGTGCCTCGAGCTCGCGAAGTGGACGCCGAAAGTCATGGTGCAGGTGCTACCGGAGAGCGGCCAGCATGCAGCGCTGTTCGAATTTCTGGAACGCGAACTGCGCTAAGCATGGCCACCGAGTGTCGTCCGATCCCGACAGAGTGCAAAGCACAAAATCGTTTGCTACGCTGCCCGCGCCGTCAAAACAATACGGAGCAGCCAATGCTTGCACAAGAGTTGCTGTCGAAGCTGGACCTGATCGAAGAGCACGCGCGCAACACCCTGTCGGATTCCTCACCGCAGCACCTGACGAACGAACGCCAGCAGATGATCATCGCCCTGGTAAAGCAGATTCGCTGGCTGATCGCCGAAGACACCTTGAGCCGCACCGATCCGGAAGCGACGGTGCGCATGCAGGGATGAGAGGCCGCCTGATGAAGCTGCGGTTGATTCTCATCGCCTTGTCGGTAGCGGGCTGCGCAGCCGACCAGCCTCTCGGCAACATGGGCCACCGCGAGGCCGGCACGCTGATCGGCGCGGTCGGCGGCGCGGTGATCGGCGCGGTGGCCTACGACCGCAACCGCACCAAGGGTGCGGTCGTCGGCGCAGTCGGCGGCGCGCTCGCCGGCGGCGCCGTCGGCCGCTACATGGACGACCAGAAGCGCGACCTGGAGAAGAACCTCAGCACCGAGATCAAGACCGGCCAGGCGCGCGTCGAAAAGCTGGCCAACGACGTGGTGCGCATCACCATGACCAGCCAGACCGCTTTCGAGACCAACTCGGCGGACATCAAGTCCGGCTTCCACAGCACCATGGACAAGGTGGCCGAAGTCGTAGTGCGCTACGGCAAGACCACGCTCACCGTCGTCGGCCACACCGACGACGTCGGCTCGAACGCGTATAACCAGTCGCTCTCCGAGCGCCGCGCGTTATCGGTGGCGCAATACCTCGAATCCAAACGTGTCGACTCCATGCGCCTGGCCACCGCCGGCAAGGGCGAAACCCAGCCGCGCTCCTCGAACGGCACCGAGTCCGGCCGGCAGGAGAACCGGCGCGTCGAGATCTACGTGGAGCCGGTGACGCAAGGCTGAGCCGTACCAATCGTAGAATTCCGCGGTCCTATGAAGGTTGCCTGGATCGGGGTTGGCAAGATGGGGCTTCCGATGGCGAGCCACTTGCTCGCCGCGGGGCACAGCGTGGTCGCATGCGACCTCGTGCCGGCACTGATGCAAGCGGCCGTCGCCCGCGGCGCACGCCAGGCCGACACGCCCGCCGCTGCTGCGCGGCAAGTCGACGTGGTCTTTTCCTCGATCCCGGACGACCGGGCGCTGCGTATCGCCGCGCTCTCGGACAGCGGCGTATTGGCCGGCACCCGGCCCGGCACGGTGTACGTCGACACCAGCACGGTGTCGGCCGCGGCCTCTGCCGAAGTCGCCGCCGCCGCCGCTTCGAAGGGCGTGCACTACCTGCGGGTGAGCGTCTCCGGCAATAACAAGATGGCGGAAGCCAAGGCACTCACCGTCATGGCCTCGGGTGATCGGGCCGTCTACGACCGATGCCGTCCCCTCCTCGCGCTCTTCGGACCGCAGCAGTACTACGTGGGCGAGGCCGAGCAGGCGCGTACGTTGAAGCTCGCCGTGAACCTCATGGTCTACGCGACGATTGCCGGTCTGGCCGAGGCGCTCGCCCTGGGCCGGCGCGGCGGCGTCGACTGGGAGCAGATGCTGGACGTCATGGCCGCGAGCGCGATCGGCTCGCCGCTGCTCAAGGCGAAGAGCGGCTCGCTCAAGGCGCGTGACTTCTCCGCGACCTTTACCTGCCTTCAGGCACGCAAGGACCTGCGGCTGATCGAAAGCGCGGCTGCGGCGAGCGGTGTCTCGGCCCCGGTTGCCGGGATCGCCGCTCGCCTGATCGAGGATTGCATCGCGCATGGCGGCGGCGACGAAGACTACGCCGCCATGATCAGGGCCGTCGAGCGTAGCGCGAAGTAGTCCGCCGCCACGCAGGGATAGGCCGTTTGACGGGGGGGCCGCCGGCGCAATTCGAGCAGGGGGATGAACTAGCATGAGCCCGCAAGGAGACTCATGCCCATGGTCATCAAAGGTCAGTCGGACATCGAAATCCACATCTCGGACATCGGTTACATCTGCCTGAAGCAGCAGGACGCCGACGGCGAGCACATCGTCAGCTTCGCCCCGGCCTACGCATCCAAGGTCGCCGGCGCGATCAGCCAGCTGCAGGAGTTCGCGCAGCGCAAGTTCGAGAAGAGCGGGATCGACGAGGACTGACGCCGATTTCGCCTTCCGGACTGGTGCCGCGCGAGGGCCTGATCACGCTGGCCCACGTGATCTACGGCTTGCACGCCTTCAGCGCGCTGACCGGGCTCCTCAGCCCGGCGATGATCGTCACCGCATTCCTCAGCGGCTGGCCTTCGATCATCGCCGTGATCCTGAATTACGTGAAGCGCGCCGAGGTGCGCGGCACCTGGCTCGACTCGCATTTCTCCTGGCAGATCCGCACCTTCTGGTTTGCACTGCTATGGCTCGCGGTGGGCGCGGTGGCGTTCATCACCGTGTTCGGCATCCCGATCGCGTTCGTGCTGTGGTTCGCCACCGGCATCTGGGTGCTGTATCGCATCATCCGCGGCTGGCTCGCCCTCTCCTCCCAGAAGGTCCTGCCGCAATAGAGCGCATCAAGCGTCGCCTTGCTCGTCCGACAGGCGCGCGAGCTCTTTCACCGTGTCGATGAGCAGGCGCGGATCGACTGGCTTCAGGAGGAATCTTGAAACGCCCAGCTCGCGCGCCACAACCTTGAGGGTTTCCAGCCGCGCTTTCTGGCTGCCCGAGATGACCGCGATCTGCACCGACGGATTGCTGGCGCGGATTTCCTGGATCGTCTCGATGCCGTCCTTTTCGGGCATGAAGATGTCGGTGAGAACGACGTGAACCGGCGCGCGCCGATGAAGCTCGATCGCTTCGCGGCCGTTTGCCGCGACGCACACCGCGAAGCCTTCCATTTCCAGCAGCAGCCGGATGGAATTTCTGGCATCGGCGTTGTCGTCCACGACGAGCACACGCTTGGGCGAGCGTTCCATACCGCATTACTGCAGCCGTCGTGCCCAGGTCGGCGTCACCCTGAACCGACGCTATTGCGTCAGTTAACTTGTCAGCTCATACGGATTTTTACAATCGCCATTTTTGGACGGCCAGCGTCAACAATCGTCAGGCGGCGAAGTGTCCATATAGCAAGTCGGGCGAGCCGGGTAACGTCACGGGAGAGACTGGCAACCCTTTGAAAAAACGGCTAACCATCGCAGAGCTGCAGTTCGGCATGTACATCGCCGAACTGGACCGTCCGTGGACCGAGACGCCGTTCAAGTTCCAGGGCTTCGTGCTGAAAAGCTACGAGGAGCTCGAGATCCTGGGCAAGTGTTGCCGCGTCGTGTTCGTCGACCCGGATCGTACGGAAGGCGCCGCGCCGCTTACGGAGACCATTCCGCCTCGTGCACGGGCAAAGGTGGACCTGACGCCGGCCGGCAAATTTCGCTGGAATGAGATCTCGAGTGTCGAGCAGGAATACCCGCGCGCGGCGGCCTGCTATGGCGCGGCCGAAGTACTGATGCGCGAAGCCCTCTCGGCCTTGCGCTCGGGCAAGGCGCTGCAAGGCGACCAGCTGCGGGAGGCGGTCAGCCTGGTCACCGAGAGCGTATTGCGCAATCCGGACGCGATGCTGCTGTTCAGCAAGCTCTGGGACAAAGGCGACTACATCCATTCGCACGCGCTCGACTGCGCGGTCTACATGGCGGCCTTCGGCCGCTTCCTCGAGATGTCGCGCGACGACATCGTGCTGCTGGGCTACCTCGGCCTGCTGCAGGACGTCGGCAAGGTGAAGCTGCCGGCGGCGCTGATCGACAAGCCGGGCCGCCTGATTCCCATCGAGTACCAGATCGCCCAGAAGCACGTCGAACATTCGGCCGAAATCATTCGCGGCACGCCCGGACTGCCGTGGCAGCTTGCCGATCTGGTGTCGCTGCATCATGAGCGCCTCGACGGCAGCGGCTATCCCCGCCGGCTCAAAGGCAGTGCGATCGGCATGATCGGCTCCATCGCGGGCATCGTCGACACCTTCGATGCGCTTACCGCACGGCGGCCTTATGCGGCGCCAATCTCGCCTTCCGAAGCGCTGAAGATCCTCTACAAGGCGCGCGGTACCCTGTTCGATACTTACCTGGTCGAGCAATTCATCCGCTGCATCGGCATCTTTCCGCTGGGCAGCTGGGTCGAACTGAACGGCGGCGAGCTGGGCACCGTCATCGCGCAAAACCGCGGCAAGCGCCTGCAGCCGCGCGTGATGGTGGTGCAGGACGCGGCCGGAAATCCCGTCCATCCGCAAAAGATCATCGACCTTTCGAAGGGCATCACGGCTTCGGACGGACGAGCGTACCGGATCAAGCGCGCACGCGAGTTCAGCAAAATTCCGATCGGTGCGATGGACGTTTTCTTCGGCGTCTAGCGGCTAAATCACTGCGGCTTCTTTGTAGCTTCGATGAGCATATCCACGACGCGAAGAAATATCGTACCGGGCATCGGTTGGTGTCCATCGAGCCAACGCGCGACGTAGGCGGCCGGCGCGCGCAGCTGCTTCGCCAACGGTCCGACGCCGCCATGGATCTCGGCGGCGCGAAGAAGCGCGGCGCGGTATACGTGTTCTTGGGCCAGGACGAAGTTATGGCTTGGATGTGCCACGTTTATTGATCACGCTAATGGCGTGAACGCTTATCCAGGAAGTCTGCGAGGAGCAGCAGCTTGCGATCGGGCATCGAGGCATGACCGCTCATCCACGCCTGCACAAGCTCCGGTGGAATTTTCAGCGCCATCGCGACCTCGCCCAAGCTCGCGAGGTCAACTGCGCGACGAAGCATTTCTCGTCTTGATGTGTCCGCCATGGCGCGCGGAATCTATCAGTGTGGGCGATGCGCTTCCACCGCGCCGCCGCGCGCCGAACCCGGCGGCACTGTGTAGTGCGAACTGGGACAGGGAAATCGTTCATACACCGACAGCCCGCACGCCTACAATTCGGCAGGGGGTTTTTCAAGAAAGCACTTTGTGAAAGACGCGTTACAGGTTGTTTGTGGCACTAATCCTACAGACCGACAGGCCGCACCGGCTTCCAGCGAAGACACGGCAAGGGATCATTGGCGCTCGCTGCGGCTCGTTGTAGCCGACGACGACAAAGACACGGTAAACACGCTTGCGGCGATCCTCGAGGATGAGGGTCATAAAGTCCGAGCGGTATACGAAGCCACCGAGGTGATGTCGGCAGTCCGCCGCTTCGAGCCGGATGCCGTCATCCTCGATATAGCGATGCCCGGGATGAGCGGCTACGACATAGTGAAGGCCATCCGAACCCAATTCATCACCTATCGGCCCGTCGTGATCGCTATCAGCGGCGTTTACAGGAAGCCGGTGGACGTGATGCTCTCGAGAACCGTCGGGTTCGATCATCACCTGACGAAGCCCGTGCATCCGGACGAGATTCTGAATCTGCTCGCACCGCTGGCCAGGCCGCCGGGCCGCCGCTAAATCTACGATCCGCATGGCGGCCAGGATTCTGGTGGTGGATGACGACGAGTGCGTGCGAGAGCTCATGCATTTGCATCTCTCCGGCGCGGGCTATCAAGTCCAGGTCGCTGAAGATGCCATCGTCGCCGGTCATTTGCTGCTGCAGGAGGGCGTAGACCTGCTCGTAACCGATATTGAAATGCCGTTCATGGACGGCCTGGACCTGGTCAAGGCGATCCGAAGCGATCCCGCAATCGCTTCGCTTCCCGTGGTATTCGTGACCTCTCAGCCCGGGCACGAAGACGCAGCCGCGGAACTTGGCGCGATGTACCTGCGAAAACCCTTGCGCGCGGATGAGCTACTCAAGTCCGTGGCAACAAGTCTTGCGCCGCGCGCAGAACGTTAGAACTGCTCGTAAATGTGACTTTGTTCCGGTCGGCCGCGTCGCCCTCTGATAAATTGGCCGCATGTCCGATCTCACTGCTCAGCGACTGTTAGCCAGCGCCGGGGATTTGCTCGGACGCGACGAGCTATCGCTTCGCCTGGGCATCAACCGCCAAGTGCTTGAAGCCTGGATCAGGGGCGAGGGCACCGTGCCGAGCGTGAAGCTCAGCTTGCTCACCGTGGCACTCGCAGAGTTCGCCGCCAAGAAGACCTAGTCGCTTCTCGGCGGCTTCCTCCCGTAGGGCAGCGTCTCGTCTATTGCGCCCAGGACATCGACGAGCATCAGGAACTTCGGCGCTGGCATAGTTTCCTGGCCATTAAGCCAGGACTGTATTTGCGCCAGGGGGGTGTCGAGGCGCAGTACCAGTGATTCCGGTCCCATCTTGTCCAGCGCCTTTTTGAGGATGGCGCGCTTGGTGTCTTCGCTCATGCTCCTCGGCGTCGCGCTGTCCGTGGGTTGAATCTTTGGTAGGCCGTGGCGGATTCGAACCGCCGACCAACGGATTAAAAGTCCGCTGCTCTACCAGCTGAGCTAACGGCCCGCTGTTTTCGAAGCGATTTACTGCGGAAAGGGCGGAATTTTATCAGCCCTGGCGCTCAATTCGCCAGACTTGGTACTTCATGGTCGCCGCCGAGCCGGCGACGATGGCGATGAACGTGATGATCGAGCCCAGCGCCAGCGTGGAGAAGCCCGAGATCGCCTGGCCGATGGTGCAGCCCAGCGCCGTGATGCCGCCGAAGCCCATCAGCATGCCGCCGACCATGTGATTGGCGGTGTCCTCGGCGTCGCGGAAGCCCTCCCAGCGGAAGCTGCGCGTGGCGAGGGCGTAGGCCGCCGAGCCGGCGATGACGCCGGCGGCGGACGCGATGCCGTAGGTGATGAGCTTCGACTTATCGGTCCACAGCATCAGGTACTCGAGCGTGTAGGCGAACGGCGCGACGAACGAGAACGACTCCATGCGCCCGGTGTTGGTGGCGACGAAGGCTTCCTGCAGGGTGTTCGGATCCTCGGCCACGAGCCCGACGTGCCCGCTCACGTACCAGCCGCCGACCACCACCAGCCCGGTCACCACCCCGCCCAGCGTGTAATCGAAGCTCGAGCGGAATGCCTTGCTCGAATAGATGAACGCGAGCATGGCGCCGCCGATGAGCGCGGCGAGGATCGCGCGGTTGAAGCCGAGCAGGCTGGGCAGATCCTGGCCCTGGGGCAGCGTGATGGCGGCCTTCTCGAGCACCCCGACGCGGAACGCGCCGAACAGGCCGCGCAGCGTCATGTAGGCGGCGATGCCGAGGAAGATGTAGACCACCAACGACTTGAGGTTCCCCGCGCCGACGCGGATCAGCGTCTTCGAGCCGCAGCCCGAGCCGAGGGTCATGCCCACGCCGAACAGGAAGCCGCCGATCAGGTGGGAGAGCCAGGTGAAGTTGGAGCCGGGATAGATCGACTTCGACAGGTCGACCACGCCGGCCATGTGCAGCGCGCTCGAGCCAAGCAGCGCCACCGCCATCGCGAGCAGCCACATGCGCAGGCGGCTGGTGTCGCCCATGTTGACCCAGTCGGACACTGCGCCCATGGTGCAGAAGTGGGTCTTGTTGCCCACCGCGCCGAAGATGAAGGCGAGAACGAACGCCCCGCCGGTGACGTACGGGACGAGCTCTGCCGGATTCAACGCTGCTTGGCGGCGGCCAGGCGTTGCTTAGCGCTCGCCGCCGAGCTGCTCGCCGGGTACTTGGCGATCAGCTCCTGGAGGGTCTGCTGCGCGCTCTTGCGGTCGCCCATGGTCTCCTGCGCGCTGGCGATGGAGAGCATCGCGTCGGGCGCCTTGGGGCTGTCGGGCCAGGCGGCGAGCAGCTTGCGCTGCGCGGCGATCGCGCTCTTGTAGTCGCGCTGGCCGGAGTGCGCCATGCCGATCCAGTACTGCGCGTTGGCGGCGAGCGAGCTGCTCGGGTAGGTGACCAGGAAGCCCTGCATCGCGGCCACCGCCAGCGTGTAATTGCCCAGCTTGAACTGGTCGAGCGCGGCCTGGTAGGCCTTGGCCTCGCCCGGCGAGGGCTCGGCCTCGGCGGGCTGCGCAGGCGCCGGCGGCTTCTCGGGCGCGGCGGCGGCCTGCTCGCGCGCCTGCTCGAGCTTGCGCAGCCGCGTGTCGATGTCGAGGTAGAGCTGCTTCTGGCGCGCTTCGGCGGTGTCGGCGGTGTGGGCGAGCACCTCGAGCTGGCCGCGCATCTTGGCGATCTCGCCGCGCAGGGTCTCGATCTGGTTGGCAAGCTCGATCATCGCGCCGCGGTCGGCGGCGCGCTCCGTCGCGTCCTGCGCGGCGGCTTCCGCCTTGAGCAGGCGTTCCTCGGTGCTTTTCTTGTTGGCTTCCACCTGCTGGCGCAGGAGCTCGATGCGCCGGCGCGCCTCGTTGTCGTCGAAGAGCTGGGCGGACGCGGGGAGCGCCACTGCCCAGGCAAGAAGGAGAGACCCGAGACGGAAAGCCTGCCAGCGCATTAGTACTCGCCGCCGTAGAGGATGTCGCTGCGGCGGTTCTTCGACCACGCGCCTTCGTCGTGGCCGTCGGCCTGCGGCTTCTCCTCGCCCAGGCTGACCGTCTCGATCTGGTTCTCGCGCGCGCCGAGCAGGGTCAGCATCTTCTTCACGCCATCGGAGCGGCGCTGGCCGAGGGCGACGTTGTACTCGCGGCTGCCGCGCTCGTCGGTGTTGCCCTGGATCATCATGCGCGCCGTGGGATTTTCGCGCAGGTATTTGGCGTGCGCTTCGAGCAGGCTGCGGTACTCGTCCTTCACGTCGTACTTGTCGAGGTCGTAGTAGATCGAGCGCTTCGACAGGATGTTGTTGGGGTCCTTGAGCGCGGCGAGCGCACTGGCGCTGGGCTTGCCGGTGATGTCGACCGCCGCCACTTTCGGGGGCTGCACCGCGCGGGTGTCGGCGCCGGGCTTGCCGCCGGGTGCGGTGCGGGACTCGACGCCGGCGGCGGCCTGGTCTTCGGGGGTGGTCGCGCAGCCTCCACCCAGCAGAAGTCCTGCGGAGCAGAGTGCCGCGATGAGGATTGCGCGCATAGATGCCTCTCCTTTCATTCGATGAACGGTCCCCAGGCCGGCTCGCGCACGTCGCCGCCCGCGAAGGGCAGGCGCTGCTTGATCCGGCCGTCGGCCGACACGGCCGACAGCACGCCGCGCCCACCGATCACCGTGGCGAGCAGGATCATCCTGCCGTTGGGCGCGAAGCTCGGCGACTCGTCGCGGTCGCTGTCGGTGATGACCTGCACCTGTCGATTCGACAAATCCAAGAGCGCCACCTGGAACTTGCCGGCGTTGCGGGTCACGTAAGCGAGGACCCGGCCGTCGGGACTCGGGCGCGGCGAAACATTATAGCTGCCCTCGAAGGTGATGCGCTGCGCCTCGCCGCCGGTGGCGGACATGCGGTAGACCTGCGGGCTGCCGCCGCGGTCGGAGGTGAAGTAGATCCACTTGCCGTCGGCCGAGAAGCGCGGCTCGGTGTCGATCGAGGCGGAATTGCTGATGCGCCGGCGCGCGCCGCTGCCGTCGGCGTTGAGCAGGAAGATCTGCGAGCCGCCGTCCACCGACAGCACCACCGCCAGGGTCTTGCCGTCCGGCGCCCAGGCCGGCGCGGAGTTCGAGCCGCGGAAGCTCGCCACCACCTGGCGCTTGCGGTCCTCGAGGTAGTGCACGTAGACCACCGGCTTCTTCGACTCGAACGAGACGTAGGCGATGCGCCGGCCTTCCGGCGACCAGACCGGCGAGATGATCGGCTCGTTCGAGCGCAGCAGGTACTGCGCGCGCTCGCCGTCGGCATCGGCGATCTGCAGCTCGTAGGCGGCGCCCCGGCGCACCACGTAGGCGATCTGGGTCGAGAACACGCCCTTCTCGCCGGTGATCTTCTCGTAGACGAAATCGGCGACGCGGTGCGCGGCGGCGCGCACGTTCTCCTTGGTGAAGACGTAGGCGATGGCGCCGAGCGGCGCCTGCTTGACGATGTCGTAGACGCGAAAGCGCACCTCGTAGCGGCCGTTGGGATGCGTCACCACCGAGCCGAGCACCAGCGCATCGGCCAGGCGCGAGCGCCACTCGCCGTAGTTCACCGGCGTATTCTCGGTCGGCGGCGGCGACAGCGGCGGCACCTCGACCCCGCGGAACAGGCCGCTCCGCTCCAGGTCGGCGCGCACGATGGCGGTCAGGCTGGTGCCCACCGCGGCCTCGCCGGCGAACGGCACGATGGCGATCGGACTGCGCTGCGCGCCCGGGTCGGTGACGATGATTTCGAGCTGCGCGCGCGCCTGGGCCACGGCGAGGAGCAACGCGAGGCCAATGAGGGTCCGGACTAGATTCGGCAAGCTGGAGACTCCGTGTTCTTGTGGCTCGACATGCTATTTGTCCCGCAGCCGGAAGGTAAGTTTCAGCTCGCGGTCGAAAAGGCTCCGCTCCGACGGTAGCGGAAGCGGCGAGGATTTCAGGATCGCCCTCTCGACCGCAATGTCATAAGCCGGGTTGCCGCTCGACCTGAGCAGCTTGGTGTTCAGGATCTCGCCGGTGGGTAGCTGGATGACGAGGAAGATGGCTTCCGGATTGCCCTGCAGGTCCTGCGGCAGGATCCAGTTGTTGCGCACCTTGGCCTGGATCTTGGCGATGTACTCACCCAGGGCGCTGGCGCGCGCCGCGGCCGCCTTGCGCGCGGCGTCGGCCTGCTGGGCGGCGAGCAGCTCGCGCAGCCGGCGCTCCTGCTGCTGCTGGTCGAGCGCTTTCTGCTCCATGGCCAGCTGTTCCTGCATCCGTTCGCGCATCCGCTTCTCGAGCGCCGGGTCGGGCTTGGGCTCCACTTTCTTCGGCTCGGGTTTGGGCTTCGGCTTGGGCTTGGGCTTCTCGCGGATGGCGATATCGGGCTTGGGCACCGGCGGCGGCGGCTTGACCTCCGGCTCCACTTTCGGCGGGGGCGGCGGCGGCGGCTTGGGCGCCTCGACCACCGGGGCCGGTGGCGGCGGCAGCGCGTCGACCAGGTCGACCGTCACCGTCTCGGGCGGATGCACCTGCCAGCGCACGCCGAGGAACAGCACCGCGGCGAGCACCACGTGCACCGCCGCCGACAGCGCGACCGAGCGGCCCAGCCCATGCTCGTGCCGCTGGAAGATGCCGAGCGTCATCGTGCTCATGGGGCGTTTCTCATTGGCTCGTCTTCACCTGCAAACCGACCTTCTGCACGCCGTGCTTGCGCAGCTCGTCCATCACCTGCAGCACCGACTCGTAGCGCGCGTTCTTGTCGCCGCCGATCAGCACCGAGAGGTCGCCTTTGCTTTTGCTTTTCAGGCTTTTGATGAATCCGGGAAGCTGAGCGCGGCTGAGCGACTGCTCGTTCACCACGCTGCCGCGCGAGTCGCGCTGGCGCACCACCAGCCCCTGGTCGGTCTTGACGTAGATCTCGAGCGGCACCACGCGCGGCGCGCTCGCCTTGTCGACGGTGGGCAGGTCGATCACCGC
>DATFDV010000001.1:0-12079 GCA_035251855.1 Burkholderiales bacterium | reverse complement strand
CGAGGCCGATGCGCTGCGGGGTTTTTCGCACGGAAGATCGACTGCGCTGTTGCGCTCGGCCGAGAGGTCGGCGGCGATGTAGACCTCCATCACCATGCGCGCGTGCTCGGGGGTCACCAGCACCGGCCGGTCGTAGACCACTGCCTCGAGGAAATGCACCGTTTCCGGCGCCATCGCGCCGGCGTAGGTATGCTCGACGAACTCGCCCGGCATGGTGGACATCGGCAGCTGCATGCCCTTTTTCACCGTGTTCAGCACCACATCGCGGTGCGAGTCGTCCACCATCACCGCGCCGTCGGTGCCGACCATCTCGATCCAGGTGGTGGAGAAGTTCGGGTAGCCGAGCGGCAGGCTCCAGCCGCCGCCGACGACGAAGCTAAGCCCGCTGTCGAGGGTGACCGTAATCCATTGCGTATCGGGAATATCGCTCTTACTGGCTTCTTTCATGACCCCGTAGTTCACCTGCGAATAGACCCGTACCGGTTTCGCCGGCTCCAGGCACCAGAGCAGGAAATCGAGGTCATGGGTCGACTCCATCGCCGCCGGCGATAGCTTCACCCGGCCGCTGATCTTCTTGCCGAGGCTGCGCGTGATGTGCCGGCTCACCAGCGCGCTCACCGGCTTGCCGATGGTGCCGTCGCGGATGCACTGGCGCACGTACGCGAACTTCGGGTTGAAGCGCTGGGAATAGCCGATCGTGAACTTGAGCTTCTTGTCCTTACTGATTTGGATCAATTCATCCGCTTCCGAAAGCTCGAGCGCGATCGGCTTCTCGAGAAAGACATGCTTGCCCGCCGCCAGGCAATCGCGGGCGATCGGATAGTGCGTGGTTTCCGGCGTCGCGGAGATGTAGACCGCGTCGATGTCGGCCTTCTCGAGCAGCTCTTTGTAATCCGCGGTGGCGGTGCGCGCATTTGTTTTTTTCTGGATTTCTTCCAGACGAGGCTGGTTGGTCTCCGCCAGATGCAGCCCTTTCACCAGCGCATGATTGGCGAGGGTCTCGGCGCGGATGCCGCCGCACCAGCCGGTGCCGATGATGGCGACTTCGATGGGTTTCACTGGTTGACCTTGATGTTCGCCTCTTTGATGAGCTTGGCGTACTTCGCCATCTCTTCCTTGATGAAGGCCGCGAACTCGGCTGGCGTGCTGGACACTGCCTCCACGCCGAGGTCGGCGAAGCGCTTCTTCACGTCCGCGTCGGCGAGCGCCTTCACCGTGTCGGCGTTCAGCTTGTCGACGATCGCCTTCGGGCTGCCGGCGGGCAGCAGCACGCCCCACCAGTTGACCGCCACCAGGCCGGGCGCGGCCTCGCGGCACAGCGGCGGCTCGGGTAGCAGCGCGTAAGTCTGCGAGCCGGTGACGCACAGCGCGCGCAGCTTGCCGGCCTTGATATGCGCCATCGCCGGCAGCGAGTCGGAGAAGATGTACTGGATCTGGCCGCCGAGCAGGTCCTGGATCGCGAGCACGCCGCCCTTGTAGGCGACCTCGACCGCGTCGACCTTCTGGCCATTCTTCAGCATCTCGCTCGACAGATGCGAAACGCTGCCGGGGCCGCTGGTGCCGTAGTTCAGCTTGCCGGGGTTCTTCTTTGCATAGGCAATGATCTCGCCCAGCGATTTGAACTCCGAGTCGGTGCGCACCACCAGCACGTTCGGGCCGGTGGAGATCATCGACACCGCGATGAAGTCCTTCTCGATGCTGTACGGCACCTTTGACAGCAGCGGGTTCACCGCCACCGGGCCGAGGTTGCCGACGACGAAGCTATAGCCGTCGTTCGGCTGCCTCGCCGCGAAGTCCATGCCGATCGAACCGGCGGCGCCAGGCTTGGACTCGATGACCACCTGCTGCCCCCACAGCTCGGCAAGCTTGGCGCCGTAGACCCGCGACATGAGGTCCGAGCTGCCGCCGGGCGGATAGGTGACGATCAGCTTGACCGGCTTGGTGGGAAACGTCTGCGCCAGGGAGGCGCCGGACGCCAGAAGCAGCAGCCACAGGAATTTCCTCATGACCCGATCTCTCCTCCATCCTTCTTGGTGATGGCCAGCACCGAGCCGCGCGGCGGCAGGTCCGGCCGGAAGTCCGGCCAGCGCGTCGAGGGCTTGTCGTAGGTGGAGCCTTCGCCCGGGTGCTGGATCGAGAGGAACAACGTTTTGCCGTCCGGGGTGAACTCGGGGCCGCAGATTTCGGCCCCCTCCGGGCCGGTAAAGAAGCAGCGCGTGGCGCCCCGCGTCGGGCCGCTGGTGGTTGCCGCGTACAGGCTGTCGTTGAAGCCGCCGGCGTCTTCCTGCCCGTCGGTCGAGATCCAGATGCGCCCTTTCGGGTCGAACGCGACGTTGTCGGGCGCGCACACCCAGCCATTTGCGCTGGGCGGATTGGCGTAGCGCGCGCGCTGCTCCGGCTTGGACGGATCGCCAGCGACGATGAAAAAGCCCCAGTCGCACTCGGTCGCCGCGTGGTCCGGCTTGCCGTTCACGCGCGGCGGCATGATCTCCACGATGTGGCCCCAGCGGTTCTCGGCGCGCGGGTTGGCGGCGTCGACCTGGCCGGCGGTGCGCCGCTCGTTGTAGGTCATCACCACATAGATGTTGCCGGTGGTGGGGTGCGGCTGGACGTCTTCGGGCCGGTCCATCGGCGTGGCGCCGACCAGCGTGCCGGCGCGCCGCGCCTCGATCACCACGTCGGCCTGGCTGTTGAAGCCGTTCGCCGCGGTGAGCGGTCCCTGCCCGTGCACCAGCGGCAGCCAGCGCATCTTGCCGTTGGCCTCGAAGCGCGCCGCGTAGAGCGTGCCGCGGTCGAGCAGATCGCGGTTCGCCTCGCGGTTCTTCGGGTCGTAGCGCCCGTCGGTGACGAACTTGTAGACGAACTCCATGCGCGAATCGTCGCCCGAGTAGATCGCGATGCGACCGTCGTGGCTGATCGCGTGCGTGGCGCACTCGTGCGCGCAGCGGCCCAGCGCAGTGCGCTTGACGGAGGTGTGATTCGGATCGTAGGGGTCGATCTCGACGATCCAGCCGAAACGGTTGTGCTCGTTCGGCTCCTTGTCGAGGTTGAAGCGATCGACGTAGCGTCCCCAGTCGGCATAGCGGCCCTTGCCGCTGATCGCGTAGCGCTTGCGCGCGGCCGCCTCGGGCCCCTTGCTCGCATCGCCGCTGAAATAGTTCTGCACGTTCTCTTCCGCCGTCAGCATCGTGCCCCAGGGCGTGGTGCCGCCGGCGCAGTTGTTGAAGGTGCCGAAGGAGCGCGTGCCCGTCGGGTCGGCGTTGGTGCGCATGCGCTCATGGCCCGCCGCCGGCCCCGAAATCCGCATCGGCGCGTTGGCCGAGATGCGCCGGTTGTAGCGGCTGTCCTTCACCACGCGCCACTGGTTGCCCTCTTTCGCGACCTCGGTGATGGAGAAGCCCTGCGCCGCCATCTGCACTTCGACCTGCTGGCGGCTGAGCTGCTTCGGGCTGCCCGGGAAGCAGATCGGCGCGCGGTGGTTCTCGTGGTTCACGCCAAGCAGGCCGCGGGTGGAATTGTTCGAGCCGTACGGCAGCGGCATGAACGAGATGAAATCCGGATCGGTGCCGAACTGCTGCTCCTGCTGCTCGCCGGTCTGCGTCGCCGGGTTGTACTCCGGCGCACCGGGCTTGATCGGGTCGCCCTGGCGCAGCAGCACCTGGGCGTTGTAGCCCGGCGGCACTTGAATGCCTTCGCCGGTCGAGCGCGGCACTTCGGTGAAGCTCGGCGCCGCGGAGCCTTCGCCACCGCCCACTGTGGCCGTGGCGCAGCCAAACAAGCCGTACGCGCTGCCCGCCGCCATGCCCTTCAGCACCGTGCGCCGCGAGATCACCTCGCCGATCGCCGGCTCGGTGGATGGATTGACGGCGATGCCGTCCTGCTCTTCAAAATGATCGCGTTTCATGTCAGTTCCCCTTTGTGCCGGCCTCGCGGATGAGCTCCGCGTTGTCCTTCAGCTCCTTCATCGTAAGGGTTTTTGCGACCGCCCGAGCCCGGATTTCACCTTTCGAGTGGCATGAAAAACGTGGTCTGTCCCTAAGTTCAGACTTTCTTCAGGGCCTGCAGGATGCGCTCGGGAGTAAACGGCATCCGTGTTACGCGTGCGTTGAGGGGCACGAGGGCATCGTTGATCGCGTTCATTACCGCCGCGGGCGCGCCGGCGGTGCCGGCCTCGCCCACGCCCTTGGCGCCGAGCTGGGACTGCAGGGTCGGCGTCTCGATGTGCGCGCAGACGATGTCGGGCATCTCGCCGGACATCGGCACCAGGTAGTCGGCCATGTTGCCGTTGAGGAGCTGGCCTTCGGGGCTGTAGAGGCATTCTTCGTACAGCGCGGCGCCGATGCCCTGCACCACGCCGCCGCGCAACTGCTCGTCCACCAGCATCGGGTTGATCACGGTGCCCGAATCCTCCACGCACCAGTGCTTGAGCAGCTTCACGAAGCCGGTGTCGGGATCGACCTCGACCAGCGAAGCCTGGATGCCGTTGGTGAAGGTGAAGCCGTATTGCCGCGGCGTGTAGTGCCGCGTGACGGTGAGCTCGGACTGGAAGTCCATCGGCAGCGTGTCGGGCCGGAAGTAGGCCACGCGGCCGAGCTCGGCCAGCGGCATTTTTGGTTCCCGGGTGAGTCGATTGACGACATTGTTCTCGACGACATCGAGCTCGTGCTTGTCCATCTTCAAAATCGCCGCAGCGACGTCGAGCATGTTCGAGCGCAACGCGCGTCCGGCGAGCAGCACGGCCTCGCCGCCGATGCCCGCGCCGCGCGAGGCCCAGGTACCGCCCCCGTAGGGCGTGACGCCGGTGTCGCCGGTAATCACTTTCACTTTCTCCATCGACACGCCGACCGCGCTGGCGGCGATCTGCGCAAAGATGCCCTCGGTGCCCTGCCCCTGCTCGGTGACGCTGCACATCACCGTCACCATTCCGGTCGGCTCGAAGCGGATCGTGGCGCCGTCCTGCGCAGAGATGCGCGCGCCACCGACGCCGTAGAACGCCGGCGACGGATTCGTCACTTCGATCATCGCCGCGAGACCGATTCCGCGGTAGATGCCCTTCCCGCGCAGGGTTTTTTGCTCTGCCCTGAGCTGGTCGTATTTGGTGATCTTCAAGAGCAGGTCCAGGGCCTTGTGGTGCGAGAGCTTCTCGAACTTGATGCCCGACGGGAACGTGTAGGGATAGGCGTCATCCGCGATTAAATTGAGTCTTCTGAATTGAGCGGGATCCATGCCGAGCTTCTGGGCGGCGAGATCAACGATGCCCTCGGTGAGCGCCACCGCGATCGGGTGGCCGACGGCGCGGTACTGGCAGGTGACGTTCTTGTTGGTGAACACCACGTGCATCTTCGCCTTGTACTTCTGGTGCTTGTACGGACCGCCGGTGAGGTTAACAACCTGGTTGCCCTCGATGCCACTGGTGCGCGGGTAGACCGAGTAGGGACCAATGGCCGTCAGGTCATCCAGTTCGAATGCAAGTATGTCCCCCGCCCTGCTGCAGGCGATGCGTACCTTGGCGCGGTGCTCGCGAGCATGGATGTCCGAGAGAAAGGACTCCAGGCGATCGGCCACGAACTTGACCGGCCGGCGCAGCATCACGGACAGCGCCGCGGTTGCCATCTCGTCGGCGTAGACGTGCACCTTGATGCCGAAGGAGCCGCCGACGTCCTTCGCGATCACGCGCACGTTTGCTTCCGGAATGTTCAGGTGCCGCGAGAAGATGTCCTGCATCATGTGCGGCGCCTGGGTGGCGTGGTACACGGTGAGCGAATGCTCGGCGGCGTTGTAGTCGGCGAGGATCGCGCGGCCCTCGAGGCATACGCCGGTGTGGCGGCCGAAGTGGAAAGTGTCCTCGACGACCACGTCGGCCTTGGCGAATGCCTCGTCGACGCCGCCGGTGTCGTGCTCGCGCTTGAAGCAGATGTTGTCGCCGAGATCGGAATGGATGGTTGTTGTGTTTCTTAACGCATCCTCCATGTCCACCACGACCGGCAATTCCTCCCATTCCGCCTCGATCAGCTGCACCGCGTCCTCGGCTTGCGAGCGCGACTCGGCCACCACCGCCGCCACCGCCTCGCCCTGCCAGCAGGCGCGCTCGATGGCGATGGCGTGCTGCGGCGGCGACTTGATGCCCTTCAGGTGCGCGAGCACCGCCACCCATGGCGTGCAGTACTCGGCGACCGCGCGACCATCGAACACGCCGATGACCCCGGGTTGCCGCCTCGCCGGTTCGAGGTCCAGTTTTTTGATGAGTGCATGGGCATGGGGACTGCGGAAGAACGCGACATGCGCGAGGCGCGGGAAGCGCAGGTCATCGGTGAATGCGCCGCGGCCTTGCAGCAGGCGCGCCGCGTTCGGCCGCGGCACGCTCTCGCCGATGTAGCCGCGATCGACCTTGGCGCCTGGCGCGTGCAGGGGAAGCTCAGCCTTGCCCATGGATGACTTCCTCTATTGCATCAACGATCGCTTGATAGCCCGTGCATCGGCAGTAGTTGCCCGAAATATGGCTTCTTATTTGATCTCTGGTCGTCTTCTTGCCTTGCCGAATCAAATCTTGCGCCGCCATCAGCATCGCGGGCGTGCAGAACCCGCACTGCAGCGCGTTCTTCTCGTGGAATGCCTTCTGCAGCTTCTCCAGCTCCTTCGAATCGGACAGGCCTTCTATGGTCTCGACGCGGCAGCCGTTCGCCTGCACCGCGAGCATCAGGCAGCCACGCACGATGTCGCCGTCGACGCGCAGCGTGCACGCACCGCACACGCCGTGCTCGCAACCGATGTGCGACCCGGTGAGGCCGAGCTCCTCGCGCAGGAAGTCCACGAGATGCTGGCGCGCCTGGACGCTGCGCGTCACCTGCGTGCCGTTGACGGTCAGGGTGATTACGAGAGCTTGTTCCATGCGCGCTCGAGAAGTACGCCGGCGAGGTGCCGCTTGGTGGCCGAAGTGTTGTAGAGGTCAGCGTTTGGCGTCGGAAGCGCTTTCATGGCTTCTTCCAGGGATTTGGCCTTGAGCAGGATCGGGGTCGCGGCAACGCCGAAGAAGGCGATGCGCTTCTCGGTGCCGCGGCTCGTCCCGGCGAGCCCGACGATGGCGTAGTCGCCCTGGCGCCGCGCGAGCTCTAGGAACACGGATTTCGCCGCCTTGGGAAACTCCGCGCCGACCAGGATCTCGTCGGGCTTGAGGTCGGTCTCGAAGAGCGCTTTGAAGAAACCGGAGGCCGGCACCCGCCGCTCGCCTTTCCTGCCGGCGACGATCAGCACCGCATCCAGCGCCAGCGCGCACGCCGGCAGCTCGGCGTTCGGATCGGCGAGCGCCAGGCTGCCGCCCAGGGTGCCGCGATTGCGGATCGCCGGATGGGCGATGTGCGCCACCGCCTCGGCGAGCAGCGGCAGGTGCTCGCGCACTTCAGGGGAGCGCTCGACGCCGGTGTGGGTGCAAAGCGCGCCGATGCGCACCGCGCCGTCGCGCGCTTCGATATTGGCGAGGCCCTTGAGGCCGGTGATGTCGACCAGCAGCTCCGGAGAAGACAGCCGCATGTTCAGCGAGGGGATCAGGCTCTGGCCGCCGGCGAGGATCCTCGCGCCCGGACGCTGCAAGAGCTCCAGTGCCTCCGCAAGCGAGCGCGGTTTCGCGTAGGCAAACGGCGGCGCCTTCATCGGGACCCTACGGCGCCGCGCCGAGGCGCTTGAGCGCCGCCCTGGCTTGCGCGTGCGAAGAATCGAGCGCCAGCACCTTGCGGTAGTCGGCAACCGCCTCGGACCTCTTGCCTTGCAGGAGGAACGCCGCGGCGCGCTCGTGATAGATGGCGGTATTTCCGGGTTCGAGTTTGGCCGCGCGGTTGAAGTCGGCCTCCGCGCGCGCGAATTGCTTCTGGAACACCAATGCCACAGCGCGGTTGAGATACGCGTTCGCGTTTCGCGGCTCGAGCTTGACCGCCTGGTCGAAGTCGGCGACGGCCTGCGGCAGCCGGCTGGTGGCGAGGTAGGCGCCTCCGCGCGCGATGTAGGCCTCCGCATACTTCGGGGACACCTCGATGGCCTTGCCGAGATCCGCCATCGCCGCGTCGACTGCACGCTTGTTGAACGTGCCGTCGGCGCCGCGCGCCGCCAGAAAGCGCAGGCTGCCGCGGCTGATCAGGGCGTCGGCGTGGCCCGGATCGGTGTTGATCGCAGCGTCGAACTCGGCGATCGCCGCGTCGCCGCGGCCCTGGTCGGCGTAGATACGCCCACGCGTGTGGTAGCTCTCGGCGGCGCCCTTGGGATCGAGGCGGATCGCCTGGCCAAGATCGGCGAGCGCCTTCTCGTAATCGCCTTGCAGGGCGAGCTGGATGCCTCGCTTCGAATAAGCCTCGGCCACGCGGGGCGCCGGCGCGCCGGCGGTGCCGATGATGCGCGTGCAGGCGGCGAGGACCGCGGCCGGGTCGCTGCCCGCGCAATCGGCCGCATCATCGCCCAGAGCCGGCGCGGCGAAGGCCACGATCAGCACTGCGAGAAGGGCGGGCTGCGACCTCATGCCCGGGAATCATAACGTGCCCGGACGCAAAAGATTCGGGGACGGAGCCCTAATTAGATAGGGCTCCGTCCCCGATTTCGCTGTGACTAGCTTAGAAGTTGTGGCGAACGCCGATGGCGATCGAGGAGTAGCTTGCTCCAGTGACGCCCACGAAGGTGTTCGTGGAGCCACCCATCACGAAGTTGCCGTTGTCGTCGTTCTCCACCGTGGTGTAGAACGCGTAGACCTTGGTCTGCTTGGTGATGTTGAAGTTGTAGCCGAGCGTCCACTGCTGGGCGCCGGCGTCGTTGTCCGCATCGACAAGGCCGTAGTTGATGTGGAGCTCGTGCTGGCCGAACGGGAACATGGCCGCGATGCGCCAATAGTCGCTGTCGACGCTGCCGCCGAGGACGTCGCGCTCGGCCATTTCCCACAGGGCGCCAAGCACCATGAACTTGAAGTCATACGCGCCGCCGAAGGTCCACGCGGTGGCGCTGCTGGCCGTATTGCTGCCTGCAGCCGGGTCGAGGTCGGCGTCGTTCTCGGTATTCGCGTACGACAACGCCAGGTGCAGGGGTCCGGCGTCGTAGGAGGCGACCAGGCCGAGGTGGCGCGGCTGGTCCATGCCGGGGTCGACGCGCTCTTCGCCGAGCAGCGAGAAGGCGAAGTCGATGGTCACGCCGCCGAACTTCGGGCTGGTGTACCAGATGGTGTTGTTCATGAAGCCCTGGTTACCCACCACGGTGCCCGCCAGCAGCGCGTCCGACGACGTGCCGGTGTCGTGGTTGTGCATGCTGATGTAATCGTAGGTGGCGTAGTACACCGGGCCGATGGTGCGGCCCAGCCGCATGGTGCCCCAGGAGTCGCCCGCCAGGCCGATGTAGCTGTCGCGGCTGGAGAGCACGTCGCCACCATCGGTCAGATTCACGCGGCTCTCGATCTGGAACAGGATGCTGTTGCCCGGAACCAATTCCCTCTTGTAGCGCAGGCCGATGCGCGACGAGTTGTCCACCAGCTCGTAATTCGACTGGTTGGGTTGTACCGCCGTGTTGCTGCTGTCGTCGACGGTGATGCGCTCGCCGGTCACGTTGACGCGTCCATAGATCTGGAGGCCGTCGGGCATCTGGGCCATGGCCGGCATGGCGCAGGCGGAGGCAACTGCGGCTGCTAGAAGCTGGCGTTTCACACTCTCCCTGCCTTTCTTGGTGTTCGAGTGCGCCTAATGTACGTCCGCCCGATGGGCGTTTTCAATTGTCGAAACGCGAAGTGTTTCATCGGCGCAACAGGAATCCCCTAAGATGGCGGCCCGTGTGGAGGCGACCGATGTTTAAAACAATGCTGTGCGCCATTGCCGTGCTGCTGGCTCATCCGGCCGGCGCCCAGGGCTACCCGACCCAGCCGATCCGCATGATCGCGCCCTTCCCGCCCGGCGGCAGCGTGGACATCATGGCGCGCCTGATCGCCGAGCCGCTGGCGCGCGAGCTCGGCGGCAAGATCGTGATCGACAACCGCACCGGCGCCTCGGGCAACATCGGCATGGAAGCCGCGGCGCGCGCCAAGCCCGACGGCTACACCCTGGTCCTCAACACCATCCCGCTCGCCACCAACCAGGCGCTGTTCGACAAGCTGTCCTGGGACCCGGTGAAGGACTTCGCGCCGATCGGCATGGTGGCGACCGCGCCGCACGTGCTGGTGGTTCCGGCGCGGGTGAAAGCCAACACGGTCGACGAACTGATAAAAATGGCGCGCGCGAATCCCGGCAAGCTGAACTACGCCTCGGCCGGCGTCGGCACCACCTTCCACCTGTGCGCCGAGATGTTCAAGGATTCCACCAACACCTTCATCCTTCACGTGCCCTACCGCGGCGGCGGCCCGGCGCTCCTCGACACGCTTGCCGGCCAGGTCGAGATGAGCTTTCCCACGCTCTCGGCGGCGCTGCCGCACGTCAAGGCGGGCACCCTGCGCGCCCTCGCCGTCACCGACACCAGGCGCTCGGCGCTGCTGCCAGAGGTTCCGACCATGCAGCAGGCGGGCGTCATGGACTTCCAGTTCACGCAGTGGCTCGCGCTGCTCGCGCCGGCCGGCACGCCGCGCGAGGTGGTCGGCCGCGTGAACGGTGCGCTGCGCAGCGCGCTCACTTCCAAAGAGATGACCGAGAAGTTCAACCAGCAGGGCTTTGACGCCTACCTCACCACGCCTGAAGAGGCGGCCAAGTTCATCGCCGCCGAAGTGCAGCGCTTCGGCAGGCTGATCAAGGCGCGCAAAATCACCGCGGAGTAGGAATGGATCTCGGCCTCAAGGACAAGAAGGTTCTCATCACCGGCGGCAGCAAGGGCATCGGCCTCGCCTGTGCGAAGGCTTTCATCGCCGAGGGCGCGAAAGTCGCCCTGGTTTCCCGCTCGAAGGAAAATCTCGATAAGGCGAAAGCTTCTCTAAAAGAGGCTTATGTCCTCGCCGCCGATCTCGTGGATGCCGCCGCGGCCGCCGCGATGATCGAGCGCGTCGAGAAGGAATTCGGCGTTATCGACATTCTGGTGAATTCGGCCGGCGCCGCCAAGCGCACCGACGCCGACGACCTGACGCCCGCCGCGTGGCGCGCCGGCATGGACGCGAAGTACTTCTCCTACATCAACGTCATCGACCCGTTGATCAAGCGCATGGGCCAGCGCGGGCGCGGTGTGGTGATCAACGTCATCGGCTCGGGCGGCAAGGTTGCCTCGCCCACCCACCTTGCCGGCGGCGCCGCCAATGCCGCGCTGATGCTCGCCACCGCGGGCCTTGCGTATGCGTATGCCGGCAAGGGCGTGCGCGTGGTCGGCCTGAACCCCGGCGTCACCAAGACCGAGCGCGTCGCCCAGGGCCTCAAGGCCGAGGCCAAGCGCGCCAACGTCTCGGAAGAGCAGGCCTACCAGCAGATGGTGGCGCGCCTGCCGATGGGCCGGCCCGCCGAGCCCGAAGAGCTCGCCGACATTGTCGTCTTCGCCGCCTCGGAGCGCGGGCGTTATCTCAACGGCGCCAACATCAGCACCGACGGGGCCGCCTCACACGTTATCGTCTAATTGCGAACCTGACCCCGAATTGCCCGTAGTTTCTCGGCATAAGCCGTAGATAGCGGCACCAGCAGGACCTCGCTGTTCGCGTTCATGGCGACGAGGACGCGCGCCCCGGCGACCGGCACTTCCAGTTTGCAGGCATTCCAGTTGCGGCTGGGAACGCGCACTGTGAGTGTGGCGTTGGTCGCGTCGGGGCCTTTGAAGGTCTCGACCACGCGGACGGTGATCACGTCGACCGGCTTCTGCGGGTCCTTCTCCAGCGCGGTGACGTCGCCGGCGAAAAGTCCGTTAGCGGCCCACTGATACCACCCTTCCGGCGGCGTGCTGGTCGCGAATAGGCACGCCTGCGCCCAGCCGCTCGCCAGCGAAAGAACCGCCATGGCAGTCAGGTGTCGCAACCTCATGGAAGGCAACCTAGCATGGAACCCGTAACGCTCGCCCTTGCCGCGCTGGTCTGGCACGGCAGCACCGAGATCGCCGCCGGCCCCGCCGAGCGCGGACCCTGGCAGCAGAACGAATCGCATTACCGCTACGTCGACGATCC